>JAPPPF010000087.1 GCA_028817665.1 Magnetovibrio sp. | reverse complement strand
CATTCTCAGCCTGATCCTGGGCATGGGCCTGCCGACGACGGCCAACTACATCGTCGTCTCCAGCCTGATGGCGCCGGTGATCGTCACCGTCGGCGCCCAGAACGGCCTGATCGTGCCGCTGGTGGCGGTGCACATGTTCGTCTTCTACTTCGGCATCCTGGCCGACGACACGCCACCCGTGGCCATGGCCGCCTTCGCGGCCGCGGCGATCTCGGGCGGCGACCCGATCCGCACCGGTATCCAGGGCTTCTGCTACGACATCCGGACCGCGATCCTGCCGTTCCTGTTCATCATCAACACGGAACTGCTGATGATCGGCATCGAGAGCTGGTATCACCTTCTCGGGACCATCGTATCCGCCGTCTGCGCCATGTTGCTATTCGCGGCCGGCACCCAGGGCTTCTTCATCTCGAAGAGCCGGCTCTGGGAATCGCTGGCCCTGATCTTAGTGGCCTTCACCTTGTTCAGGCCCGGATTCTGGATGGATTATCTTTATCCGCCGCTGGAATCGGTGCCCGCGAAGAACATCTACGAGGTCGCCGAGAGCCTGCCCGAGGACGCGCAGATCCGCGTCCAGGTGAAGGGCGAGGACCTGGAGGGCCGGGCCGTCGACAAGATCGTCATGCTGCCCATGGGCAAGCCCGGCAAGGGCGTCGACCGGCTCAAGGAGGCCGGGCTGGAACTGCGCGAGGAAGAGGGCAAGATCGTCGTCGACAACGTCGTCTTCGGGACCACCGCGGAACGCATGAAGATCGATTTCGACTACGAGATCGCCAGCGTCCAGCGCAAGGCCGACCGGCCGCCGAAGCAGCTGTTCTACATCCCGGCCATCGCGCTGTTCGTGTTGATCGTGTTGATCCAGCGCAGGCGCCGCGACAAGGGCGGCGGCGGCGAGGCGGTGGCGACGCCGCAGGCGGCCTAGGAAAGGGAGAGCGATCATGTACAAGGACATCCTGCTCGCCGTCGACCTGAACGACGAGAACTCCTGGAACAAGGCGCTGCCCGTGGCCCTCGAGCTCTGCCAGAACGGCGGCGCCAACCTGCACATGCTGACGGTCATACCCGACTTCGGCATGAGCATCGTCAGCCAGTACTTCCCGGAGAACTTCGAGGAGGAAGTGACCGGCAAGGCGATGACCGACCTCAAGGCCTTCGTCGCGGACAAGGTTCCCGACGGGGTCAACGTCCGTCACCTGGTCGGCCAGGGCAGTGTCTACGAGGTGATCCTGAAGATGGCCGCCGAGGCCGGCGCCGACCTGATCGTCGTCGCCGCGCACCGGCCCGAACTGCAGGACTACCTGCTCGGCCCGAACGCGTCGAGGGTCGTCCGCCACGCCGACATCTCGGTGCTCGTCGTCAGGTAGGCGCCCGCCGGTCAGCGCCGGAGCGGCGTGCCCTCGCCGATCTCGCGCCAGATGCCGTATTCCTCGCGGAAGGTCCGGAGGCTCGTCCAGGCGCGCTGGAAGTCCGGGTTGCGCTGCGCCTCGGCGTCGCTGACCCGCCGCCAGGCCGCCTCCAGCGCGTCCAGGATGTCGGGCGCCCAGGTCTCGATCTCGGTGCCCAGCTTGATCAGTTCCTTGAGCGCGCCGAACTGACGCGCCTCGCCGTCGGCGAGGCCGTGGCGGACGTTGTCGCCGCAGGCGGCGTCGATCTGGGCGCGCTGGTTCGCCGATAGGGCCTGCCAGGCCTCCAGGTTGACGATCAGCGTCAACAGGGTCGCCGGCTGGTGCCAACTGGGGAAATAGTAGTGACCGGCCAGCTGGTGCAGGCCGAGGGTCAGGTCGACGGCCGGCTGCGAGGCCTCGGCGCCGTCGATGAGGTTCGATTCCAGCGCCACGAAGACGTCGCTCTCGGCCATCTCCATGACCGTCGCGCCGAGCGCCTTGGCGACCTTGCCGCCGAGCCCGTTCATGCCGATGCGGAGCGCCTTGAACTCGGCCAGGGTCTTCACCGGCTTCCGGAACCAGCCCGAACCCTCCGGCGCCAGGGCGCCGCAGACGATCGGGTGCACGCCCTGGGCGTGGTGCAGGGTTTCCGAGATCTCGCGGCCGCCGCCGACGAACATCCAGGCCAGGTATTCCTGCACCGGCGGCCCGAAGGGCACGGCGGCGAACAACTGGAACGCCGGGTTCTTGTCGGC
This sequence comes from Magnetovibrio sp., assembly GCA_028817665.1. Lineage (GTDB taxonomy): Bacteria > Pseudomonadota > Alphaproteobacteria > Rhodospirillales > Casp-alpha2 > UBA3470. Next base: position 6,192 of record JAPPPF010000087.1, on the reverse strand, counting down.
CCAGGTCATCGGCGTCGCGAAGGCCGCGTCGATGGCGCCGGAGCGCACCGCGTCGAACATCTCCGACGCCGCCACCAGGGTGCCGGGCTCGTAGAACGTGATGCCGATGTCGCCGCCGGAGATGTGCCACACGGTGCTCTCCAGGCGCTTCGCCAGGCCGCCCAGCTGCGGGATCGTGCTGGCGTAGGCGCTGGCCATGCGCCAGCGCAGCGGCGGCGCGTCGTCGGCTTCGGCCGGCGCCTCCGGCGCGGCGGCGGGCTCGGGTTCAGCCGGTGGCGGTGCCGGCCTGGCCGCCGCCTCGAGGCGCGCCGTCGCCGGCAGCGAACGCTGGACCCGGGCCGCGCCTTCGGCGTCGCGGTCCCATTTCAGCCGCGCTTCCTGGGCCGGCAGCTTGAGCCGGGGCGCGATCACGGTGGTGCCGACGACGATCCCGACGACCACGCCCACCACAACGCCGACGATCAAATTCCGCATCGCTGTCCGAACCCGTTGTCCCAGGCAGATCATCCATGGTGCGGCACCGCGCCCAGGCGTTCAAGGCGGGATCGGGCGGCGGCGAAGCAATGAAAGGGGAAGGAAATGGTCGGGACGAGTGGATTCGAACCACCGACCCCCTCGTCCCGAACGAGGTGCGCTACCAGACTGCGCCACGTCCCGACCAGAAGCGGCAGGGCCCGCAAGGCCGAACCGCCGAACGCCCTCGGGATCAACCGCCGCGGCGGTTTCGGGAAACGTGTCCCGGGGGCGAGAGCCGCGTTATAGCGCCGGAAATTGCCGAGGGCAAGGATTGCGACGCGGCGTCGCCGGCCCAGCCGCCGGGCCCGGCGCGCACGCCCTAGTGGGCGCGTTCGATGCAGAAATCAATGAGGTCGTCGAAGGCGCCCTTGACCGGGCCGTCGGCGAAGATGCCGAGGCTGTCGCGGGCGATGGCGCCGTAGTGGCGGGCCCGCTCGACGGTGTCGGCGAGGGCCTCGTGACGGACCATCAGTTCGATGGCGCGCTCCAGGTCGCCGTCCTCCTGTTCGAGCTTTTCCAAGGTGCGGCGCCAGAACCGGCGTTCCTCCTCGTCGCCGCGGCGGAACGCCAGGATCACCGGCAGGGTGATCTTGCCCTCCGAGAAATCGTCGCCGACGGTCTTGCCGAGCTCCGCCTGCTCGGCCGAGTAGTCGAGCACGTCGTCGATCAGCTGGAAGGTGATGCCGAGGTTCATGCCGTAGGTCTCGAGCGCCTCCTCCTCGACCCGGGGCCGAGCGGCGACGACGGCGCCGATGCGGCAGGCGGCGGCGAACAGTTGCGCCGTCTTCGCCCGGATCACGTCGAGATACGCGGTCTCGCCGGTTTCCGTGTCGTTGGTGGTGATCAACTGGAGCACCTCGCCCTCGGCGATCACCGACGACGCGTGGCTGAGGATGCCGAGCACCTCTAAGGAGCCGTCCTCGACCATCAGCTCGAACGAGCGGCTGAACAGGAAGTCGCCGACCAGGACGCTGGCCTTGTTGCCGAACACCGCGTTGGCGGACGCCAGGCCGCGGCGCAGGTCGCTCTCGTCGACGACGTCGTCGTGCAGGAGCGTCGCCGTGTGGATGAACTCGACGCAGGCGGCGAGCGCCACGTGGCGCCGCCCGCCCTGGTAGCCGCACATCTTCGCCGACGCCAGGGTCAGCATCGGCCGGAGGCGCTTGCCGCCGGCGGCGATCAGGTGGCTGGCCAGTTGCGGGATCATCTCGACCGGCGAATGCATGCGCTGAACGATCATCTCGTTCACCGCCTTCAAATCGTCTTCGACGAGACTTGTCAGCGCGTCCAGCGACGGCTTCTTGCGGTCACCATCGAGGCTTACGACAACGCCCAATTCCAATCCTCCTCAACCCGGGAAATATGTTCCGGCGCCTTGACGGCGTTTGGTTCTCATCCGAGCATAGGGAGCCTTTTCATGAACGGTCAAGACCGAAGCGGGCCAGGGCCCATGCGGAGACGGAGGCCGGGCCCCGGGGACGAGGAGAATCCCAAGGTGATCGAACTGACCCGCAGCAACGATCCGGTGTTCCTGTCGTGGCTCACCGTGCGCCTCGAGGAGGAGGACGTGGCGGCGGTCGTGCTCGACACCCACACGGCCATCGTCGAGGGCTCCATCGGCGCCATCCAGCGCCGCGTCATGGTCGACGAGGCCGACCTGGCCCGCGCCCGCACCGTGCTGCACGAGGCGTCCACCCTGTGAGCGCCGCCTGGGCGGCCAACGTCACCGCCTCGGAGCTGCTCGGCGGCCGGGTCCAATGCCTGCAGCCGGCGCGCGGCTACCGGACCGCCATCGACCCGGTGTTCCTGGCCGCCGCCGTGCCGGCCCGGCCCGGCGACCGGGCGCTCGACGTCGGCACCGGCTCGGGCGCAGCCGCCTTCTGCCTGGCCGCCCGGGTTCCCGGCGTCCGGGTCAGCGGCCTGGAACTGCAGCCGGCGCTGGCCGATCTGGCGCGGACCGGCGCCGCCGCCAACGCCTTCGCCGTTCCCGTCGAGATCGTCGCCGGCGACATCCTCGACCCGCCGCCCGGATGCCCGCCCGGCGGCTTCGATCACGTCATGGCCAACCCGCCCTACATGCGGGCCGGGGAGGGCAATCCGCCCGCCGAGCCGGCGGCCCGGGTGGCGACCATCGAGGGCCGGGCGAGGCTCGCGGACTGGCTGGACTTCTGTTTCCAGCGGGCCTGCGCGGGCGGCACCGTGACCGTGGTGCACCGGGCCGAACGCGCCGCCGAGATCGGCGCCCTGATGGCGGCCGCCGGCGCCGGCTACCGGGTGCTGCCGCTGTTGCCGAAATCCGGGCGCGCCGCGAAGCGCGTGCTGGTGCAGGCGCGCAAGGGCGTCGCCGGCGACGCGGTGACGCTGCCGGGGCTGGTCCTGCACGCGGCCGACGGCGCCTACACGGCGGCCGCCGACGCGGTTCTCCGCGACGCCGATGATCTGCTATTATCGATGCCATGAACGATGTTCTGGAAAGATCGCGGACCTGGATCGCCGAGCGGCTCAAACCCCGCCCGCCGGTGGTCGCGGTGCTGCGCATGAGCGGCGTCATCGGCGCCATGGGCGGCGCCGGTTTCCGGCGCGGCCTCACCCTGGCGGCGCTGGCGCCCAGGATCGAGCGCGCCTTCAAGCTGAAGCGCCTGGCGGCGGTGGCGCTCGCGGTCAACTCGCCGGGCGGCTCGCCGGTCCAGTCAGCGCTGATCGCCGGGCGCATCCGCGACCTGGCGGCGGAGAAGGAGGTGCCCGTCCACGCCTTCATCGAGGACGTCGGTGCGTCCGGCGGCTATTGGCTGGCCGCCGCCGGCGACGAGATCTACGCGCAGCCGAGCTCCATCGTCGGTTCCATCGGCGTCGTCTCCGGCGGTTTCGGCTTCACCGAGATGATCGCCAAGCTCGGCATTGAGCGGCGCCTGCACACGGCCGGCGACAGGAAGGCCATGCTCGACCCCTTCGGACCGGAGAAGCCGGCCGACGTGAAGCACCTGAAGGCGATCCAGAAGGACATCCACGGCGAGTTCATCGCCATGGTCCGGGCGCGCCGGGGCGACCGGCTCAAGGGCACCGACAAGGAACTGTTCAGCGGCGCGTTCTGGACCGGCGGCAAGGCCCTCGACCTCGGCCTCGTCGACGGCATCGGCGAAATGCGCGCCGTCATGCGCTCGAAATTCGGCGACGACGTCCGCTTCCGCGCCCTCGACGAGCGGCGGCCCTGGTGGCGCGGCCGCTTCGGGTTGCCCGGCGGCGGCGCCGGGCCCGAGCCCCTGGGCGCGGATTTCGCCGGCGGCCTGCTGGCCGCCGTCGAGGAACGGCTGTGGTGGAACCGCTTCGGCCTTTGAGCGGCGCGGCCGCGGCGCCATGAAGCGCAACGCCATCTGGGGCCTGCTGGCCGGACTACTCATCGTCTGCATGCTGTTCGCCTGGCGCGGCCTCGGCCCGGTCGCCGAGCTGTTCGCCGCCGGCGGCTGGGCGCTGCTGGGGGTCTGCCTGTTCGCGCCCTTCGAGCAGGTCATGGGCGCCGAGGCCTACCGGCGGCTGTTCGCGCCCCGCCACCGGCCGGCCCAGCCGGCCACCCTGCTGGCGTCGTGGATGGGCTCCGCCGTCAACACCCTGCTGCCGGTGGCGACCATCGGCGGCGAAGTGGTGAAGGCCCGTGTCCTGGTGCATTGGGGCGCCAAGGCCGAGCCCGCCGTCGCCGCCATGGTCGTCGACAAGACGGTGCAGGCGGTCGTCGTGCTGGCCTGGGGCCTGGTCGGCATCGTCGCGCTGACCCTGATCTCCGACGAGGCCGACGTGATCGCCGGCGCGCTCGCCGGCGCCGCCGGCCTCGCCGCCGGCATCGGCGGCTTCGTCTGGGTCCAGTTGAAGGGCGGTGCCGGGTTCATGGCCCGCGCCGCCGGACGCGCCCGTTCGGGCGATTGGGGCGGACTGATCGAGACCGCCGACGACGTCGACGCCGAGATCCGCGCCGCCTACGGCCGCCCCGTCGCCGTCGCCGCGGGCGTCGCGATCCGGCTGGCGACGCGGGTCGTGCTGGTCGGCGAGATCATCCTCGCGGCGCACCTGATGGGCCATCCCATCGGGCTCGTGGAGGCGGTGATGCTGAAGGCGCTGGTCGTCGGCATCCGCGGCATCGGTTTCGCGGTGCCCGGCGGCTGGGGCGTCCAGGAGGGCGGCTACATCGCCATCGGCGCCCTGATCGGGTTGCCGCCGGACCTGATGCTGGCGGTCTCCCTGGCGACCCGGGTCCGCGAGATCCTGCCCAACATCCCGCTCCTCTTCTACTGGCAGTTCCACGAGGGCCGCCGCCACTGGCGCCGGAGCCGGGCCGAAACGGCGGACCGGCGGGACGTCTCCGGCGCGCCGCCGTCCTAGGCGCCGCCGACGCCGGCGTTGCTTTCCCGCCGCCGAGCCCTTAAACCAGCGATATGTTCGGATTCTCCATACCCAAGATCATTTTCACCGCGGCCGTGATCGCCGCCGTCTGGTACGGTTTCAAGTGGCTGAACCGCCGCCAGCAGGTGGAAGCGGAGCGCGCCCAGGCCGACCTGAACAAGGGCGGCGCCGAGGCACCGGACGTCGAGGAAATGGTGCCGTGCCCGGATTGCGGCGCCTATGTCGCCAAGGGCGGCGACCACCGCTGCACCTGAACCGTCGGGCGGTCATTCCATCGCTTGATTCTCCGAGGTTGGGTGGTAGGTTCGCAGCCGGTTCCAGTGAACCGTTTGGATAGCTTTTCCGGGGCGCGCGGCCGTCATGTCATCCGCCAGTACAACCCCAGCCAACAAGGACACCTGTTTCCAGAGCCTGATTCTTAGGCTCCAGGGTTTCTGGGCCGACCAGGGCTGCGTGATCCTGCAGCCCTACGACATGGAGGTCGGCGCCGGCACCTTCCACCCGGCGACGACGCTGCGCTCGCTCGGCAAGCCCGACGACGTGTGGAACTGCGCCTACGTGCAGCCGTCCAGGCGCCCCACCGACGGCCGCTACGGCGAGAACCCGAACCGCCTGCAGCACTACTACCAGTACCAAGTGCTGATGAAGCCGTCGCCGGAGAACATCCAGGAGATGTACCTGGAAAGCCTCACCGTGCTCGGCATCGATCCCAACCTGCACGACATCCGCTTCGTCGAGGACGACTGGGAGAGCCCGACGCTGGGCGCCTGGGGGCTCGGCTGGGAGGTCTGGTGCGACGGCATGGAGGTCACCCAGTTCACCTACTTCCAGCAGGTCGGCGGCTTCGACTGCGACCCGGTGCCGGTCGAGCTGACCTACGGCCTCGAGCGCCTGGCCATGTACGTCCAGGGCGTCGAGAACGTCTACGACCTGGATTGGGACGGAGTCGACAAGACGCAGGGCGGCAAGACCTACCGCGACGTCTTCCACCAGGCCGAGGTCGAGTACTCGGCCCACAACTTCGAGCACGCCGACACCCAGATGCTGACCCGCCACTTCGCCGACGCCGAGGCCGAGTGCGCGGCGCTGCTGGCCAAGGAGTTGGCGCTGCCGGCCTACGACCAGTGCCTGAAGGCCTCGCACCTGTTCAATCTCCTGGACGCCCGCGGCGTCATCTCGGTGACCGAGCGCGCCGCCTACATCGGCCGGGTCCGCGCGCTCGCCAAGGGCTCGGCGGAAGCCTGGCTGAAATCCCAGGGCGTGGAGGTCTGAGGATGGCGAAGG
>JAPPPF010000233.1 GCA_028817665.1 Magnetovibrio sp. | reverse complement strand
AGCACCAGCAGTTTCTTCACCTTGGTCGAGACCCGGACGCTGCCGAACAGCCGGGCCAGGCAGAAGCTGTAGCTGCCGAAGTCGAGCTTGCCGGCGACGTCCTGGGTGAAGCCCCGAAACTCGTCGAGGAACGGACCGGCGGTGATCTTCCGGTCCATCAGCTTCTTGACGATGTCCAGGAACTGGCGGTAGCGCAGCCGGGCCGGGCTCAGGCGGGTTCCGAGTTCGGCTTCCAGTTCGCGGATCTCCGCGGCCCGGAACTGCGCCGAGCGAATCGCCTGGGCCGAATCGCGGACCTCGTCGGAGAGCGCTTGTTCCTCGATCAGTTGGAACAGGCGCTCGAACCGGTCGCGTTGCCGCGGTGACATGCGCTGGGCCGACTCGGAAAGCGGCAGCAGCGCCGCCTGCGCGACCAAGTAGTCCTTCGAATAGATCGCCGCCATGGCGGTGGCCGGCGCGATGATCGGCGTGGTGCGGAAATCGTCGGTGATGATGAACCGGCTGTTGTCGGCGACGGTCAGATAGCGGCCGAGCTTGGCGCAACCGAGGAAATGGTCGGCGAGATCGCCGGTGCCGCCGGGGGCCTGGTTGCCGACGGGGCTGGCGGCCGGCGATTCGGGCGGCGCCGCGGGCTCGGGCGGCGGCGGGGCCGGCTCGCTCACCGGCGGCGGCGCACTGGCCTGCGGCGGCGGCCGGTAATAATCGCGCAATCCCCCCCGCGCCTCGGCGTCGGGCGCCCCACCGGCGGTCTCGGCCGGCGGATCGGACTCCGGCGCGGTTTCGGTGGCGGCCGGTCTACGGAAGCGATTGAGGAATGAGGCGTCGTCGCTCATGGGATTCGATAATCGGGGTCCGCGATGCCAAATTGTCGACTTCCGCCCATCATACGCGCTTCGGCGCGGGGCGCCAATGACCCTGTTGCGGGCCCTGCCGCGGGCCCGTTCGGTGATCTCACAAAAGCGTGTATGGATGTTACTGGAGCCGCTCGCGGATATGCCGCATGGTGACGTTATCGGCAGTCCCCCAACTGCCGGCACCCCTTCCCGGGATTCATATCCCGGGCCTCCGATCCGCCTCAAAAAGGTGGAACGACCGAAACATCCCTGATGACCCCGGGGCGCGGTGAAAACCGCGCCCCACCTTTTTGTGGATCCGCGCGGTGGAAACCGCGCCCCATCTTTTTTTTGGGGTCCGCGCGAATGGCGCCATCCGTACTTTGTTAACCTTTTCCCCCTATAGACCTAAGGCAAGAACGGGAAACGAACGCCAAAACAACAAAAAACCGTATCAACCCGTGCCTTGGGGAAGAAAGCTCAATGTCCAGCCGACGTCGTCTCGCCGCCGCTGTGGCGGCTCCTCTGCTGCTCGCCGGATGCGGCCTGCCCATCGGCGTGCAGATCGCCTCCCTGTTCGCCGACGGCGTTTCCATCCTGACCACCGACAAAACGATCACCGATCACGGAATCTCGGCGGTTACCCAGAAGGACTGCGCGCTCTGGCGCGGCGTCGAGGGCGAGGACATCTGCAAGGCGTCCGATGACGTCGGCACCGCGCTCGCCGATGCCGGCGACCCGCCCGAGGCCATCGATCAATCCCCGGAAGAAATCCGGGGCGGAACCGCCGAGACCGGCAGCCAGAAGAACAATAAAATCGACACGGCCCAAGAGGGAACGCCCGAGTTTCCCCAGGAGGGCCCGGTCGAGGCGGCCTCCGCCCCACCCTCCTCACCGTCCGCCGCGCCGGCGCCGGCCGTGCGCAAGGTCTCGGGCGAGCCCCTGCAAACGGCGTCGGTGATCAGCGAGCCGCTGGCCTCGCCGAAACCGTGGCAGGCGGTGGCGATCCTGAAAGAGGAGATTCCCGAGGCGCCGGCGGCGAAGCCGGAGGCGCCGGCTGAATCTCCGCCGGTCGCCGAGCCCCGGAAACCGAAGCCCGCCGCCTCGGTGAAACCGCGCCGGCAGCCGGCCGGCGAACGCCGCACCTATTACGTGATCGCCAGCTACAGCCGCGCCGCCGACGCGGCGCGTTTCTCGCGCCGGCACGCGACACTCGACGCGGCCGTCCTCAAGGGCACGGCGAAGGGCCGGAAGGTATTCCGCGTGGTCGTCGGACCGGTGGCCAGGGATCAACGCCGGAAGACCAAGTCCCGGCTGCAGCGCAACGGGTTCCGCGATACCTGGAAGCTGACCCTCAGGCGCCCCGAGGTCATCACCGAGGTCGCCCAGCTCCGCTGAGGCTAGCCGGCGCGGCGGCGCGGCGCGGCGAACGGCCGCGGCAAACCGGCGAACCGTTCCTTCAAGCGGCGCGGCAGGCCGAAGGTCTTCAGGACGTCATCGATCCGGCGGTCCAGGAATCCCCAGGTGTCGGGAAAATCGCCGGCCCCGTCCCCGGTGTCGGCCAGCCAATAAAGAATGGTCGACGTATAGACCGACGCCAACAGCCCGCGTTTCGAGTAGTGGTTCCAATCGGTCGAGGTGTCGCCGGCGGCATACCACATTTCCGAACAGGTCCGCCACGTCATCCGTGCGGTGAGGCGGGCGTTCTGGGGCAGGCTGAGGAACGACAACAGCCGGCGCAACGCCTCCTTGTAGGGCGTGTTGATCAGAAGCCGGGTCTTGACGCAGGCATGGATGCGCTCGCGCACCCGCATGGCGTCGAGATCCATCTCGGCGAGCGCCGCCAGCATGCGGCGGTCGGACCAGAGCGCGAAATGATCGGCGGCCTCGGCGAGTCCGCCCGGAAAGGCGCGTTTCGCCGCGGTCCCGTCATACCCGGCATCGGCGGCGCCCGATTGCAGCGCCTTCCACGACCAGCCGTCGAACGGCACGTGCGCCAGCGCCGCCTCGACGATGCGGTCGCGGCGGGTGTCCAGGTCGTCGTTTCGTGTCTTTTCAGCCATCGGTCGCCTCCCCATCATTGTCGCCCGGGCCGCCGGATTCTTCCATGCCCTTTGACATTTCGTCGGCGAAACCGAAGCTCGTCAGGTCGGTCATCCGCATCGGGTACAGAATGCCGTCGAGGTGATCGCATTCGTGCTGGACGACGCGGGCGTGGTAGCCCTCGGCGACGAACTCGAAGGGTTCGCCATCGAGGCCGACGGCGCGACAGCGGATCTTCGTGAACCGGGGTACGCGCCCGGCCATGCCGGGAAGCGACAGGCAGCCCTCGATGCCTTCCGCCATCTCATCGGTCAGCGGCTCGATTTCCGGATTGATGAGGGCCGTCAACGGAACACCGGCATCGCCGTCGTCGCGGTCCGCCGGCACCCGATAGACCACGACCCGCGCCGGCACGTGCACTTGCGGCGCCGCGAGGCCGATGCCGGGTGCGTCCAGCATGGTCTCGACCATGTCGGAGACCAGCCTGTGAACCGCCGGCTGGGTCGGGTCGGCGATGGGTTCGGCGATGCCCATGAGGGCCGGATGTCCCATGCGGGCGATCTTCAAAATAGCCATGAGAACCGATGAAAGCCTTGAAAAAGGAAGCGAAAATCGTATGAAACGATCCTTCACATCCCCGATGTGATGTGTTAGGAACACTCCCCCGGGGGACGCGATGGCGCGTTCGTTCCCGGTTAACATGATGAGGTATAGGCAAACGTGCAAGTCTCGGTTCGTGATAACAACGTCGATCAGGCCCTGAAAGTCCTGAAAAAGAAGATGCAGCGTGAAGGCGTCTTCCGTGAGATGAAACTCCGTCGCTCCTATGAAAAGCCGTCCGAACGCCGGGCCCGTGAAAAGGCCGAGGCTGTCCGCCGGGCGCGCAAACTGGAGCGCAAGCGCCTGGAACGCGAAGGCTTCTAAGCCTCCACCGTTCCCAACCCGCTTAAGCTTGATGATCCGCCCGCCGGATGGTGCGGCGGATTTCTTGCGTCTGCGTTTCCCGCTAGAGTGCCCGAAAAGGAGATCGCGATGGCCAAGGTTTATGCAATCGACGGATTGATTCCCGTCGTCGACCCCACCAGTTTTGTGCACCCCGACGCGGTGCTGATCGGCGACGTGATCGTCGGCCCGGGCTGCTACGTGGCGCCCGGCGCGGCATTGCGCGGCGACTTCGGCCGCCTCGTTCTCGAGCGCGGCGTCAACATCCAGGACAACTGCATCCTGCATGGCTTTCCCGGCACCGATACGCTGGTCGAGGAGGACGGCCACATCGGCCACGGCGCCGTCCTGCACGGCTGCCAGATCGGCCGCAACGCGTTGGTCGGCATGAACGCGGTGGTTAACGACGACGCGGTGATCGGCGCCGAGAGCATCGTCGCCGCCATGGCCTTCGTGCGCGCCGGCGCGGAGTTCGCGCCGCGCAGCCTGATCGCCGGCATCCCGGCAAAGGTGCTGCGCGAGGTCTCGGACGACGAGGTTGAATGGAAATCGGCCGGCACCCGCGACTATCAGACCCTGACCCGGAGGTCGCTGGAAACCCTGGAGCCGGTCGAGCCCTTGACGGCGGTCGAGGAAGACCGGCCACGCTTCGACGGCGGCACGGCGCAGCCGTTCCACGTCGGGCGGCGTTAGGCACCCGCCTGGCGCGGACCGGGTCTCAAGCGGCTCGGGTGGAGATGCGGACCGGTTCTATTGCGCCAAGTCGACGATGACCGGCTTGACCTCGGGTTCGATCGGGCTGATGGAGGTCCGGCTCTCGTCGACCCATTCGGCGATCTTGACCAGGGCGACCGGCTCCCTGCCCTGCTTTTCGTCGTTCGAACGCTCGAACACGTAGAGGCCGTTCGGATCCAGATAGAAGGTGTGATCGCCGAATTGACCGGTCAGGGACGTCGCCACCTCATCGTCCTCGGGAATGGCTTTCGCTTCGGTCTCCCGCTCGATGATGGCGATTTGCATGGCGGTCAGTTTCATGGCGCGGGTGTCCTTGCTGGATGTCTTGGGCGTTACTCGAACAACCTCGCACAGTTAGCCTCGGCAAACAACGAAAACGCCCCGGCGGAACACGAGCTCCGCCGGGGCGCCGCGTCGGTTGGTCTCGGAAGCGTCAGCCCAGGGCCTGGACGATCTCTTCCGTCATCTTCTTGGCGTCGCCGAACAGCATCAATGTGTTGTCGGCATAGAACAGCGGGTTTTCGACGCCCGCGTATCCCGGCGACAGCGAGCGCTTGACGAACAGCACCGTGCCCGACTTCTCGACGTCGAGGATCGGCATGCCGGCGATCGGGCTCGACGGGTCGGTCTTGGCGACCGGGTTGGTGGTGTCGTTGGCGCCGATGACGTAGGCGACGTCGGCGGTGGTGAACTCGTGGTTGATCTCCTCCAACTCGAAGACCTCGTCGTAGGGCACGTTGGCCTCCGCCAGGAGCACGTTCATGTGGCCCGGCATCCGCCCGGCGACCGGGTGAATGGCGTAAGCGACCTCGACGCCCTCCGCCTTGAGGATGTCGCACATCTCGCGGAGCGCGTGCTGAGCCTGGGCCACGGCCATGCCGTAACCGGGCACGATGATCACCTTGTTGGCGTTCTTCATCAGGAACGCCGCGTCGTCGGCGGCGCCCGCCTTGGCGTTCTTGTCGCCGGTGTCCGCCGTCCCGCCCGACGCCGTGTCGCCGCCGAAGCCGCCGAGCAGAACGTTGATGATCGAGCGGTTCATGCCCTTGCACATGATGTAGCTGAGGATCGCGCCGGACGAGCCGACCAGCGCGCCGGTGATGATCAGCGCCGGGTTCGAGAGCGTGAACCCGATGCCGCACGCGGCCCATCCCGAGTACGAGTTCAACATCGACACGACGACCGGCATGTCGGCGCCGCCGATGGGAATGATGATCAGGAAGCCGATGGCGAAGCTCAGCACCGCCAGGGACCAGAACACGCCCTCCGACTGACCGCCGACCAGGGTGATGATCAAGACCACGATGCAGGCCGCCACCAACGCGTTCAGCATGTGCTGGAAGCTGAACGTGATGGGATTGCCGCTCATGATGCCCTGCAGCTTGGCGAAGGCGATGACCGAGCCGGAGAAGGTGATCGCGCCGATGGCGAGGCCGAGCGACAGCTCGATGATGCTGGCCGTGGCGATGTCGCCGAAACTGCCGATGCCATAGGCTTCGGGATGGTAGAAGGCGGCGACGGCGACGAATACCGCGGCCAGGCCGACCAAGGAGTGGAAGGCGGCGACCAACTGCGGCAGGGCCGTCATTTCGATCTTCTTGGCGATGACCGTGCCGACGGCGCCGCCGATGACGATGCCGAGAACGATCAACTCGAAGCTAACGACGGAGGGATCGGACAGCGTCGTCGCGATGGCGATGACCATGCCGATGATGCCGTAGCGGTTGCCCTGGCGCGCCGATTCCGGCGACGACAGGCCGCGCAGCGCCATGATGAACAGCACCGACGCGATGAGATAGGCGAAACCCGTCAATTGTACACTCATGTCCCGGCTCCCTATCTCTTCTTCTTGAACATGCCTAGCATGCGTTGGGTGACGATGAACCCGCCGAAGATGTTAACCGACGCGAGGGTCACGGCGCAGAAGCCCATGACCTTGGAAAAATCCATCTCGGCCGGGCCGGCGGCGAGCAGGCCGCCGACGATGATGACCGAGGAGATCGCGTTGGTGACCGCCATCAGCGGCGAATGCAGCGCCGGCGTCACGCTCCACACGACGTAAAACCCGACGAAGCAGGCGAGCACGAAGATGGTGAACAGGCTGAGGAAGTCCATGTTCGCGGCCGCCGACTGAATGTCGACCAGCTGGGTCGTGTTCTGGGCCAGTTTCGCCACTTCCTCGGAGAGCTTGCCGGCGTTCGTCGCCAGCTTCGCGGCCTGGTCCTGGATGGTTGCCGAATCCATGGGTCAGCTTCCTTTCTTCTTGGCCGGGGCTTTCTTCGCGGCCGGCTTCTTCGCCGGCGCGGCCTTGGCCACGCGTTCATTCACCACCTTGCCCCCCTTGGTGACCAGGGTGCCGGTGACGACCTCGTCCTCCCAATCGATTTCCAGCTTCTTTGTCTCCTTGTCGACGAAGGGGGTCAGGAAATTCAGCAGATTGCGGCCGAACAGCATGCTCGCGTCCTCGGCCAGGCGGCCGGGCACGTTGGCGTGGCCGACGATCTTGACGCCGTTCGACGTGGTCACGACCTGGCCGAGCTTCGCGCCGACGACGTTGCCGCCGGCTTCCACCGCGAGATCGACGATCACCGAACCCGGCTGCATGCTCTCGACCATCTCCTTGGTCACCAGCACCGGCGCCGGACGGCCCGGGATCAGGGCCGTGGTAATGACGATGTCCTGCTTCTTGATGTGTTCGGAGACGACCTGCTTCTGTTTCTCGAAGTACTCGGGCGGCATTTCCTTGGCGTAGCCGCCTTCGGTCTGCGCGTCCTTTTCCATTTCCGGATCGACTTCCAGGAACTTGCCGCCCAGGCTCTCGACCTGCTCCTTGGTGGCCGGGCGGACGTCGGTCGCGGTGACCACGGCGCCGAGCCGTTTCGCCGTCGCGATGGCCTGCAGCCCGGCGACACCGACGCCCATGATGAAGGCGCGGGCCGGCGCCACCGTGCCGGCGGCGGTCATCATCATCGGGAAGGCGCGGCCGAATTCCGAGGCAGCGTCCAGCACCGCCTTGTAACCGGCGAGGTTCGACTGGCTCGACAGGATGTCCATGCTCTGCGCCCGGGTGATCCGCGGCATCAGTTCCATGGCGAAGCCGGTGATGCCGGCCTTGGCGATGGCGGCAACGCCCTTGCCGTCCGAAAGCGCGCCCATGGACGCCATCAGCATGGCGCCCTTCTTGAAGTTCTTGAGCTCGGCGGCCTCCGGCGCCTGGACCTTGAGAACCAGGTCGGCGGACTTCAGCGCGGCGGCGGCCGTCGCGGCGATGGTGGCACCGGCGTCCTTGTACGCGGCGTCGGGAAACGACGCGCCGTCACCGGCCGATTTCTCGACGGTGACCTGGAAGCCCAGCCCGATGAGCTTGCCGACGGTTTCCGGCGAAGCAGCGACCCGCCGCTCGCCGTCGCGGCGCTCCTTAGGTATGGCGATCTTCATGTCGGGAGTCCTCTTCTACAGCAGACCCGGTATTAGGGGGTTTCACAGGAATAATCAACAAATTTCATATTATTGGTCTGATTTGTCTCATTTTCTACAAATTTGCTTAGCAAAAAATAAAATCCAGCCACCTTCATCATTTCTTTCCAGACGGGCAACACCTCGCTGGGCATAGGTCTTGACGCCTATTCAGGTGAGTTGCCACGCATGATAAAGCGATAATTCGGAAGGTCCAGCGTTGACCCTTCAAGGTATCCATGAGAGATCATCACGTCCCCGAGGAAATTAGGATTCACCCATGGAAGACCTGATCGAAATTCACAACGGCGAACCCGTCGCGCATACCTTCAGCGAGGCCGAGTACGCCGAGCGCCACGCCAGGATCCGCGCCCACATGGCGGACGCCGATCTCGACGCGGTGGTCTTCACCTCCTATCACAATATCAATTACTACGCCGATTTCCTG
>JAPPPF010000063.1 GCA_028817665.1 Magnetovibrio sp. | reverse complement strand
CCATCTATGCAACGCTGCGCCGCGCCGCCGACGACCTGACGATCCGCACCAGCCTGCTCGACGCGCGTTGGCTGTCGGGCAACCAGGCCCTCTTTCGAGAGTTTCGGAAACGCTTCCACGCCGAACTCGTGGACGGCAGCGGTCCGGCCTTCGTCGAGGCCAAGCTCGCCGAGCGCGACGAGCGGCACGAGCGCATGGGCGATACGCGCTACGTCCTGGAGCCCAATCTGAAGGAAGGCAAGGGCGGGCTGCGCGACCTGCAGACCCTGTTCTGGATCGCCAAGTACCTTTATCAGGCGGACGACGCCCAGGGCCTGAAGGACGCCGGGGTCCTGACCGCCGCCGACGTCAGGACCTTCAGCAAGGCGGAGAGCTTCCTGTGGACGGTGCGGTGCCATCTTCACTACATGGCCGGACGGCCCGAGGAGCGGCTGACCTTCAACGTCCAGGAGGAACTCGGCCAACGCATGAACTACCGGTCCCATGCCGGCAGCCGCGGCGTCGAGCGGTTCATGAAACACTACTTCCTGACCGCCAAGGACGTCGGCGATCTCACCCGGGTGCTCTGCGCGGTGCTCGAGGAACAACACAAGAAGCGCCGCGCGCCGTCGTGGTTCTCGGCGATCCGCTTCGGCAAGCGCGAGGTCGAGGGGTTCCGGGTCGAAGGCGGCCGGCTGACCGTCGGCGGCGCCAAGGAGCTGAAGGCGGCGCCGGTGAAGATGCTGCAGCTCTTCCACGTCGCCCAGCACCACAGCCTGGACATCCATCCGAAGGCGCTCCGGCTGGTCAATCAAAACCTCAAGCTGGTCGACGCGGCGTATCGCGAAGACCCCGAGAACAACCGCTTGTTCGTCGAAATCCTGACCGGGCCGGACCCGCGGACGGCCCTCATGTGGCTCAACGAGGCCGGTTTGTTCGGCCGCTTCGTGCCAGATTTCGGGCGCGTCGTCGCACAGATGCAGTACGACATGTACCACGTCTACACGGTCGACGAGCACACCATCCGGGCCATCGACGTCCTGAACGGCATCAGCACGGGACGGCTCAAGGAGGACCACCCGGTGTCGTGCTCGGTGGTCGGCGAGTTGCAGTCGCGCCGAGCGCTCTACGTCGCCGTCCTGCTGCACGATATCGCCAAGGGGCGGGGTGGCGACCATTCGGTGCTCGGCGCCGAGATCGCGCTCAAGCTGGGGCCGCGGTTCGGCCTGAACGAGTGGGAGACGGAGACCGTTTCGTGGCTGGTGCGCCAGCATTTGTTGATGAGTCACACGGCCTTCAAGCGCGACCTCGACGATCCGAAGACGATCGAGGATTTCGCTGCCATCGCGCAGTCGCCGGAACGATTGCGCATGTTGCTGGTGCTGACCGTCGCCGACATCCGCGCCGTCGGGCCCAACGTCTGGAACAACTGGAAGGCCGGCCTGCTGCGCGAGCTCTATTGGCGGACCCAGGAACTGCTCAGCGGCGGCGCCCCCGAGGAGCGCCGCGCTGAACGGGTCGAGCGGGCGAAGACCCGCCTCGCCGCGCTGTTGACGGATTGGGACGACGACGAGATCAGCCGGCACATGGAGATCGGCCAGGCCGGGTACTGGCTGGGGGTCGATACGGAAACCCTGGCCGCGCACGCGGCCTTGATGCGCGCCGCCAAAGCCAGTGATGAGCCGTTCCGCATCGAGACCCGCGACGCCCCGGAACGCGGCGTCTGCGATGTCAGCGTCTACGCGCCGGACCATCCCGGCCTGTTCGCGGCCATCGCCGGCGCCATCTCGCTCGCTGGCGCCTCCATCGTCGACGCCAAGATCCACACCCTGAACAACGGCATGGCGCTCGATACCTTCGCCATCCTCGGCGCCAAGGGCGATGAAAAGGCCCGCGCCTCCGACCAGAGCCGCCTGCGCAAGCGAATCGCCGACGCCATTCAGGGCAAGATCCGGCCATCGAAGGAATTCCAACAACGCCAGGAAAAGGAGCTGCCGAGCCGGACCCAGGTCTTCAAGGTTCCGCCGCGGGTGCTCATCGACAACAAGGCCTCGAACACCCACACGGTGATCGAGATCAACGGCCGCGACCGGCCCGGCCTGCTGCATGACGTCACCGCCGCGATCACCGAGGAGGGTCTGCAGATCTCCAGCGCCCACATCTCCACCTACGGCGAGCGCGTGGTCGACGTGTTCTACGTCAAGGACGTCTTCGGCATGAAGATCGACAATCCGGCCAAGCTGGACGCCGTCAAGGCGCACCTGCTCGATGTCGTCGCCGAAGCCCGGGACGCCGACGCGGCGGCCGCGGAATAGCCCATCGCCGCGCCATGACCGACATCGAATTCGACGCCGAGGAGATCGCCGCCGGCATCGCCGAATGGGCGCGGATCGAAAGCCCCAGCACCGACGCCGCCGCCGTCAACCGGATGATGGACATCGCCGAGGACGCCATGCGGTCCATGGGCGCCGACATCGAGCGGGTGCCCGGCGCCGACGGCCGCGGCGACGCGGTCCGCGCGCATTTTCCTTGGGGCGAGGGACCCGGCATCCTGGTGCTCGGCCACCTCGATACGGTTCATCTGGTCGGCACCCTGGACGGCGCGTTGCCGGTCCGCCGCGACGGCGACCGGCTGTACGGCCCTGGCGTGCTGGACATGAAGGGCGGCATGTACCTGGCCCAACACGCGCTCGGCAAGGTCATCCGCGAGCGCGGGCACCTGGCGCTGCCGGTCACATTCCTGTTCATCCCCGACGAGGAAATCGGCAGCCCGACGACTCGCGACCTGATAGAGCGCGAGGCGCGGCAATGCCGCTACGTGCTGGTTCCGGAACCGGGCAAGGAAGACAACTTCGTCACCGGCCGGCATGCCTTCCTCCGGTACAAGCTGCACGTCTACGGAAAAGCCGCCCACGCCGGCCGCGCCCGGGGCCCCGGCCGCAGCGCGATCAGCGAGATGGCTCGATTGATCACCGAGGTCGAAGGTTTCTCGGATCTCGACAGAGAGGTCACCTACCGGGTCGGCAACATCGAGGGCGGGACCTTTGTCAACGTCGTGCCGACGGAGTGTCACGCGGAGGTGCTCTGCGTGGCGCCGACCGAAGACGCCTTCGATGAAGTCGTCACCAACATGACGGGGCTTCGGTCCGGCGACCCGGAGGTGCGGTTGGAGGTCGAGGCCGGCCCGGTCCGGCCGCTGTTCCGGCTCGACGACGCGACCCGGGATCTCTTCGACGTGGCGCGCCGCGTCGCCCGCGACCTCGGCCTCGATCTCGGCAGCCAGCAGTACGGCGGCGGCAGCGACGGCAATTTCACCGGCGCGCTGGGCATTCCGACGCTCGACGGGCTCGGCGTTCTCGGCGACGGCATTCACACCAAGGACGAATATCTGAGCGTTGCGTCGCTGGTGCCGCGCGCGCGGCTGCTGGCGGGGTTGTACGAGGCGCTCTCCGAGCGCAACCGATGAGGCCGCCGCCGAAACGCCTTTTCCCCGCCTTATTTAGACGCTACTCAAAGAGCCCATGAATCTCTTGAAGGCGATCACCACGGTCGGCGGCTACACCATGTTGAGCCGCGTCTTCGGATTCGTCCGCGACATCCTGATCGCCGCGGTGCTGGGCGCGGGCACGGTCGCCGATTGCTTCTTCGTGGCGTTCCGGTTTCCCAACCTGTTCCGCCGGCTGTTCGCGGAGGGCGCCTTCGCCGCGGCCTTCGTGCCGATCTTCTCGGGGCAGTTGGAAACCGAGGGGCGCGAACGCGCCAAGGCGTTCGCCGACCAGGCGTTCAGCGTGCTGTTCCTGATCCTGGCCGGCTTCGTCGCCGTCATCGAGCTCGCCATGCCCTGGGTGATGTACGTGCTGGCGCCGGGGTTCGACGCCGTCCAGGGCAAGATGGAATTGGCGACCGAACTGTCGCGCATCGCCTTTCCCTATCTGTTGTTCATCTCGCTGGTCTCGCTGCAATCCGGCGTGCTCAACTCGCTGGGGCGATTCGCCGCCGCCGCCGCGGCGCCGGTTCTGCTGAACCTCGTCTTGATCTCGGCGCTCCTCGGCTTCGCCGACAAGGCGCCGACGCCGGGTCACGCGCTATCGTGGGGCGTGTTCGCCGCCGGCGTGGTGCAGTTCGCCTGGCTGGTCTATCACTGCCGCCGCGAAGGCCTGCCGGTCCGCTTCACGCGGCCGCGGCTGTCTCCGGAGGTCCGCCTCCTCGGCCGCAGGATCCTGCCCGTCGTCTTCGGCGCCAGCCTCTACCAGATCAACCTCCTGATCGGCACCATCCTGGCCACGCTGGTCGCCGACGGCGCCGTCTCCTATCTCTATTACGCCGACCGGGTCACCCAATTGCCGCTGGGCGTGGTCGGGGTCGCGGTCGGCACCGCCCTGCTGCCGAACCAGTCGCGGCAACTCGCCGCCGGCGACGATGCGGCCGCCGGGGCCAGCCAGAACCGGGGCCTCGAATTCGCGCTGCTGCTGACCCTGCCGGCGGCGGTGGCGCTTTTGGTCATCGCGCTACCGATCGTCACCGTGCTGTTCGAGCGCGGCGCCTTCACCGCCACGGACACGGCGGCGACGGCAAGCGCGTTGATGGCCTATGCCACGGGGTTGCCCGCCTATGTCCTGATCCGGGTGCTGACGCCCGGCTACTTCGCCCGCGAGGACACCAAGACACCGGTCAAGATCGCCGCCTGGTCGATGCTCGCCAACATTGCCCTCAACCTCGTGCTGATGCAGGTCTGGGGGCACGTCGGCATCGCCCTGGCTTCGTCGGCGGCGGCCTGGATCAACGCCGGCTGGCTGGCCCGGGAGCTGAAGCGCCGGGGCCAGTTGAGCGTCGACAAGCGGCTGGCGGAGCGCGGACCGAAGATCGTCTGGGCCAGTCTCGGCATGGGCGCCGTCCTGTTCGCGGCCGAGCGCCTCGTCGCGCCCGCCTGCACCGGGCCCTGCCCGGAACATATCCCGGCGCTGGCCGCCTTGATCGCCGTCGGCCTCCTTGCCTACGCCGGCCTCGCGCACCTGTTCGGCGCGGCCCGCCTGGGCGAGCTCAAGGCGCTGGTTCGGCGCGTCCCGGACGGCCCCGACGCCGCTTGACCCCGATGACGCGAGCGGCCATAAAACGGCGCCATTGGAAGGGAGACCGATGAAGCGAATTTTCTCCGGCGTCCAGCCGACCGGCAACTTGCATCTCGGCAACTATCTCGGCGCGATCCGCAACTGGGTCCGGCTGCAGGACGAGTTCGGCGACTGCCTGTTCTGCGTCGTCGACCTGCACGCCATCACCGTCTGGCAGGATCCCGACGCCTTGCGCGCCAACACGCGCGAGACCGCGGCGGCGATGATCGCCGCCGGCGTCGATGCCGACAAGAACATCATCTTCAACCAGAGCCAGGTATCGGCGCACGCGGAGCTCGCCTGGATCTTCAATTGCGTCGCCCGTCTCGGCTGGCTCGAGCGCATGACCCAGTTCAAGGAAAAGGCCGGCAAGGACAAGGAGCGCGCCTCCGTCGGGCTCTACGCCTACCCGAACCTGATGGCCGCCGACATCCTCGCCTACAAGGGCACCCACGTGCCGGTCGGCGAGGACCAGAAGCAGCACCTGGAGCTGGCCCGCGACATCGCGACGAAGTTCAACCACGACTACGGGGTCGATCTGTTCCCGATCGTCGAGCCGCTGATCTTCGGTGCCGCGACCCGGGTCATGTCGCTGAAGGACGGCGGCGCCAAGATGTCGAAGTCGGACCCCTCGGACAATTCCCGCATCAACATGACCGACGACGCGGACGCCATCGCGCGGAAGATCAAGAAGGCACGCACCGACCCCGACGCGCTGCCGAGCGAACCGGCCGGACTGGCCGGGCGCTCGGAGGCGGCCAACCTGGTTGGCATCTACGCGGCCCTCAATGACAGCGACGCGCAAGCGGTGCTGGCGGAGTACGGCGGCCAGGGCTTCGGTGCCTTCAAGCCGGCCCTGGCGGATCTCGCGGTCGAGCGGCTGAGCCCCATCCAGGGCGAGATGAAGCGCCTCATGGACGACGCGGCGCAACTCGACGCGGTGCTGCGAATCGGCGCGGAAAAGGCCCGCGATTTGGCGGCCCCGGTAATCGCCGAGGTCCAGGACGTGGTCGGCTTCCTTCGCCCTTGAGACTCCCCCCGACCCCCGGCCTATGTCGAATTTCCGGCTGTGGTCGTGGATCACCTCGGTTATAATATGACCCGCCACGGGCTCGGCCTTGATCCGCATCGCGGCCGACCCCATCTCTTGAACGCGTGACCGCAAGCGCGCGACGTTCGCGCCGAGAAGGAGACTCCATGTTTATTCAGACCGAAGGCACCCCCAATCCGGCGACCCTTAAGTTCCTGCCGGGCAGTCAGGTCATGGACACGGGAACCGCCAATTTCGCGGCGCCGGATGAAGCCGGATCATCCCCCCTGGCGCAATCACTGTTCGCCACCGAAGGTGTCATCGGCGTGTTCCTGGGTGCCGACTTCATCACCGTGACGAAGTCCGGCGACAAGGACTGGGACGTCATGAAGCCCTTGATTCTCGGCGCCATCATGGAGCACTTCCAGTCTGGCCGACCGGTGATCGAGGCCGCCGCGGGCGATGCCGACGAAACGGACGGCGACGACGACGAGGTGGTCACTCAAATTCGCGAACTGATCGATACGCGGGTCCGGCCCGCGGTCGCCCAGGACGGCGGCGACATCGTCTACAAGGGGTTCGAGGACGGGATCGTGTATCTGCACATGCAGGGCGCGTGCGCCGGCTGCCCGAGTTCGACGGCGACGCTGAAACACGGCATCGAGAACATGCTTCGCTACTACGTACCGGAAGTCCAGGAAGTCCGGGCCGTCGAGTAGGATATATATCGAACGGAGAGCTTGACAATTTGCTGCGTTGCAATAAATTATTTTGCACTGCAACAATAGTTTTAGGGTGAGACAAACAAGGTGAATTTTTGGTGCCGGTGTGCTACACGCTGTCACCAACAAAAAGCCGGCCAGAGGTTCCGATTCGTTCCACGACGGGGAGAAGAGCGAACGGTACCACCCCCAGGGAAGAATAGTCGTTTGGGCGACGGAAAATTCCGTCGTGACGGGCGATGACGCATGGCTCTTGAAATTGGGATTGTAAGCCGGAAGGTATCATGACAGGACGATTTGAACGCGGCATCCTATTCACCGCTGGCGCCTTGGTGACGGGCCTGATCGGCTTGGCGCTGCTTGATCCGCCACGCTCCGAAACAGCGGCCCCGAAAGCCACCCTCGAATTTCCGATGACCGAGTCGGCGGACGCCGAACCGGCGCTGCCGGCGGGGATTGTCCGCATCAAGGCGGTTGGCACGGCCGCCGAATCGCTGGTCGGCGGCATCGATGTCCGCGCCCTGGACAACGGCCACAGGGCCGTCGACCTCCATACCGCGAAGGCATTGTCGAAGACCTTCCAGCGGATCGGCTACGATCTGGACTCGGTGAAGACCGGCAACGGCGAAGTGCCGCGGCTGTTCCTCGCCAGCCTGCCCGCGGACCTCGACAAGGTGCGCGAGACGAAATTGCGCAAGTCGATCTTCTTCAAGACGATTTTGCCCCTCGTGTTGCAGGTCAACGAAGAGGTGTTGGCCGACCGCCGCCGGCTTTGGGATCTGACCGTGCGCCTGAAAAAGGGCGAGCAACTGCCGGCCGTCGACCGGTTGTGGCTGATCGTCATGACCGAACGCTACGGCGTCAAGCGGGGCGACATGTCGGAATTGATGCGCCGTGTCGATATCGTGCCGCCGTCGATGGCCCTGGCCCAGGCGGCGGAGGAGAGCGGCTGGGGTACCTCGCGGTTCTCCAAGGAAGGCAACGCGATCTTCGGCCAATGGACGTTCTCGGACGCGCTTGGCTTGGTGCCGAAAAAGCGGGAAGCCGGGAAGAAACACCGGGTGCGGGCCTTCAAGAGCTTGTTGCACTCGGTCCGATCCTATCTGAACAATCTGAACACGCACCGCGCCTATCGGGGGTTCCGGACTGCGCGGGAATCGCAGCGCCGGAAAGGTGGGCAGATCGGCGGCACGCGTCTGGTCGACACCCTGACCAGCTATTCGGAGCGCGGCGGCGAATATGTGAAGACCCTGCGCTCGATCATCACCGCCAACAACCTGAGCCGTCTCGACGGGGCCCGCTTGAGCGGCCGGACGAGGCCGGTGCGGCCGCTGATCTAGGACACCGCGCGACCCTTGTAATCTCGAGCGCCGTCAGGGCCGGTAGAACTGCCGGCCGTACCACCGCCATCGGCCGGATGCCGTCGGCATGGTGCAGTTGAGGCGTGTCCGGCCGCGCGGGAATGCCGCATCCACCCGAACCTCGACGCGGGGCGTCAGCCGCTCCACCTGCGCCCGGCCGGCGTGCGAGAGGAAACACGAAAGCGGACCCAGATTGCCGATGTCGCGGCGGACCGTGAACCCCATGGCAGGCGGGTTCTCGGCGCCGATCTTGTGGTCGGCCGGGGTGACGTCGGTCACCGGCAGGGGCAGCGCGTTGGCCGCGAGTTTGAGCCGCGCCAGGTCGCCGAAGGTCTCGTTCATGGCGAAGCGCGGCAGGAAGAACATGTCACCGGTGCTGCCGATGACGCCGGAATGCTGGCCGAAGGCGGCGATGAACCCGGCCGCCTTGACGATCCCCACGGTTTCCAGGCTGGCCTCGCCATAGGGGTAGGCGAAGATGCCTGGCTGCTGGCCCAGTTCGGCCTGAAACCGGGCATGGGCGTCCTTGATCTCGCGTTCCAGGCGGGCTGGCTCGGCATTCGGCATATGCAGATGCGAGACCGTATGGTGGCCGATGGTGACGCCGCTGTCGCGCATCTCGCGGATCTGGTCCCAGTTGAGGTGCCGCGACGAACCTTGGTCGATGTGGCCGGTGGCGACGAACACCGTGAACGGCAGGCCGGCCGCCTTGAAGCGCGGCCAGGCGACCGTGTAGATGGACTTGTAGCCGTCGTCGATGGTGATACCGACGGTGCGGTCGGGAAGCGCCTCGCCGGTGCTCATCCGGTTGACGATCTGCCCGACGGACATCACTTCATAGCCGCCGGTCTTGAGTTCCTGGATATGGGTTTCCAGCTGCTCGATGGTGGTGTTGGTGGCGGGAAAATCGGTCTCGCCGAACCGGTGATACATCAAGATGACCGCCGCCGACGCGGCCGCCGCCGCCGCCGGTATTCCCATGACCGCCAGGGCGAGCAGCCCAAGACCCCATATGCGATTACGAACCTGCCAAATGTCCATAAACCGATTATTCCGATTCATGCAGGAAACACAAGGTGTTAGAGAAACCCCGCCGAATTCGTGATCAATCGGCCGGCGGCGTTCAGCGGCGATCCCGGCGGTCAATAGAACTTGAACAATTGATTGCCGCCGTTGTGGCAGGACCACTGAATATAGGCGCCCTTGTTGTTCTTGTTGCCGCCGGAAATGTCCAGGCACTGGTTGGAGTGCCGGGTCACGAGCCGGAACCCGGCCGTCGTCGTGCCGATCTGGGCCGAGGTGGCGACGTCGAAGGTCTTGCCGCCGATGGAGGTCTTGCCGCTGGTGCCGACGGACAGCGTGCCGCTGGCGTCGGCGGTCATCTCCATGGCGTAGTCCTCGATGGTCAGGAACTTGAGGCCGAAGGCCTTCTTCCAGGGCTCGCCCTCGAAGATCGACAGCGTCACGCCGATCTCCGGCGCGCCGGAGGTGTCCAGCGTGATTGATTCCTGCAGCGTCATCGGCACGGTCTGTCCGCCGATCTTGAAATCCGTGGTGCCGGCGAAGCCGACCGACGCGCCTTCCGTCGACAGCGAGGAGTTGAAGCTGAACTGGACGTTCGCCGGCAACTGGATGAGGCCGCCGATCTTCGGCCGGAAGGTCGGGAGCGCCGCCGTCAGCGTCATTTCCGGTTTCGGCAGGCTGCCGCCGAGCATGGCGTCCAATACGCTGGTGGAGAGCGCCGCCGTGAGTTGCACCTTCGACGACTTGCCGCCGAGGAACTTGATCGCGTCGCTGAGGGCCTTGGCCTTGCCGAGGTCGAGCGCGCCGAACAGCTTCAGGCCCTGCGCGATCTCGAAGGTGTAGTCGTCGCCGCCCTCGTAGAAGCGGTCGATCTCTCCCCGCGCGCCGTCCGGCAGGTCGCCGGCGTCGATTTCCAGGTCGGCGCCGGCGATGGCCAGCATCTGGTCGTCGAAGACGAGAATGTCGAGCAATTCGATGCCCGGCACCTTCTTGAACATCTTCTTGAAGCTGACGGTGCTGGTCGGGCCGAAGGTGAAGAAGGTGTTCTTGAGGGTGCCGCCCGAATAGGCCGTGAAGCGCCAGTTGATGTTGATGAACTTGACGTCTGCCTTAAGGACGCCGCCCTCGAACTTGGCGTTGTTGAGCTGCAGGTTGCCGAGCTTCCGGGCGCCGAACTTGCCGAGAAAACTCTTGATCGCCGGAATGTCGTTGAGCTTGACGGAGCCCTTGGCGGCGGCGGCTTGCGCGTCCTCGGCGAACGTCGCGGCGCCGGCCTGCGGCATGGCGATGGCCAAAATCAACAACGCCGCGAGCCCCAGGGCCGCGGCGCGGAAACGACGGATGATCATGTGAAAAAGGCGAACGAAAGCACTGGTCACGACAACCCCTCCTGGCATCCCCAAATCGAAACCCGTGGCCCAGACGCGGACCCGCGCCACTTTCCCTAGGTAACTTAATAACGGAAAAAAGTTCTCCGGGTGTGACATTTGCCACAGGAACTTGATTTTTGGCCGGGCCGGGATGATGGTGAGCGGCGTCCCAACCGGTTCCCCAAGGAGCATGCCATGAGCACGAAACTCGACGCCGCGGCACTCGACCGCCTCTTCAATGACGCGCGCACCCACAACGATTGGTTGGAAAAACCGGTGAGCGAGGCGTTGCTCAGGGAAGTCTGGGACCTGACGAAAATGGCCCCGACCAGCGCCAATTGCAGTCCCGCGCGGATCGTCTTCGTGACCTCGGCCGAGGCCAAGGAGAGATTGCGGCCGTGCCTGGCCGAAGGCAACGTGGCGAAGACCATGTCAGCGCCGGCGACGGCCATCATCGGCCACGACATGGAATTCCACGAGCGCCTGCCGGAATTGTTTCCGCACACGGACGCGCGGTCTTGGTTCGCCGGCAACGATCAACTGATCGCCGCGACGGCGGTGCGCAACGGAACCCTGCAGGGCGGATATTTCATCCTGGCGGCGCGCGCCGTCGGCCTCGACTGCGGACCCATGTCCGGTTTCGACAATGGCGCCGTGGACGCCGAGTTCTTCGCCGGGACGCAGATCAAGTCCAACTTCCTCTGTAATCTCGGCTTCGGCGACGCATCGACCCTGTTTCCGCGAAGCCCGCGGTTCGACTTCGAGGACGCCTGCCGTGTCGAATAACTCCCGGCGATCATGAAGGCCGCGGGGCGGCCCGGATTCGCCGAGGCGCTATCGGCCGCGGCCTTCGTTACCCTGGCGCTGGCCGGGGTCGGGCACGCCATCGTCGGCTGGCCGCCCCTGCGGGGCCTCGGCGTCGCCTGCACCGTCGTGTTCCTGGTTCTCCAGGTGCGGCGGTCGCCGCGGTTCCAGATCGTCATGGCGGCGGCGCTGATTGCGCTCGGCCTGGCCGTCGGTCAGCGCGCCGGCGACGTTTCCGGGGTTTTGGTTGGCGGCTTGGTCAAGGCGCAGGTCTTCCTGGTGCTGTTCTTCGCGACCGCGTGACTGCAGGTTCCGGCGAGCGCCAGCCCGGCACTGCGGGCGGTGCGGCGGGCCGTGGTATCGCAGCCGCCGGGCCGGCGGTTCGCGTACCTGGCCGGTGGCGGCCACCTGTTGGGCTCGGTCCTCAACATCGCCGGACTGGTGCTGCTGTCGCCGATGGTCGAGCGCCAAACGGACCGGCAGCTCCAACGGCGCATGGCAGCCGCCTTGATGCAGGGATTCGTCGCCGCCTCCATCTGGTCGCCGTTCTACGTCAGCGTCATCGTCGTCTTGATCGCCTTGCCGGAACTTGGCTGGTCCGACGCCATCCTCGGGGGCTTGCCGCTGGCGGGCGTGACCGTGGGGTGCGCCTGGGTTTTCGACCGGGCGGTCCATCGCCGGCCGTCCGGCGCGGCGGCGCCATCGGGGCATCCTCTCGGCATGCCGCACCGGCGGAACCTGGTTTGTGTCTTGGGGTCGCTCGCGGCGATCGTCATCGGCACGGTCGAACTGACCGGATGGTCCTTGCCCGTGACGCTGGCCGTGGTGGCGCCGCCCTTCGGGACCCTCTGGATCGTCTTGGTCGCCGGCCCGTCGGCGCCGCCGCCGCGCGCCGCCGGTCAATTGGTCCGGGCCGTGTTCTGGCGCCTGCCGGAGCTGCGGAACGAATCCCTGGCCTTCGTGGCGGCGAGCATCTTCGGCATCGGAGTCGCCACTGGGTTCCCCTCGGACAGTCTCCTGGCCGTCGCCGGCGGCGGCGATTGGCTGATCGCCGGCCTCGTCTTCGGGGTCGTCGGCCTGGGGGCGTGCGGCCTGCATCCGGTGATCCCGGTGATCCTGGTGGGCGAGGCGGTGCCGCCGGAGGTGATCGGCCTGCCGGCCGAGATCATGGGGATGGCGCTGTTGGGCGCATGGGGCCTGAGTACCTTGGTCTCGCCGTTCTCGGGGACCACGCTGATGATGTCGCGTTTCGTCCGCGCGCCCAGTTACGAGATTGCCTGGCGCTGGAACGCGCCCTATGTCGCGCTGGCCGCGACGGCGGTCAGCTTGTCGGTGATCGCCGCATGGCGTATGCAAGTCTATTGAGTGATCGCGCGGGGACCGTGGACGGACAATGACGCGTATATTGGCCATCGAGACCTCGACCAACGCCTGTTCGGCGGCGCTTTGGGCCGACGGCGGCGTCGCCGCCCGGCGCTTCGAGCCGATGGTCCGAGGCCACGCCGAGCGCTTGATGCCGATGGTCGCCGAGGTCATGGCCGAGGCGGCCGCCGAGGCCCGGGACCTGGACCTGGTCGCGGTCACCGTCGGTCCCGGTGCGTTCACCGGCATTCGGGTCGGCCTGGCCGCCGCGCGGGGCCTCGCGCTCGCCGCCGGCGTGCCGTGCCTGGGCGCGACCACCATGGAGACGATGGCTTGGGCCGCCGACCCGCGGCGGCTGTTGCTGGTGGCGTTGGATTCGAAGCGCGACGATCTCTATGTCCAGGTTTTCGGCGCCGACCGGGCGCCGTTGGCCGAGCCCGCCGCGGTGGCGCCGGCGGACCTCGGCCCGATGATCGAACGGATTTGTCCGGCGGACGCCGAGATCGGTCTCGCCGGCGACGCCGCCGCCCGGGCCCGCGACCTCCTCGCGCCGCTCGGCCGCACCTGCCGAACCACCGACGCGGCGCTGCCGGACGCCGCCGACCTGGCCGCCTTGGCCGCCGCCCGGTGGCGTCCCGGCGACCGGCCCCCGGCGCCGGCGCCGCTCTATCTGCGGCCGCCGGACGCCGTGGTGCCGACGAATGGCGGGCGTCTCCGGCCCTAGGTCTTGCGAAGCTTCAGTCTGTGGACACCGTCCGGCGGTTGGGCCGGATCCTCGAGCGTCAACGCGAGCACCGTGTGGCCGTGCTCCTCGACGGAGCGCGGCACGTTGCCGAGGGGCTCGCGTCCCCGCAGGCGAACCTCAAGCGTTTGCCCCGGCAGCATCCGTTCGATTTGCAGCTTTGTCTTGACGAAGGTGAGCGGACAGACCTCATCCGTTATATCGAGGAAGAAATCAGCGTCCCCGGTTGCGGTTTTGTTGTTCACGTGTACTTCCGCCCTCGCTTGCACAATACAGTAATTTTCATATATAAAGCCTAATCTTTGATTTTTTTAGTAATAAACGCGAATAATTCCGGGCCGGCCGGAGAATTCGGTGTTCCGGAAGTGCAGACAAGGGATCCAATAACATGACCGAAAAGCCGAACATCAGCGAGCTGCTTGAGTTCACGACGGAAATCGTCGCCGCGCATTCCGGCAACAATACCGTTGCGCCGGACGATTTGCCGAAATTGATCCAAGATGTCTACAAGACGCTTTCCAACCTCGGCGCCGTCCAGCCCACCACCGAGCGGCCGAAGCCAGCGGTGGCGATCAAGAAATCGATTTTCCCCGACTATATTGTCTGTCTCGAGGACGGCAAGAAGCTGAAAATGCTGAAGCGCCACCTGAAGACGGCCTACAACATGACCCCCGAGGAATACCGCGAGCGATGGGGCCTGGCGTCAGATTATCCAATGGTGGCGCCGAACTACGCGAAGCATCGCAGTAACCTCGCGAAGAAGATCGGACTCGGCACGAAATCACGGAAAAAACGCAAGTCGTGATCCCGGTGAATCACCGAAATCACTTCTATGAGCCTCGGTGCCCCCTATATGATGGGGACACGGGCCCCGTCCGCGGCGGCGGGAGGATGACTTTGGGAAGGGCGGAGCGTGGATACGCGGATTGAGCAGTTGTGCGTCGACAAGGGCATGAAAATGACCGAGCAGCGCCGGGTCATCGCCCGCGTTCTCTCCGTTGCCGACGATCATCCCGATGTTGAGGAGGTCCATCGCCGCGCCAGCGAACTCGACCCGAGGATTTCCATCGCCACCGTCTACCGGACGGTCCGGCTCTGGGAGGAGGCGAACATCCTCGAGCGGCACGACTTCGGCGACGGCCGGTCGCGCTACGAGGAAGTCACCGACGAGCACCACGACCACCTGATCGACGTCAAGTCGGGACAGGTCATCGCGTTCCAGAACGCCGACATCGCGGCCCTGCAGGATCGGATCGCCGAAAAGCACGGCATGCGGCTGGTCGGCCATCGCCTCGAGCTCTATGGCGTGCCCATCGATGACGGTGAGTGATGGCGGCAGTTCTTGACAGCGGCACCGGCGGTGCTAGGTTTCAAACATTGGATGATTTCTGGGAACCGGTAACGGACCGGTTGGGCACCAGCGCGTAAAGCCTTGGCCAAAAAGCTATACATCAAATCCTACGGCTGTCAGATGAACGTCTACGACTCCGAGCGTATGGCGGATATCCTGGCGCCTGTCGGCTATGCGCCGGCGGCCTCGCCGGAAGACGCCGACCTGGTCATCCTCAATACCTGTCATATTCGTGAGAAGGCGGCGGAGAAGGTTTATTCGGACCTTGGCCGGTTGCGCCTCATCAAGGAAGAGCGGATATCGGCGGACGCCGCGGCCGAACCGATGATCCTCGCCGTCGCCGGGTGCGTGGCGCAGGCCGAGGGCGAGGAGATCGTCAACCGCGCGCCGTTCGTCGACATGGTGTTCGGCCCGCAGACCTATCATCGGCTACCGGAGATGGTGGCCCGCGCGCACCGCGCCACGGGCACCGTGCTGGATACGGATTTTCCCGCCGAATCGAAATTCGACCACCTGCCCGACGCCAAGGCGAAGGGCCGCTTCAGCGCGTTTTTGACGGTCCAGGAGGGATGCGACAAGTTTTGCAGCTTCTGCGTCGTGCCCTACACGCGGGGCGCCGAGTTCTCGCGGCCCACCGGGCAGGTCCTGGATGAAGCCCGGCAATTGGCCGAGGGCGGCGTCCGGGAGATCACGCTGCTCGGCCAGAACGTCAACAATTACCACGGCGCCGCCGCCGCCGGCGAATGGTCGCTTGGCCGGCTGATCGCCGAGCTGGCCGACATCGACGGTCTCGAGCGGATCCGTTACACGACCTCCTATCCGGCCGACGTCGACGAAGAGCTGATCGCCGCGCACCGCGACGTGC
The DNA here is from genome assembly GCA_028817665.1 of Magnetovibrio sp. GTDB lineage: Bacteria > Pseudomonadota > Alphaproteobacteria > Rhodospirillales > Casp-alpha2 > UBA3470. The sequence goes on along the minus strand of JAPPPF010000063.1, from coordinate 16,952 downwards.
CGGCGTTGATGCCCTACCTGCACCTGCCCGTGCAATCGGGCGCCGATACGGTGCTCAAGGCGATGAACCGGCGCCACGGCGCCGACGATTACCGGCGCCTCGTCGAAACCCTGCGCCGGGCGCGGCCGGATCTGGCGCTGTCATCGGACTTCATCGTCGGCTTCCCCGGCGAGACCGACAAGGATTTCCAGGAGACCATGGACCTGGTCGCGGAGATCGGTTTCGTCGGCGCCTACTCCTTCAAGTACAGCCCGCGCCCCGGCACCCCGGCGGCGGCCCTGCCTGGCCAGGTCGACGAAGCCGTCAAGAAACGGCGCCTGGCCGAGCTGCAGGACTTGTTGAATGCCCAGCAGCGCACCTTCAACGACGCCTGCGTCGGGTCGGTCCTGCCGGTATTGCTCGACGGCCGCGGCCGCCATCCCGGACAACTGATCGGGCGCAGCCCCTTCATGCAGGCGGTGCATGTCAGCGCCCCCGACGCGCTGATCGGCGAAATCGCCGAGCTCAGCATCGACGGCGCCCATCCCAACAGCCTCGCCGCGACCTTGGCGCCGGCGGCGGGCTCAGAAGAAAGGGTGGTTGCTTGAGCCGCGCGGCGACAAAACGCAATGGCCGTCAAAAACGGAACCAACCGCGCGCCGCGACGCAGGCCCGCCAAACCTCGGCGGAGAGGGTGTTTCCCGACAACGGCCTGGCGATCGAGCTGTTTGGATCCCATCACGCCAACCTGGCCCGGCTCGAGAAAGACCTCGATGTCCAGCTCCACGCCCGTGGCAATGAGGTCACGGTGACGGGAACGGCCGATGCCGTCGAGGCCGCGTGCGATGCCTTGGACGGCCTCTATGCGCGGCTCGAGAGCGGTCTGTCGGTCGAGATGCCTGATGTCGAGGCGGCCATCCGGCTGAGCAAGAACCCCGGCGGCAACGGCGCCACCCAGGAAATGGCCGTGCACACGCGAAAACGGGTGATCTCGCCGCGCTCGGCGACCCAGGCCGAGTACCTGAAGGCCATCGACGACGTCGAGCTGGTGTTCGGGCAGGGGCCGGCGGGAACCGGCAAGACCTACCTCGCCGTCGCCAAGGCGGTCGAGCGCCTGGTCAACGGCGACGTCGACCGGATCATCCTGTCGAGGCCGGCCGTCGAGGCCGGCGAGCAGTTAGGGTTCCTGCCCGGCGACATGCGCGAGAAGGTCGACCCCTACCTGCGGCCCCTCTACGACGCCCTGTTCGACATGCTGCCCGAGCAGCAGGTGGTGAAGCGCCTGGAGAGCGGCGAGATCGAGGTCGCGCCGCTGGCCTTCATGCGCGGCCGGACCTTGTCCAACGCCTTCGTCATCCTCGACGAGGCCCAGAACACGACCGCCGTGCAGATGAAGATGTTCCTGACCCGGCTCGGCGAGCATTCCCGGATGGTCATCACCGGCGACCTCAGCCAGGTCGACCTGCCCCGCGGGGTGCGGTCCGGCCTGCGCGACTCGATGGATATCCTGCACGGCGTTTCCGGCGTCCGCTTCATCACCTTCGACGAGGCCGACGTCGTCCGTCACCCCCTGGTCACCCGCATCGTGCACGCCTACAGCGAGGCCGACGCACGGCGCCGCACCGGCGAGCGCTACGAGCAGGACGAGGCCCTGAATGAACCCGGGAACGGTCATGATACCTGAGATCAGCGTCGACGTGGCCGAGCCGGCGTGGCGCGAAGCCTTACCCGACGCCGAGGCGATATCGCGATCCGGCGCCGCCGCCGCGTTCGCCGCGGCGGCGCCCGGACCGCTGCGCGGCCGGCCGACGGAGGCCGGCGTCCGGCTCACCGGCGACGCCGAGGTGCGGCGCCTGAACGCCGAGTTCCGGGACCGCGACGCGCCGACCAATGTGTTGTCGTTCCCGGCCATGGACGATGACGATCTCGGCCGTCTGCCGCCGGGCGCCCCGGTGAACCTGGGCGATGTCGTGGTCGCGCACGGCGTCGTCGTCGCCGAGGCGCGGGGCGAGGGCAAGCCGCTTGGCGATCATTTATGTCATCTGGTGGTCCATGGTATGCTACATCTGCTTGGTTTTGATCACGTCGAGGAGGCTGACGCAGAGATGATGGAACGGCTCGAGGCCGACGTCCTGGCCGGGCTCGGAATCGCCGACCCTTACGCGGACCCGGTTGCTCCGCTATCCATCACGGCCCGCGAATCATGAACGATCACGCACCGAGTCCCATGCCCCGCAACGGCGGGGCCGATCAACAGACCGTCTCGGGCACCGTCCGGAATTGGCTGAAGGGGTTGCGGCGCGGCCGCAACGGCGAGGCCTCCGTCCGCGATACCCTGGAAGAGCTGATCGACGAGCGCGATGAAGCCGACCAGCCGATCAACGAAGACGAACGGCTATTGCTGACCAACATCCTGGAGCTCCGGGACCGCACGGTTCACGACGTCATGGTGCCGCGCGCCGACGTGATAGCCGTCGACATCGACACGGCGCTCCCCGACATCATCGACGTGATCACCAACGAGGGCCATTCACGGCTGCCCATATACAGAGAGACCCTGGACGACGCCATCGGCTTCATTCACGCAAAGGACGTACTGGCGTGGCGCAACCCGGAGAGCGAGTTCTCGCCGTCGAAGATCCTCCGCAAGGTGCTGTTCGTGGCGCCGTCCATGCAGGTGCTCGAGTTGCTGCTGGAGATGCGGGTCAAGCGCTCGCACATGGCGCTGGTGGTGGATGAATACGGCGGCATCGACGGCCTCGTGACCATCGAGGATTTGGTCGAGGAGATCGTCGGCGAGATCGAGGATGAGCACGACCAGAACGACGAACCCCAATTGGTCTCGGCCGCCGACAACAGTTTCGTCGCCGACGCCCGGGTGACCACGGAGAACCTGGAAGCGACCATCGGCCCCATGTTGGGCGACGAGGAGCGCGAGGACATCGACACCCTCGGCGGGCTGGTCTTCTCCCTGGCCGGCCGCGTGCCGATCCGCGGCGAACTGATCCGCCACCCCTCGGGCGTCGAGTTCGAGGTCCTCGAAGCCGACCCGCGCCGGATCCGGCGTCTCCGGGTCCGCGGCCGCCCGCAGTTCGCGGCAGGCGGATGACGGCGCGCCGGCCGCGAACTTCCCGTCCGACCCGCCTTGACCATGGCCGCCCCTGACCCTCGTGACGACGTGATCGCGGGCTTGCGGTTTCTCACCGAAACCGGATGGCGCCGCGCGGCCGCGTTGGTGACGTTGGGCGCCGCCGCCGCCGCGGCGCTGCCGCCATGGCATTGGGCGGTGATGTTCATCCCCGGCTTCGCCGGCCTCCTCATCGCGGCCTCCACGGCGGCCCGCGCCCGTGACGCCTTCGGCGCCGGCTGGTGGTTCGGCGTCGGTCATTTCGCCGCGGGGTTCTATTGGGTCGGCAGCGCCTTTCTGGTCGACGCCGAACGTTACGGCTTCCTGGCGCCCTTCGCGGTCGCCGGCCTGGCCATCGGCATGGCGGTCTTTCCAGGGCTCGCGGCGCTCATCGCGAACCGGATCATCCGCTGGCGGGACGTTTCTTGGGCCGGCCGCGGATTGGTGTTCGCCGCCGCGTGGGTCTTCGCCGAATGGCTGCGCGGATGGGTTCTGCCCGGGTTCCCTTGGAACCTGGCCGGCAGCGTCTGGACGGCGTCGCCGGAAATGACCCAGGCCGCCGCCTATGTCGGCACCTATGGGCTCGGGCGGATCAGCGTCGCCGCCGCCGCCGGGTTTGCCGGCCTCGCCGTGAGGTCGGGCCGCCGCGCGGCGGCGTGGCCGGTGGCCGCCGGGGTGATCGTGGTGGCGCTGGTATGGGGTGCCGGTCACCTGCGCCTGCAATCGCCCGAGACCGGCAGCGTCGACGGCGTGCGTCTGCGCCTCGTCCAGCCGAACATCCCGCAACACCTGAAATGGAAGTCCGGATTGCGTGCCGGCCACGTCCGCAAGCAGCTCGAGATGAGCCTCCGCCCGCCGGCCGCCGGCCCGGCGCCAACCCACATTATCTGGGCCGAGACGTCGGTGCCGTTCAACTTGTCCGGGGATCCGCCGCTCAGGAATGCGCTGGCCGAAGCGGTGCCGGCCGGTGGCCTGCTGATCGCCGGCGCGCCGCAGGCCGAGGGGGCTTCGGACGGAAGCGAGCGCTTGAGCAACAGTCTGCACGCGCTCGACGCAGGCGGGCGGATCGTCAGCACCTACGCCAAGCGCCACCTCGTTCCCTTCGGGGAATACGTGCCGTTTCGCAGCATCCTGAAATTTTCCAAGCTGACCGCCGGGCGGCTCGATTTCACGCCCGGCAGCGGACCGAAGACGATGGCGCTGCCGGGCCTGCCGCCGGCGCTCGCGTTGATCTGCTACGAGGTCATCTTCGCCGCCGAAGTCGGCGATTATCAGACGCGGCCGGCATGGCTCCTGAACGTCACCAACGACGCCTGGTTCGGGAATTCCGCCGGGCCGCACCAGCATCTCGCGGCGGCGCAGCTTCGGGCCGCGGAACAGGGGTTGCCGTTGATCCGCGTCGCCAACACGGGGATCACGGCGGTGATCGACGCCTACGGGCGTCGCCGGGCCGAACTGCCGCTGGGCGGCGAGGGCGTGCTCGACACCGATCTTCCGAAGGCCGTGGCGCCACCGCCTTACGCGCGGTTCGGCGACGCGTTGACGCTGCTGCTGGCGGCCGTCGCGGTGTTCGTGGGCGGCGTCATGAGAAGACGCGAATTACGCAACGTTTGATCACGTTTTTCTTGAAGTCAGTTGCCGTGCACAATATCGTATGCGAAGGGACTTGAGCGCGGGAAGTATTTCGCAACTTTGATACGACGCATTCAATTGGAGAACTCTTGACGATGACGGACTCATCTTCCGGCGGCGGTCGGACCGGCCGGCGCAAAAAACGTTTGCCGCCGGGGGTTTCCAACCCGATCGACATTCACGTCGGCAATCGCGTCCGGCTTCGTCGCACGCTGCTTGGCTTGAGTCAGGAACGGCTCGGCGACGAGGTCGGACTGACGTTCCAGCAGATTCAGAAGTACGAACGAGGCGCCAACCGTATCGGCGCCAGCCGCCTGTTTCAATTCAGCCGTATCCTCGACGTGCCCGTTTCATATTTCTTCGAGGATCTGCCGAGCGAGATTCGCAGCCACGAAGGGCAGATGAGCTGGGGCTTGAGCGACGACAAGCAGGCGGAGCTCGCGCCCGATCCGATGGCGCGCCGCGAAACGCTGGAACTGGTTCGCGCCTACTACCGAATTGCCGACCCCAAGGTGCGCGCCCGGCTTTTCGATCTGACTAAGGTGTTGGCCAAGGCGGAGAAGTAATCGCCTCGGGTTCGCGGCCGCCGGTCTATTCCCCAAATTGCCTTGACGACCTCAGCAAAGGCTGCAACAAAGCGGCCCGTCGCCGCATGGCGGCGGGGCGTGGACGGATTTCGACTTCTTGCCACCACGATAAAAAAGGCACTAAGTGGCTCAATCCCCCGCCACCATCGCGTTCGCCGGCAGTGTCGCCGAATACCCTGAGCGGAGGAATCGATTTTGCAGAAGGGCAATTTCCTATTTACCAGTGAATCAGTTTCCGAGGGTCACCCGGACAAGATCTGCGACCGCGTGTCCGACTCGGTGGTCGATACATACCTGAGCGCCGATCCGGCGTCGCGCGTCGGCGTCGAAACCCTGGTGACGACACGACTGGTCGTGATCGCCGGCGAGAGCCGTTGCTCGGTGAACGTGCCCAACGAGGAGTTGGAGCGGGTCGCCCGGGAAGCCATCAAGGACATCGGCTACGACCAGGACAACTTCCATTGGCAGGACAACGAGGTCCAGGTCCACGTTCATCTGCAGTCCGTCGATATCGCCCAGGGCGTCGATGCGGCGGGCAACAAGGACGAGGGCGCCGGCGACCAGGGGATCATGTTCGGCTATGCCTGCACCGAGACGGACTCGCTGATGCCGGCGCCAATCCAGTTCTCGCACGACATCCTGCAGCGCATGGCGGCGTCCCGGCATGCCGGGAAACTGCCGGGCATCGGACCCGATTCGAAAAGCCAGGTGACACTCGAATACGTCGACGGCAAGCCGTCCCGCGCCACTTCGGTGGTCGTTTCCACGCAGCACGCCGAAGAGCTCTCGCAGGACGATGTCCGCGAGATGGTTCGGCCGTTCGTGCTCGACGTGCTGCCCGAGGGCTGGATGTGCGACGAGGCGGAGTTCTACGTGAACCCGACCGGCCGTTTCGTGATCGGCGGGCCGGATAGCGACGCCGGGCTGACCGGCCGCAAGATCATCGTCGACACCTACGGCGGCGCCGCGCCGCACGGCGGCGGCGCTTTTTCGGGCAAGGACCCGACCAAGGTCGACCGCTCCGCCGCTTACGCCGCCCGGTATTTGGCGAAGAACGTCGTCGCCGCGGGACTGGCTGATGAGTGCACCATCCAGTTGGCCTACGCCATCGGCGTGTCGAAGCCGCTGTCCGTCTATATCGACACCAACGGCAGCGGCCAGGCCGACGAGGACCGGATTTCGAGGACCTTGCAGGAAATGGTCGATTTGTCGCCGCGCGGCATTCGCGAGCACCTCGAACTGAGCCGCCCCATCTACGCGCGGACCGCGGCCTATGGGCATTTCGGCCGGAGCCCGGAAGACGACGGCGGATTTTCGTGGGAGCGGACCGACCTGGTCGAAGGCTTGAAGTCGGCCTTCGGCGCCAGTTGACCGCCGCCCGGTCTCGCGAGATCCCGCGCTGGTACGGCCGACGTACCGGCCGGAAACTGCGCCCCGGCCGCCAGCGCCTGATGCGGGACCGGCTGCCTGGGTTGCGCGCCGACCCCGCCGTCGGCGATCCCAGCGCCATGTTCCCGGAGCCCGTCGACGACATCTGGATGGAAATCGGATTCGGCGCCGGCGAGCACCTGGCCGGTCAGGCTGTCCGCCATCCCGGTATCGGGTTCGTCGGCTGCGAGCCCTTCGTCAACGGCGTTGCCGCGCTGCTCGCCCAGATCGAGGACATGGGTCTGCGGAATATCCGCGTTTTCGACGACGACGCCCGCCTTCTCCTGAGCGAGCTGCCGGACGCCTGTCTGGGGCGGCTCTACGTTCTCTACAGCGATCCCTGGCCGAAAGTCCGCCATCACAACCGCCGCCTGACGGTCGCCGAAAACCTTTCCGAGTTCGCACGACTGCTGCGGCCGGACGCCGAATTCCGGTTCGCCACAGACCACCCGGAGTTCGCTTCGTGGACGCTGGAACGCGTCCTGCGGCAGGGTGATTTCCACTGGACAGCGGCGTCGCCGGCAGACTGGCGCGAGGCGCCGGACGATTGGATCGAGACCCGATACGAGGGGAAGGCGCGGGCCGACGGCCGCGCCCCCGTCTATCTCAACTTTCGCCGCCGTTGATCGAAGGCCGGCCCGCGGTCGGCGAACCCCTTGCCAAGGTGCGCCGCTGGGTATATATCAGGCCCCGCATCGTACTTGAACTTGATGCACTCGTTGATACCGCCACGGATGCGGAATTGATGGGGTGGGCCAGCGGCCCGCCTTTTTTGTTACCGGTCATCAATTTCGAAGACCATCCAGGGCGGCGCCGGAAACGGCGGATGCGTAACGGAGGCTCGGCCTTGCATCTGGAGAAGCGGATCGAAGAGATCATCGAGCCGACGGTGAGCGAACTGGGGTTCGACATCGTCCGGGTTCAGCTTTCCGGGAAACACAATCCCCGGCTTCAGATCATGGCCGAACCGGCCGAGGGCAATACGATGACGGTTGACGATTGTGCCGCCATCAGCCGCGCCGTTTCCGCCATTCTCGACGTGGACGACCCGCTGCCGGACGCCTACACGCTTGCAGTGAGTGCGCCCGGGCTCGATCGGCCGCTCGTCAAGCTTCGGGACTTCGAACGCTTCGCGGGATTCGAGGCGCGCATCGAAACCGAACAGGCGCGTGACGGCCGGAAGCGGTTCCGCGGACGGCTCGGCGGTATCGACGGCGAAACGGTCATGATTGCGGTGGACGGCCAGGATATGGCGATTCCCTATCCCGACGTGCGCCGCGCCAAGCTGCTGGTCACCGACGAACTGTTGGCGGCGGCAGAAGGACAGGAAAAGCAATGAGCGAAGCTGCAGCGAACACGGAAGCTTTCAACTCCCGGCCCGAACTCCTCCAGGTGGCGGAAACCGTGGCCCGCGACAAGGGCATCGAGCGCGACGAGGTGCTCGAGGCCATGGAACAGGCCATTCAAAAGGCCGGCCGTTCGAAGTATGGCCACGAACATGACATTCGCGCCCACATCGACCGCAGTTCCGGTGCCATCACGCTGGCCCGCTATGTCGAAGTGATGGAGGATCCGGAGCTGATCGAGAACGAGATCACCCAGGTGGACCTGGCTTCGGCGCAGCGCAAGAAGCCGGACGCCCAGCCGGGTGAGTTCCTGGTCGATCCCCTGCCGCCGATCGATTTCGGCCGCATCGCGGCGCAGACGGCGAAGCAGGTCATCGTCCAGAAGGTCCGCGAGGCCGAGCGCACCCGCCAGTACGACGAGTACAAGGACCGCATCGGCGAGGTCGTCAACGGCCTGGTCAAGCGGATCGAGTACGGCAACGTCGTCGTCGACCTGGGACGCGCGGAGGCGCTCTTGCGCCGCGACGAATGCATCCCGCGCGAACACTTCAACAATGGTGACCGGGTCCGCGCCTACATCGTCGATGTCCGCGAGGAAACGCGCGGCCCGCAGATTTTCCTGTCGCGGACCCATCCGCAATACATGGCGGCGCTGTTCGCCCAGGAGGTTCCCGAGATCTACGACGGCATCATCGAGATCAAGTCGGTGGCCCGCGATCCCGGATCGCGCGCCAAGATCGCGGTGCTGTCCCACGATTCCAGCATCGACCCCGTCGGCCCCTGCATCGGCATGCGCGGTTCGCGGGTGCAGGCCGTGGTCGGCGAACTGCAGGGCGAGAAGATCGACATCATCCAGTGGTCGCCGGACCCGGCGACCTTCATCGTCAACGGCCTGGCGCCGGCGGAGGTCGCCAAGGTCGTGCTCGACGAGGACAAGAACAAGATCGAGGTCGTCGTCCCCGACGATCAACTGAGCCTGGCCATCGGCCGGCGCGGCCAGAATGTCCGGCTGGCGTCGCAGCTGTCCGGCTGGGATATCGACATCCTCACCGAGGCCGAGGAATCGGAACGCCGTCAGAAGGAGTTCCAGGACCGTTCGGTGATGTTCGCCGAGGCCCTCGATGTCGACGACGTCATCGCCCACCTCCTGGTCACCGAGGGCTTTTCCTCGATCGAGGAGGTCGCCTTCGTGCCGATCGACGACCTGCTCATGATCGAAGGGTTCGACGAAGATGTGGCCGAGGAGCTTCGTGTCCGCGCCCGCAATTTCCTGGAGGCTCGGGACGAGGAACTCAATCGCCAACGGGTCGAGCTGGGCGTCGATGACGATCTGGCGTCGGTCGAGGGTGTCACGCCATCGATGCTGGTGGTGCTCGGTCAAAACGGGGTCAAGACCCGCGACGACCTCGCCGACCTGGCCGGCGACGAACTGCTCGAGCTGGCCGAGGGGGAGAACCTGACCCTCGACGCCGCGAACGCCATCATCATGGCCGCCCGGGCGCATTGGTTCGCCGACGATGAGGCGACCGGCGAGGGCGAGGCCGCCGAAGCCGCGGCGGAAGAACCGGCCGCGGAAGCCGCCGATGGCGGTGCGGCGGCGGAACCGACGGAGGCCAAAGACGATTGATGGGAGACCGGCGATGCAGCGGAATCAAAAGGAACGCGCCGATTCCGAAACTCCGGTAACCCGGACCTGCATCGTTTCCGGCGTTCAGAAATCGAAGGAAAACATGTTGCGATTTGTTGTCGGCCCAAATTCGGAAATCGTTCCCGACCTGGAGGAGAAGCTTCCGGGTCGTGGTTTATGGTTGAGCGCCGAACGCGATATGTTACATACAGCCTGCGCCAAGAACCTTTTCGCCAAACGGGCTCGGCAAAAGGTCGACGTCGATCCGGCCTTGGCGGCGCGGGTCGAGGCGCTGCTCGCGCGGCGCTGCCTCGAGCTGTTGAGGATGGCACGCCGCGCTGGGCTGGTGACCGCGGGTTTCGACGAAGTCCGGCGGTGTTTGGAATCCGGCGGCGAGGGGCTTCTGGTGACCGCCGTCGATGGTGCCGAGGGGGCGCGGCGCAAGATCGCGGCGTTGGCGCCCGAAGCGCCGGTCGCGGCGGCGCTGTCGGCCGATGAATTGGGCCAGACCCTGGGGCGTGAACGGGTCGTTCACGTCTTCGTCTCCGCCGGGCGAATGGCCGACCGGCTGCTGCGTGAATTGCGGCGATTTGCGGGGTTGCGCGGGGGCGAGGCCACCGCCTGAGGGAAGAAAGCCGGGCCCGTGCCCGGCGGAATGACTAGATGAACGGCTCACAGGGCCAAGGATTGGAACGAAGTAGATGACCGAGACCACGGAAAAGAACAAAGGCTCGAAACTCAGCCTTTCCCGGCCAGGTAAGCTCGAGCTCAAAAAGACCGTCGAGTCGGGCCAGGTGCGTCAGAACTTCTCCCACGGCCGCTCCAAGATGGTTGCGGTCGAGCGCCGGACGAAGCGGACCTTTGCTCTCGACTCCGGCGGCCGCATGGCCGAGGTCAAGGGCGGAGCCGCGCCCGAACCGGCGGAGCCCGCGGTCGAGACGCCCGCGGAAGCGCCGGAACCCGCTGATGCGGCCGTCGAGGAGGCCGCCGAAGCGAAGCCCGCCCGGGTTCTTACGGAAGAAGAAAAGGCGGCCCGGCAGCGCGCCCTAGGCGAGGCCGAGAAATTCAAGATCGAGCGCGAGGAAGCGGCGCAGCGCGAGGCCGAGGCCCGCGAGGCGGCGGCGCGCGAGGCCGAGAAGCAGAGGGCCGAGCCGGAACCGGAACTGGAATCCGAGGAAGTCGTTGCGGAAGCCGACCCCGCCGCCGAGGCGCCGCCGCCGGATACGGCGAAGCCGCGCGCCCGTCCGGGCCGTCCGGGCCGGGACGAGGGCGACGAAGGAGACGCCCGGACCCGCGGCAAGAAAAGCTCCCGTGGCGAGCGCCGCCCGACGCCGTCGCGGCGCGGCGAGCCGAAGCGCCGGCCCGGCAAGTTGACCATTTCCGAGGCGCTGGAAGAACAGGAAGAGCGCCAGCGCAGCGTCGCCCAGTACAAGCGCAAGCTCGAGCGCGAGCGCCAGAAGAGCCAACAGAGCCGGATCGAGGGACACACGGTCGTCCGCGAGGTGGTGGTGCCCGAGGCGATCACCGTTCAGGAGCTCGCCAACCGCATGGCGACCCGCGCCGCCGCCGTGATCAAGGCGCTGATGGCCATGGACGTGATGGTCACCGCGACGCAGACCATCGACGCCGACACGGCGGAGCTGATCGTCACCGAGTTCGGCCACAAGATCAAACGTGTCTCCGAGGCGGACGTGGAGATCGGCCTCAAGGGCGACGAGGATGACGAAGCCCTGATGGAGTCCCGCGCCCCCGTCGTCACCGTCATGGGCCACGTCGACCACGGCAAGACCTCGCTCCTCGACGCGCTTCGCGAAACCGACGTGGCCGGCCACGAAGCCGGCGGCATCACCCAGCACATCGGCGCCTATCAGGTCGAATCCTCGGCCGGGGACCGGATCACCTTCATCGATACGCCGGGCCACGCCGCGTTCACCGAGATGCGGGCCCGCGGCGCCAGCGTCACCGACATCGTCGTGCTCTGCGTCGCCGCCGACGACGGCATCATGCCGCAGACCATCGAGGCCATTCATCACGCCAAGGCCGCCGAGGTGCCGATCATCGTCGCCATCAACAAGATCGACAAGCCCGACGCCGACGCCAACCGGGTGCGCACCGAATTGCTGCAGCACGACGTCCAGGTCGAGGATGTCGGCGGCGACGTTCAGGCGATCGAGGTGTCGGCGCTGAAGAAGACAAACCTCGACAAGCTCGAGGAAGCGATCACCCTGCAGGCGGAACTATTGGAACTCAAGGCCAACCCCGACCGCCTGGCCGAGGGCGTGGTCGTCGAATCGAAGATGGAACAGGGCCGCGGCTCGGTTTCCACCGTGCTCGTCCAGCGCGGCACCCTCAAGGTCGGGGACATCTTCGTCGCCGGCAGCGAGTCGGGCCGGGTCCGGGCGATGTTCGACGCGCACGGCCAGAGCGTCGAGAGCGCCGGTCCCTCGGTGCCGGTCGAGGTGCTCGGCCTGAACGGCACGCCGGAAGCCGGCGACGAGGTCAACGTCGTCGAGAACGACGCCAGGGCCCGCGAAGTCAGCGAGTTCCGCCGGCGCCGCCAGAAGGACGCGAACGTCAACGCCATGGCGCGCGGCACCCTCGAGCAGATGTTCGAGAAGATCAAGGAGGGCGATGCCGAGAACCTGCCGGTGGTCGTCAAATGCGACGTTCACGGCTCCATGGAAGCGATCTGCGGCGCCCTGGAAAAGATGTCGACCGAGGAGGTCCGGGTTCAGGTCCTGCACGCCGCGGTCGGCGGGATCAATGAATCGGACGTCACCCTGGCCCGGGCGTCGGACGCCTGGATCATCGCCTTCAACGTGCGCGCCAACCCGGAAGCCCGCGAGATGGCGCGCCGCGACGGAGTCGACATCCGCTATTACTCGATCATCTATGAAGTCACCGACGACCTGAAGAAGGCGTTGTCGGGCATGTTGGCGCCGGAGATCCGCGAGACCTTCCTCGGCTATGCAGAGATCAAGGAGGTGTTCAACGTCTCGAAGGTCGGCAAGGTGGCCGGCTGCATCGTCACCGAAGGTCAGGTCCGTCGCGGCGCCAAGGTCCGCTTGATCCGCGACGACGTGGTCATTCACGAGGGCGAGCTGAGCCAGCTCAAGCGCTTCAAGGACGACGCCAAGGAAGTGGTGTCGGGAACCGAATGCGGCATGGCGTTCGCCAACTATCAGGATCTGCAGGTTGGCGACATGATCGAGTGCTTCGAGGTTGAGGAAGTGGCGCGCGAGCTCTGAGCCGCCGACCCGACCCGATCTTCGCCGCGCCTACGAAATCCGACGTTTCACGGAGTCTCGCATGTCCAAAGGCCGCACCAAGGCCCCGAGCCAGCGCCAGTTGCGGGTCGGTGAGGAATTGCGCCACGCGTTGGCCAGCCTGCTCGAGCGCGACGAGGTACATGACCCCGCGGTTCAGGGCGTGACCATCACCATCACCGAAGTCCGGGTCAGTCCCGACTTGAAGAACGCGACGGCCTATGTGATCCCGCTCGGCGGCGACGCGGACCGGGTCGCCGAGGTGATCGAGGGACTGTCCCGGGCGGCGCCCTATCTGCGCCGGCGCCTGGCCGAGAAGGTTCAGCTCCGCCACGCGCCGAAGATCGGCTTCGCCGCCGACACCACCTTCGATACCGCCGGTCATATCGACAGCCTGCTGCGCGATCCGGCGGTGGCGCGGGACTTGGCGGCGGCGGAGACCGACGATGGGTCGTAGGCGGAAGGGCCGGCCGGTGCACGGCTGGCTCAACCTCGACAAGCCCGCCGGTATCAGCTCCAGCGACGCGGTCAACCGTGTCCGCCGCGCCTTCGACGCGGCCAAGGCCGGCCATGGCGGCACCCTGGACCCGGCCGCCACGGGCGTCCTGCCCATCGCCTTCGGCGAGGCGACGAAAACCGTCGCCTACGCCATGGACGGAGCGAAGACCTACCGGTTCGTTGTCCGCTGGGGCCAGGCGACGAGCACCGACGACGGCGAGGGCGAGGTCATAGAGACCAGCGACGCGCGCCCCGACGGCGCCGGCCTCGAGGCCTTGCTGTCCAGCTTCACCGGCGAGATCGAGCAGGTGCCGCCGGTGTTCTCGGCGATCAAGGTGGACGGACGCCGCGCTTATGAACTGGCCCGCAAGGACGTGCCGGTGGAGCTCGCGGCGCGGACCGTGAGCATCGCCGAGATCCGGCTCGTCGAGACCCCGGACGCCGATCACGCGGCGTTCGAGGTGACGGCGGGCAAGGGCACCTACGTGCGCGCCCTGGCCCGCGATATCGCGCGCGCCGCCGGAACCGTGGGGCACGTCGTTTCGCTGCGGCGCACCGCCGTCGGACCGTTTCAAGAAAATCACGCGATTTCGCTGGATAAAATCGAATCGCTCGGGCATATTGCGCCCGATTCGAGCCCCCTGCTCCCGGTCGAGACCGTGCTGGCCGACATCCCGGCACTGGCCCTGACCGCCCAGGAGGCCCAGAGGCTCAAGCGCGGTCAGACCGTCCCGGTCCTGCCCGTGGCCAGCCGGTCCCCCTTCAAGGACATCATGCAAGGCGACACCGTGTGCGCCATGTCCGAGGGAAGGCTTGTGGCTCTGGCAAGAATCGCCGGCGGGGAAATACGCCCCGTCCGTGTCATGAACCTTTGAGTAATGCGGAGTACACGATGTCGATTACAGCCGAACGCAAGGGCGAACTCATCAAGGAGTACGCCCAAAAGGACGGGGACACCGGTTCACCCGAGGTCCAAGTCGCGATCCTCACGGAACGCATTTCCAATCTGACGGAACACCTGAAAACCCATAAGAAGGATTTTCATTCCCGGCGCGGCCTGCTGATGATGGTCGGCCAGCGCCGCCGGCTTCTTGACTACGTCAAGAAGAAGGACGTCACGCGCTATGAGAGCCTGATCAAGAGCCTCAACCTGCGCCGTTGACGCCGCCGCCGGCGCCCTTGGCGTCGGTGTTGCCGCGACCGAAACACCGCCGGCGCTCGGCCGGCCGGATCCAAGGAGCGGCCCTGGGACGGAATCACTGAAATTTCGCCCCTTCACCTCGTGGCATTGGGCCCGAGGTGACGTACGCGAGAAATACGCACGTACGCACGAGAGGAATATAGAAGTATGTTTGAAGAATATCGCAAGGAGATCGACTGGGGCGGACGCCCCCTGATCATCGAGACGGGCAAGGTCGCCCGCCAGGCCGACGGGGCCGTGATCGTCACCTATGGTGAAACCACCGTGCTCTGCGCCGTGGTCGGCGAAAAGCAGCCGAAACCCCATCTCGACTTTTTCCCGCTGACCGTCCACTACGTTGAAAAGGCTTACGCCGCCGGCAAGATTCCCGGCGGTTTTTTCAAGCGTGAAGGACGTCCGAGCGAAAAGGAAACCCTGGTTTCCAGGCTCATCGACCGGCCCATCCGGCCGCTCTTCGTCAAGGGCTTCAAGAACGAGACCCAGGTCATCTGCACGGTGCTTTCCCACGATCAGGAAAACGAAAGCGACGTGCCGGCCATGGTCGCCGCCTCCGCCGCGCTGACCATTTCGGGCCTGCCCTTCATGGGCCCCATCGGCGGTTGTCGCGTCGGTTACATCGACGGCGAATACGTCCTCAACCCGCAGCTCGACGAAATGCCGTCCAGCGACCTGGAGCTGATGGTCGCCGGCACCCGCGAGGGCGTGCTGATGGTCGAATCGGAAGCCAGCGAGCTTTCCGAGGACATCATGCTCGGCGCCGTGACCTTCGGGCACCAGGCGTTCCAGCCGGTGATCGACGCGATCATCGAGCTCGCCGAGGCCTGCGCCAAGGAGCCCATCGACCTGCCGGCGCCGCCGGAAGGCAAGGAAGAGCTGGCCGGGCGCGTCAAGGAGATGGCGGAAGCCGATCTTCGCGACGCCTACAAGGAAACCGTCAAGCAGGCGCGGGTCGAGAAGATCAACGCCGTCAAGGCGCAGGTCGCGGAAGACCTGGCCGCCGACGAGTCCCTCGATCATGAGCTGGTCGACAAGGTTCTTGGCGACATCCTCAAGGGCCTGGAAAAGGACATCGTGCGCCGCGACATCCTGAATACCGGCCAGCGCATCGACGGCCGCGACACCAGCACGGTTCGCCAGATCGCGGTCGACGTCGGCGTGTTGCCCCGGGCGCACGGCTCGGCGCTGTTCACCCGCGGCGAGACCCAGGCCCTGGTGACCACGACGCTGGGCACCGGCCAGGATGAGCAGATCATCGACGGGCTCGCCGAGGATTACCGCGAGCACTTCATGCTGCACTACAACTTCCCGCCCTATTCCGTTGGCGAAGCCGGACGTTTCGGCTTCACCGGCCGGCGCGAGGTTGGCCACGGCAAGCTCGCCTGGCGCGCCGTGCACCCGCTGATGCCGGACAAGGTCGACTTCCCGTACACCGTCCGGGTGGTCTCCGAGATCACCGAGTCCAACGGCTCGTCGAGCATGGCGACCGTCTGCGGCACCTCGCTGGCGATGATGGACGCCGGCGTGCCGCTGCCCAGCCCGGTGGCCGGCATCGCCATGGGATTGATCAAGGAAGACGACGGCTTCGCCGTGTTGTCCGACATCCTCGGCGACGAGGATCACCTGGGCGACATGGATTTCAAGGTGGCCGGCACCAAGAACGGCATCACCTCGCTGCAGATGGACATCAAGATCACCTCGATCACCGAGGAGATCATGAAGGTCGCCCTCGATCAGGCCCGCGACGGCCGGCTTCACATCCTTGACGAGATGGCCAAGGGCCTCGACGCGGCGCGCGAAGGCATCAGCCAGCACGCACCGCGTATCGAGGTCATCCAGATCAACAAGGACAAGATCCGCGACGTCATCGGCCCGGGCGGCAAGATGATCCGGGAGATCTGCGAGACCACCGGCACCAAGGTCGATATCGACGACGACGGCACCGTCAAGGTGGCGGCGGTCGACGGCAACGCCATGCAGCAGGCCATCGACTGGATCCGCGACATCACCGCCGAGCCCGAGGTCGGCAAGATCTACGACGGCAAGGTGGTGAAGATTGTCGATTTCGGCGCCTTCGTGAACTACATGGGCAACCGTGACGGCCTGGTTCACATTTCCGAACTGGCGCCGCACCGCGTCGGCAAGGTGACCGACATCATCCAGGAAGGCGACATGGTCAAGGCCAAGCTCATCGGCATCGATGACCGCGGCAAGGTCAAGTTGTCCATGCGGATGGTCGATCAGGAGACCGGCGAAGACATCTC
>JAPPPF010000151.1:1697-8514 GCA_028817665.1 Magnetovibrio sp. | reverse complement strand
GGTGGAAAGCGGTTCGCTTGCCTTCGCCGACGGCGGCGCTTCACGCATGCCGTCGGTTCTACGTCATGCCATGGCTGCTGGGATATTCGGTCATGGGCATGCTGTCGTTTCCCCTCGAAGGCGACGTCGCGCGGTTTATCTGGGAACTCTTCGGGACCAAGTCCGGCCAATAATCCTGCAGTGCCGACGGGTTGAACGGGCGGTCCGCCGGGACCATCGGGAAATCCTTGCTTTCGCGTCGACAAGGTTCGCGATCCGGTTGGCCCCGGCGCCCCCGGGTCGAGGCGCATGCCCCCGTTCCGAGGTCGCCGGTTGTGGAATCCGCTGGCCTCGTGTAAACCCGTTCGACTGATCGTTTCTCGGGGTTTCCAACGGATGACATCGGTACTTCTCCTCGGCCTCTTGATCGGCATGCAACATGCCCTGGAAGCTGCCCATATCGCCGCCGTCGCCTCCATCGCGGCGCGCCAGTCGTCGCCCCGGCGGATCATCACGCACGGCGCCGTCTGGGGCCTCGGGCACACCCTGCCCCTGATGGCCTTCGCCGGGCTCGCGGTGATGCTCGGCACCACGATCGGCGACGGCCTGGCCGGTTGGCTGGAGACCGCCGTCGGGGTCATGCTGGTCGGCCTGGGCGGGCATCTGCTGTAACGGCTTTGGCGTGACCGGATCCACTTCCACATGCACCGGCACGGCGACGGCGTCGTCCATTTCCACGCCCACTCGCACCGCGGCGAGGCCCGCGACCACAGCGCCTCGGCGCACGATCACGCGCACCCGGCGAAACTGCCCGTGCGCACCCTGCTGGTCGGCATGATGCACGGCATGGCCGGCTCGGCGGCGCTGTTGATCCTGACCGCCGCCAGCGTCGGCACGCCGGCGCTGGGGTTCGCCTACGTGGCGCTGTTCGGCGCCGGGTCGATCCTCGGCATGGCGGCGCTTTCGGCGGTGATCGCGGTGCCGATCTCCTATTCGGCCCGGCTCATGACCTGGGCCAACCGCGGATTGCAGGGCGCCATCGGCGCGGCGACCGTGGTCCTCGGCGTCTGGGTGATCGCCCACTCCGCCGTCATCTGAACGCCGCCGCCCCCCTGGTTCCCGGCGCCCGGGGCCGTTAATCTGGGGCATGGGCCTGCGCCACCTCAAGACCCTGATCGCCATCGCCGAGCACCGGACCTTCGCCGAGGCCGCCGACGCTGTCGGCCTGAACCAGTCCGCCATCAGCCTGCACGTCAAGGCGCTGGAGGACGGTCTGCAGACCAAGCTGTTCGACCGCTCGACCCGGCCGCCGGCCTGAGTTGGCACCCGGTGGTCCAGGAGCCGTTGATGGTAATCGCGCCTGCCGGCACCCCCGGCGACAGCGACCGCGAACTCCTCGAAAGCCTGCCGTTCATCCGCTTCAAGCGCTTCGCCTGGGCCGGCCGAATCATCGACACGCATCTGCGCGAGCGCGGCATCCAGGTCCGCCCGGGGATGGAGCTCGATTCCCTGGAGGCGGTCGCCGGCATGGTCGTCAACGGGCTCGGCGTCTTCGTCGCGCCGAGCCGCCCCATTGCCGAGCCGTTTCCGCCGGGCATCCGCGCACTGCCGTTCGGGGTGCCGCCGATGACCCGCGGCGTCGGCATCACCGAACGCACAGAAAGCGCCAAGACGGACATGGTCCGCGCCCTCTACGACGAGTTGCTGGCGGCCGCAGTGACATGAGAAAAAATCAATAAATACTTCAAGATTATTCGTGTTTTTTATTTTGTTAATGCCGTTAGTATGCCGCCGCGCCGCCGATCCGCGGCGGTGATAGAATTTTCGGACCATCATTGAGGGGCTCCCACCATGTTTGAACTGACGGAAACCCAGCGTGCTATCCAAGAGACGGCCCGGTGGCTCGCGCAGAGCGAGATCGCGCCCAACGCCGCCGAGGTCGATCGCACCGAGGAATATCCCTGGGACAACGTCCAGAAACTGACCGACGCCGGCTTCATGGGGATGACCATTCCCAAGGAATACGGCGGCCAAGGCGCGAGCTACATGGACGCCATGCTGGTCGTCGAGGAGATGGCGAAGGTCTGCGGCGTCACCGGGCGGATCGCCGTTGAGGGCAACATGGGCGGCGTCGGCGCGGTCATGCGCTACGGCACCGAGGAACAGAAGCAGTTGGCCGCCGGCCTGGTGCTGGCCGGCGACAAGCCGGCGATCTGCATCACCGAGCCGGGCGCCGGCAGCGCCGCCACCGAGATGACCACCCGCGCCGTCAAGAAGGGCGCCGCCTATGTCCTCAACGGCACCAAGCACTGGATCACCGGGGCCGGGGTCTCGAAACTGCACGTCATCTTCGCCCGCGTCATCGAGGACGGCGAGGACCTGGGGATCGGCGGCTTCATCGCCGTCCGCGACGAGACGCCGGGGCTGAAGATCGGCCGGCGCGAGCTCGCCATGGGGCTTCGCGGAATCCCTGAGGGCGAGATCATCATGGAGGACATGGAGGTCCCGGAAACCATGATGATCGTGCCGCCGGAAGGAATCCGCCGCGGTTTCGCAGGGTTGATGAACGCCTACAATGCGCAGCGCGTCGGCGCCGCGACGGTGGCACTCGGCATCGCTGAGGGCGCCTACGAACTGGCCCTCGAGTATTCGCAGGAGCGCGAGCAGTTCGGCCGCCCGATCTGCGAGTTCCAGGGCCTGCATTGGATGCTCGCCGACATGTCGATCCAGTTGGCCGCCGCCCAGGCGCTCGTCTACAAGGCGGCGACCAGCGCCGAAACCACCGGGTCAGGGTTTCCCGATCCGTTGATGGCGGCGCAGGCCAAGGTGTTCACCGCGGACGCCGCGATCAAGGTCGCCAACGACGCGCTGCAGGTGTTCGGCGCCATGGGCTACGCCCGCTCGCTGCCGCTCGAGCGCATGGCCCGCGACGCCCGCATGTTCACCATCGGCGGCGGCACCGCGCAGGTGCTGCGGACCATGGTGGCCAGCCGCATCCTGGACCGCAAGCTGCCGCAGACGCGGGACGGCTTCACCAAGCTGGCCGAACGCGAGGCCGCCAGCCGGGACGCCGCCGAATGACCCGCGCCGCCGATATCATCGCCGGCAAGCTCTATCAGGCCGGCTGCCGGCAGGCCTATGGAATTCCCGGCGGCGAGGTGTTGTCCCTGATGGACGCGCTGCAGGCCGCCGGCATCGACTTCCATCTGGTCAAGCACGAGAACAACGGCGGCTTCATGGCCGAGGGCAGCCACCACGCCTCGGGCGCGCCCGGCATCCTGCTGGCCACCGTCGGCCCCGGTGTCGTCAACGCCATCAACGTCGTCGCCAACGCCTGGCAGGACCAGGTACCGTTGATCTTCCTGACCGGCTGCATCGACGGCGCCGAGGCGCACGGCTTCACCCACCAGGTCTTCGACCACACTAGCGTGCTGGCGCCGATCACCAAGGCCAGCTTCACGGTGCACGCCGGCGCCGTCGAGACCATCGTCGAGAAGGCGCTGGGTATCGCCATGGACGGCCGCCCCGGGCCGGTGCACCTCGACGTGCCAATCTCCGTGGCGCGCGGCGAGGAAACCCAGAACCGCTCGGTCAGCCGCGCCACGCCCGCGCCCATGGCGCCGGCGCCCAGTGCCGAGTGGGAGGCCACGCGGGCGGCCTTCGCCGGCGCCGAGCGGCCGTTGATTATCGCCGGCGTCGACGTCCTCCATCACGGCGCCGCCGACGCCGTCGCCCGGACGGCCCGGGACTTCTCCATTCCCGTGCTGACCACCTACAAGGCGAAGGGCGTGCTGCCCGAGGACGACGCGCTGGCGCTCGGCGGCCACGGGCTGTCGCCGAAGGCCTGGGGGATCGTCAAGCCGCTGCTCGACGAGGCCGACGTCATCGTGCTCGCCGGCTACGACCCCATTGAGATGCGCGCCGAATGGTGCGACCCCTGGACGATCGCCGAGGACGGGCCGACGGTCATCGAATTTTCCGCCGAGGCCAACACGCACTTCGTCCATCAGGCGAGCCACAGTTTCGTCGGCCACGTCGGCGCCGGCTTGGCGGCGCTCGCCGAGGGCGCCAAGCCGAACGGCGTCTGGCCCGGCGGCGAGCCAGCCCGGGCCCGGGCGGCGCTCGCCGAGGCGTTTCCCCGCGACGAGGCCTGGGGCCCGGCGGCGGTCATCGACGTCGCCCGCAAGGTATTGCCCCGCGACGGCGTCGCCGCCGTCGACACCGGCGCGCACCGGATCCTGCTGGCCCAGCAATGGGAGTGCTACGGGCCGCGCACGCTGATGCAGTCGACCGGGCTCTGCACCATGGGCACGGCGCTGCCGCTGGCCGCCGGCCACAAGCTGGCGAAACCGGACGTGCCGGTGATCGCGTTGGCCGGCGACGCCTGCATGGAAATGGTCCTGGGTGAGTTGGCGACGCTCCGGGATCTCGGGTTGGCGATCCCCATCGTTGTCTTCGTCGACGAGGCGCTGTCGCTGATCGAGATCAAGCAGCGCCGCGACGGCATGGACAACCTGGGCGTCGATTTCGGCGGCACCGACTTCGCCGGCGTCGCCGAGGCCATGGGCGGTGTCGGCGTCACCGTCGACAACCGTGCCGACCTGGAGGACGCTCTGAGCGCGGCGTTGGCGGCCGAGACCTTCACGGTGATCGCCTGCCCGATCGGCCGCAAGGCCTACGACGGACGGTTCTGAGGCGCCGCCGGCTGACGCGAGGCGTTGGGGCGGAAATTGCTGGCGCGGTGCGCCATCTCGGCGACGAACTTGATCAGCGGTGATTCGGCGTTGCGCGAATAGACCGCCTGGAACTCCAGGTCGTCGAGGCGCGGCGCCGTCTCCAACAACCTGAGTTCGCCGCGGTCGCGTTCGTCGCGGAGCACCGAGGGCGGCAACAGGCTGATCCCAAGGCCGGCCTTGGTCAGCGAGGCGACGACGCCGAGGCTATTGCAGACGTCGACCCGCCGCGGGCGGAGGCCGTAGCGTCGGAACCAGATTTCGATGACGTCGTGCAGGTTCGATTCCTGGCCCAGCGTGATGATCGGCCACTGCGCCAGGTCCTTCGGCTGCAGCTCGCGGTCGGGTATGTCGAGCGAGGTGCTGGCCATCCAGTCGTACCGGATGAAGCCCAGTGACGCGGTGACCAGACCCGGCCCTTGCGCCGGACCGGGCAACAGCGCGACCTCGAGGTCGCCGGCGTTGAGCTTGTTCCAGACACCGGTGGTCAAGTCGACGTCAAGTTCGACGACGACTTCCGGATATTCCGAATTGATGCGCCCGACGAGATCCGGGAGCCAGGTCAGGGCGACGGTTTCGGTTACGCCCAGGCGAATTCGGCCGGCCAAGGATTGTCTGCCCCCGAAGCGGCTCCGTGCGTCGTCGGTCATGGCCAGGATGTGTTCGGCGTACTCCAGGAACTCACGGCCGACGGGCGTCAACCGGATGCGCCGGCGCGAGCGGTCGATGAGGACCGAACCGAGACTGCGCTCCAGCTCCCGGACCCGCATGGAGATCGCCGGCTGAGTGGTGTTGAGCTTGCGTGCCGCGGCGCTGATGCCGCCGGACCGCGCGGCGTGCACGAAGGCTTCCATCTGCTTGATGTTCATGCCGGGAAGGGTCGCATGGATATCGGATTTAAATCAAATTATTTTATGAATAATGATAAATTAATATAATTTGTTCTGATATAACGATTCATCTCATAATTAACCATGGGAGGCGATCCCGATTGGGTCGCGATCATCGCGGAAATCGGACGGTACAGTCCGACGCGATGGACGGCGCCGAGGGCGCCCGGGCCGCGGCGTCCGTCGGGATCAGTGAATTCATCCTCTCCAAGCAATGACGGTTTCGAGAAATCGTCCTGGTCGGTCGCGCCGGTTTGACGCGCGAAATTTTTCAAGGGAGGAACACATGTCATTCATTCGAAAATCCATGATCATCTCCGCCGCCGCCGTGTTGGCGGCCGGCCTGACCACGGCCGGACAGGCGGCGGAACTCCGCATGAGCAGCCAATGGACGGAAAACACCGCCGGCGCCAAGGTCGACAAGTGGTGGGCCAAGGAAATCGAGAAGCGCACCAACGGTGAGGTGAAGATCAAGATCTTCTGGGCCGGCGTGCTCGGCAAGGCGAAGGAGAACCTCGGTCTCATCCAGCAGGGCGCAATCGATCTGGCGGCCATGTCGCCGGGCTATTTCCCGGCCGAACTGCCGTTCCACGCGGCGCCCAACTCGATCCCCATGGCCATGTCGCGGGTCGAACAGGCGACCGCCCTGATGGAACGGCTGCTCACCGAGGTGCCCGAGTTCGACATGGAAGCCAAGCGCAACGGCATGAAGGCGCTGTTCATGCACCACCTCAATCCCTATCAGCTGGTCTGCAAGGACCACATCAAGGGCCTCGCCGACATGAAGGGCAAGAAGGTCCGGACCTGGGGCAAGGACATGCCGCGCATGGTCCAGGCCGCGGGCGGCGTGCCGGTGACCCTCGGCCTTGCGCAGCTCTACGAGGGCCTGAGCCGCGGCACCGTCGACTGCATCCCGTTCTCCGTCGACCTGATGGTCAACTACAAGATCTACGAGGTCGCCAAGAACATCCATGACGTGACGCTTTGGGAAGGTCCGACCAACGCCGTTTGGATCGCGCGCAAGGTCTGGGACAAGATGTCGCCGGCCAACCAGAAGATCGTCCAGCAGGTCTCCTTCGAGGCCGCCAAGCGCGACCGCGACGCGGTCGTCGCCGCCGGCAAGGAAGCCATCGGCAGGGTGAAGGCCAAGGGCGTGGACTGGCGCACGGTCCCGGCCGCAGACAAGAAGGCTTGGAAGGCGGCCACCCCCGACTT
>JAPPPF010000151.1:0-1687 GCA_028817665.1 Magnetovibrio sp. | reverse complement strand
CCATCGCCACGTTGAATGCCAAGGGCGTGAACTTCCGCACGTTCCCGGACGCCGACAAGAAGGCTTGGAAAGCGGCCAACCCCGACTTCTTCGCCGACTTCATCAAAGGTCAGGAAGCCAAGGGCCGGGGCGACGCGGCGAAGAAGACCATCATGATTTGGAACGAAGTCGTCAAATAAGCAGGTACAATTCTCCTCCCTGATGCCCGGTGCGGTATTGGTCGCCGCACCGGGCGCCTCTTCGCCCGGCGTTTGGACAATGAGGTGGAACCATGAATGAGCGCCGCCATCCCGTTGGTCGATGGGTTCTGCGGATAAGCCGGGCCTGCGCCTTCCTCTCGGGCATCGCCTTGCTGCTGATGATGATCGCCGGCGCTTCCGACGTGATCGGCACCAATCTCGATATCATCGGGCTGCAGAGCCAGCCGGTGCCGGCGGCGTTCGAGTTCATGGCGACGATGATGGTGGTCACCGTGTTCCTGGGGACAGCGCTCGCCCAGGCGCGGCGCAACCATATCCGTGTCGAGGTCATCGTCGACCGACTGCCGCCGGGCGGCCGCAAGTTCATGGAATTGGTCCAGCATCTCCTGAGCGCCCTCATGTGGGGCCTGATCGCCTGGTACGGCTGGAAGTCGGGCATTCACAGCGTCTCGGTGGGCGAGTACGCGACTGGGCTGATCAATTTCCCGACCTGGCCGGCGCGCCTCATCCTGGCCGTCGGCGCCACCTTAATGACCGTGCAGTGCCTGTTCGACGTGCTCGGCGTATAGAGTCGACGTTCACCCCAATGGCGTTGTCCGCGTGGAAAGCGGCGGCACCACGTACGGCTGGATGAGCCTGTCGGGGATCGTGTTCTCGACGAAGTATGAGAGGCAGCGCTCGGGCCTCGCTGCTTCCGGCCTTATGCAACCGTAACCAAATACACGATGCTGAGCGTGATCAAGGAGATCCCGAGCAATTCCTTCGTCGTCACCTTTTCATTGAAGAACATCGCCGACGCCGCGAGAGAGAAGATCACCTCAACCTGGCCGACAGCGAAGACGTAGGCGGCATTCTGAAGGGTAAAGGCGGTGAACCAGCATAGGCTGCCCGCCATGCCCGTGATCCCCATCCAGATGGCGGTGCGGCGGGCCTCGATCACGCGACCCAGTTCGCCTTTCTCGCGCCATGCAAGCCAAAGCGCCATGCCTGCCGTTTGGCCAAGCGTGACGATGGCCAGGGAAACGGACGACCGCATCAACGGGTCGTCGCTGGCGATTTCCAGCGTGGCGCCCCGGTATCCAACCGCAGAAACCGCGAAAAAGGCCCCGGAAATCAGGCCGAGGCCCGCCCCTTTGTTGAACAGCTTGGAGAACCACGCGCCGTCGACGTCGCCGGGCTTCTGTGAAAGAACCAGAACACCCAACAATCCGACCACCAACGCCAGAAAACCGGTGGTGGAAATCTTGTCGCCAAGCACGATCAAGCCAACCAGGGCCGTCTGCATGACCTCGGTCTTCTTGAAGGTGATCCCGACGGCGAAGTTGCGCTGCTGAAAGAGGGCGACCACGCACCACGTCGCCAATATCTGCGTCAGACCGCCGCTAGATGCATAGACCCAAAACATCCCGCTTAGTTCCGGAAGCGCCTCGCCCCGGACGTACAAGTATGCCGCCGTGAGCGAGAGAATGATCGGTGCCGAGTAGAAG
>JAPPPF010000035.1 GCA_028817665.1 Magnetovibrio sp. | reverse complement strand
GCGGCGCCGGCGTTCTCCTGTTCGCGGACCGTGCGCTTGGCGTTGAGCTGGCCGCCGTAGCCGACGTCACCGTCGACGATCAGCGGCAGGTCGGTGGCGCGGCTGATCATCCGGGTGACGAAGCAGAGCTCGTCGAGGCCCATGATGCCGAGGTCGGGGAGGCCGAGCGTCAGGGTGACGCCGCCGCCGGACACGTACAGCGCCTCGAAGCCCTGTTCCTGGGCCAGAAGTCCGGCCAAGGCGTTGTGGGCGCCGGGAACGCCGAGGATTTCCGGGCGTTCGAGAAGTTGGCGCAAACGCGCGCCGGGCGGCGTCGGATTGCGGGTTTTGCCTTCCAGCCAGGTCATGGCTATCCTCCCTCGGGCTATCGTGCGTCAGGCCGGTACTATGTCAGTGCCGGCAATCAAAAAAAAGGGGCGGCAGCGCCCCCCGGGAGGACCGATCAGGACATGCCGCGCATCGCGATCTTGGACGACTATCAGAACAAGGCCCTGGAGGCCGCCGACTGGAACGCCATTCCGGACGCCGACATCACCGTGTTCAACGACTTCCTGGGCCACGACGAGGACCGCATCGCCGATGCGCTCGCCGGCTTCGAGGTGCTCGTCGCCATGCGCGAACGGACCCGGTTCCCGGCCAGCCAGCTGGCCAAGTTGCCGGACCTGAAGCTCTTGGTGACCACCGGCATGCGCAACCTGGCCATCGACATGGCGGCGGCCCGCGGCCAGGGCGTCGATGTCAGCGGCACCGAAATGCTCGGGTACCCGGCCTTCGAGCACGCCTGGGCGCTGATCCTGGCGCTGGTCAAGGAAATCCCCAAGGAGGACCGCGCCATGAAGGACGGCGGCTGGCAGGAGGGCTTCGGCGTCGGCCTGAACGGCAAGACTCTGGGCGTCGTCGGCCTCGGCAAGCTGGGCGCGCAGGCGGCCCGCGTCGGTCTCGCCTTCGGCATGGACGTCGTCGCCTGGAGCCAGAACCTGACCGACGAGCGCTGCGCCGAGGTCGGCGTGCGGCGCGTCGACAAGGAGACGCTGTTCGCGACCGCCGACGTGATCACCGTCCACATGGTGCTGAGCGAGCGCTCCACCGGTCTGGTCGGCGCCGACGAATTCGCCCGGATGAAGCCGACGGCCTTCCTGGTCAACACGTCGCGCGGCCCCATCGTCGACGAGGCGGCGCTGATCGCGGCGCTCCAGGACCGGCGCATCGCCGGCGCCGGCATCGATGTCTACGACGTCGAGCCGCTGCCCATCGACCATCCGCTGCGCGAATGCGACAACGCCGTGCTCACCGGGCACACGGGTTATGTCATCGCCGAGCTCTACGAGAAGGTCTACGCCCAGGCCGTCGAGGATGTCGCCGGCTGGCTCGCCGGGAAGCCGGCGCGGCTGTTGAACGGAGAATGAGCATGTCGGATCTGGTTCTCACGGAACGCGACGGCGATATCGTCACCGTCGTTCTCAACAACCCCGAGAAGCGCAACGCGCTGCCGATGGCGGCTTGGTCGCGCCTCGCCTACACCATCGCGCCGCTGGCCCTCGACGACAGCGTGCGCTGCATCGTGGTGCGCGGCGCCGGCGACAAAGCCTTCGCCGCCGGCGCCGACATCTCCGAGTTTCCCGACGTCCGGGCCAATTCGGAGCAGGCGGCCAAGTACGGCGCGGCGACGGCCCAGGCGCTCGACGTCCTGGTCAATTGTCCGCACCCGACCATCGCCATGATCCAGGGCGCGTGCACCGGCGGCGGGTTGGAGATCGCGTGTTGCTGCGACATCCGCATGGCCAACCGCTCGGCCAAGTTCGGCGTGCCCATCAACCGCATCGGCCATCCCTTCGCCTATCCCGAGCTGGAACCGGTGATGCGGGTCGCCGGCCGGGCCGTGGTATTGGATCTCCTGCTCACCGGGCGTATCATCGATGCCGAGGAGGCGCTCCGGCTCGGCCTTGTCGGCCAGGTCTGCGACGACGACGCGCTGGAGGCCGAGGTCGGCGGGCTGGCCGAGAGCATCGCCGCCGCGGCGCCGCTCTCGAACCGGGCGACCAAGAAGTTCGTCAACCGCCTGGGCGCCGACCCGTCGCCGCTGACGGCGGACGAGATCGCGGAAAGCTACGCGGCCTGCGACAGCGAGGATTACGCCGAGGGCGTGCGCGCCTTCCTGGCCAAGGAGAAACCGGCCTTCCAGGGCCGCTGAAACGTGGAGGAAACGATCATGAGCCAAGCCCGGAAACTGCGTGACCTGCTCGACGCGCCCGGCATCATCCCCATGCCCGGCGTGTTCGACGCGGTCTCGACCCGGCTCGCCGAGCGCGCCGGTTTCAAGGCCGCCTTCATGAGCGGCTTCATGGTTTCGGCGGCGCGCATCGGGCTCCCTGATACGGGCCTGATCTCGTATGCGGAAATGCTCGACCAGGGCCGAAACCTCTGCGACGCGGTCTCGATCCCGGTGGTCGGCGACGGCGACACGGGCTGGGGCAACGCCATCAACATCAAGCGGACCGTGCAGGGCTACGCCGGCGCCGGCTTCGCCTGCATCATGCTTGAGGACCAACTGTCGCCGAAGCGCTGCGGCCACACCCGCGGCAAGCAGGTGGTCAGCCGATCCAAGGCGTATACCCGGATCCAGGCCGCCGTCGACGCCCGCGAGGAGGGCGCCGACATCCTGATCATGGCGCGCACCGACGCCAACGCCACCGACGGCATGGATGAAGCCATCGAGCGGTGTAAGGAGTTCCGCCGCATCGGCGTCGACATCACCTTCCTGGAGGCGCCGAAGACGGTCGACGAGATGAAGCGCTACGGCGACGAGGTCGACGGCCCGAAGATGGCCAACATGGTCGAGCAGGGCGACACGCCGTTCCTGCCGCCTGCGGAACTCGAGGCCATCGGCTACAAGATCGCCATCTGGCCCGCCGCCCTGATGCTTGCCGCCATCGACGGCATGCAGGCGGAGTTGACGCGTCTGGCCGGCGGCCAAGTCGGCGAGGATGGCAAGATCACATTCCCCGAACTTCAGGATATTGTCGGCTTTCCCGATTACTACGAAGCGGAAAAGCGCTACGGTTTCGAGACCGACGCGGCGACGGAGTAGGGACCCGACTCGGTCATGCCGCTGAAGTTCGCCGCCAACATCGGTTGGATGTACACGGAGCTGCCGATGGCGGCGCGCTTCGCCGCCGCCAAGGGCCATGGCTTCCGGGCCGTCGAGTGTCCGTTGTTCTACGAATTCGAGCCCACCCAACTGGCCGATTGGCACGGTGAGGCGGGCCTCGCGTTCATCATGTTCAACGCGCCGCCGGGCGACATGGAGGCCGGCGAGTATGGGATCTCGGGGCTGCCCGGCCGGGAAGCGGAGTTCCAGGACAGCATCGCCACGGCCCTCGATTATGCTCAAGCGCTCGGGAGCGGCTTCATCCACGTGCTGGCCGGGATCGTGCCCGAAGGCGAGAGCCGGGAACGCTGTTTCGAGACCTATGTCGCGAACCTGAAATGGGCCGCCGAAACCTGCGCCGCCGCCGGCGTCGGCGTGCTGATCGAACCCATCAACACCATCGAACGGCCGGGCTACCTGACGACGCTGACGGCCGAGGCCCGGGCCGCCGTCGACGCCGTCGGGCATCCGAACCTCGGCATCCAGTTCGATTTCCACAACGCCTAGCTCATGGAAGGCCGCCTCACCGAGGCGCTGGAGCGGAACATCGACGTCATCAAGCACATGCAGATCGCCGGCGTGCCCAGCCGCACCCCGCCGGACGTGAACGAGATGAACTATCCCTACCTGTTCGGCGTTGTCGAGCGCCTGGGTTACGCGGGCTGGATCGGCTGCGAATACCGCCCGCCCGCCGCCACCGCAGACAGCCTGGGCTGGGCCCGGGAATTCGGGATCGGCTAGCCGGCCGGCGCCAGGGTCCGCTCCATCTCGCGCCGCAATTGGTAGGCGGCGACGGTCTCGTCGATCGCCACGTCGTCCCACGTCAGCGAGGCGTCCTTGGCGACGTCGCGGACCAGTTTCAGATCATGCGCCAATCCGAGCGGCAGGTTGCCCGCCGCCACCGACGTGGCCGCCGGCAGGAGCTTGCCGAAGACCGTGAAACCGCCTTCGCCGTCGAGCACCTCGCCGGCCGTCAGATCGCGCTTCGCCGTCGCCACCACGTCGGCGTTGAAGTGCCGCGCGGCGCCCGTCGGTTCGTTCCGCAATCCCACCGAGGCGACCGAGATGCCGACCTCGAGGCCGATCATGTGCCAGCGCTTGTAGACGCAGACATAGCGGCTCGAGGGGTCGGTGACCCACTTGCCCTCGATGAAGCAGTTGCGGATGTAGTCGGTGTCCGCCTCGACGCTGACCCAGACGCCCTTGCGGATGTCGTAGGGGATCGGCGTGCCGTCGCGTTGTTGCGAGGAGATCACCTCGACCATGCCCTTGGCCTCCAACACGCCGCCTTCCGATTGGGGCCGCATCAGGGTCGGGATGTCGTCGATGGCGCCGGGCGGGAAGGTGAGGCCGTCCGACGGTGCCTGGAGGCCGGTGGCATTAGCGATGGCGGCGCTCTCGATGGCCGGTTTCGAGCCGTCCAGGAAGGCGTTGTACATCTTCGGATTGAGGCCCCCGGTCTCGGCTTGCTCGGCGGTGAGGCCCCAATGGTCCCAGACGGTCTCCGGCGTCGATTCCCGGTAGGCCGGCAGCCACTTGTGGCCGCGGCCGGCGGCGGCGACGGGAAAGCCCGCGGTGCGGGCCCAGTCGACCAGGTCGCAGACCATTGCCGGCTGGTCGCCGTAGGCCATGGAATAGACGACGCCGGCTTCCGCCGCCTTGTGGGCGAGCAGCGCGCCGCAGAAGGCCTCGGCCTCGACGGTGACGTTGATCACCTTCTTGCCTTGGGCGAACGCCGCCAGGCAGTGATCGACGGCGGCGACGGGATGGCCGGTCGCCTCGATGACGATATCGATGGCCGGGTGCGCCACCAGCGCCTGCCAATCGTCGCTCAGATGGGTGGTGCCGTGGGCCAGCGCGTCGTCGAGACTGGCGGCGCCGTGGCGGTCCGCCGGCCAGCCGACGCGCTCGAGGCTTTCCTCGATGCGGGCGACGGAGAGATCGGCGATGCCGACGAGGTGCACGCCCGGGACGCGCGGCACCTGGGCCAGGTACATGGAGCCGAACTTTCCGGCGCCGACCAGCCCGACGCGGAGCGGATTGCCGTCCGCCGCGCGGGCCTGCAGTAGATCGTAAAGCGCCATGCTCCCTCCCGCCGCTCACCGTTCATCGAATGATCTTTAAACGCCGGGTCGGCGGTTTCCAAGGGCCGCGATCGTGAAACGCTGCCCCCTTGCTCCGTTCAACCGTTCATGCTGAGCTTGATGCCCGTTTGTTTGGTCGTGACTTTGGGAGGAGTTCCATGACCGGTATCACCCGACAATTGGCCGAGTTCGCAGCCGGCCTCGACTACGACGACCTGCCCGCCGAGGTCGTCGAGCGCGCCAAGTTGCTGATCTTTGACGTCACCGGGGTCATGATCCGGGCCCGCCACGACGCCGAATCGACGGAAAGCATGATTTCCGCCGTGACCCGCCTCGGCATGGCCGACGGCGATTGTTCGGTCCTCGGCGACGCGCGCGCCTACGCGCCGCCGGCCGCCGCGCTGGTCAACGGCACCCTGGCCCATTCGCTGGATTTCGACGACACCCACGCCGAGGGCTCGATCCATTCCTCGGCGCCGATCGTGCCCGCCGCGCTCGCCGCCGCCGAGATGGCCGGCGCGTCGGGCCGCGACCTGATCGCCGCCGTCGTCGCCGGCTACGAGATCCAGATCCGCTTGAGCCTGGCGCTCGATCCCTCGGCGCACTACGACCAGGGCTTCCACCCGACGGCGACCTGCGGCGTGTTCGCCGCCGCCGCCGCCGCCGGCAAACTGTTCGGCATGGACGCCGCCGGCATCGACAGCGCCTTCGGCATCGCGCTCTCGCAAGCCGCCGGTTCCATGCAGTTCCTCGCCGACGGCGCCTGGACCAAGCGCAGCCACGTCGGTCAGGCCGCGAGCAACGGCTTGATCTGCGCGACCCTGGCGGCGGAAGGGTTCAAGGGCCCGGGCCAGGCCTTCGAGGGCAATTGGGGGTTCCTGGGCGGCTACGCGCCGGACGCCGACGAGGCCAAGGCCGTCGACGAGTTGGGTGAGCGCTGGGAGACCCTGCGGCTGGCGGTGAAACCCTATCCGTCGTGCCGCTACACCCACGCCGCCATGGACGGCCTGATCGAGCTGCAGAAGGCCCACGGCTTCGGCGCCGAGGATGTCGAGGCGGTGGAGATCGGCCTGCCGGAGACCGGACGCAAGATCATCGGCGAGCCGCACGCCGCCAAGATCAACCCCGAAAGCATCGTCGACGGCCAGTTCTCCATGCCGTTCTGCGCCGCCGTGGCGTTGCGCGAGGGCGGCATGGGCTGGGACGACTACGCCAAGCACATCGGCGACGCGGAAACCGCCGCGCTCTGCCGCAAGGTCACGACGGTGGTCGACCCGAAGGCCGAGGCGGCGTTTCCCGCGAACATGTCCGGGACCGTCCGGATCAAGACCCGGGGCGGCGAGTTCGAGACCTTCGTCGAGATCCCCAAGGGCGAGCACGAGAACTTCATGAGCGAGGCTGAGTTCCGGGCCAAGTTCGACGGCCTCTGCGCGCCCTACATGGACGACGCCCGGCGCGACAAGCTCGCCCAGGCGCTGCTCAACCTCGAGGAAGCGAACAGCGTCGCCGCCGTGTTCCAGCTGACCCAACCGGAAGCCGGTTGAGGATGGTCGCCGAGGGTCGCGAGGTCGGGAAGAACCGCTACCGGGAATCCTACGGGCGCTATCTCGAGGATTTCACCGTCGGTGACGTTTACGAGCACCGGCCCGGCCGGACCATCACCGAGAGCGACAACACCTGGTTCACGCTCCTGACCATGAACCAGCACCCGGTGCACTTCGACGCCGAGTACGCGGCGAAGAGCGAGTTCGGGAAGCCGCTAGTCAACTCCTGTCTGACGCTCTCCTTGGTTGCCGGGATGAGCGTCTCCGACACCAGCCAGAAGGCCGTCGCCAATCTGGGCTGGGACAGGATCGCGATGCCGGCGCCGGTGTTCGTCGGCGACACGCTGTACGCCGAATCCGAGGTCCTGGCGGTGCGCGAGTCGAAATCCCGCCCGACCCAGGGCATCGTCACCATCCGGACCACCGGCAGGAAGCAGGACGGCACCGTGGTCATGACCTACGAGCGCAACATGCTGATCCCGAAGCGCGGTCACGCCGTCGACGACAAGGCGGATTATTGAGGCGGCCATGAGCGAGGAAGAAACGCTGATCCTGGAGAGCGTCGACCAGTTCCTGGAGCGCGACGTGCGCCCGCACGTGCGCGCGCTGGAGGCGGCCGACGAATACCCGCAAGCGATCGCCGACCGGATGGCCGAGATGGGGCTGTTCGGCGCCACCATCTCCGCCGAGTACGGCGGCCTCGGGCTGTCGGCGCAGACCTATTCGAAGATCGTCGAGCGGGTCTCGGCGGTGTGGATGTCGGTCTCGGGGATCTTCAATTCGCACCTGATCATGTGCGCCGCCGTCGAGCGCTTCGGCTCCGACGAGATGAAGGCCACCTACCTGCCGAAGTTCGCGTCCGGAGAGATGCGGGGCGGCATCGCGCTGACCGAACCCGACTGCGGCACCGATCTGCAGGCGGTGCGCACCAAGGCCGAGCTCGACGGCAACGTCTACGTCGTCGACGGCGCCAAGATGTGGTGCACCAACGCGGTCAAGGGCAACGTGCTGGCGGTACTGGCGAAGACCGACATGGAGGCCGACGGTCCGCGCCACAAGGGCATGAGCCTGCTCCTGGTCGAGAAGGAGATGGGCTACAAGGCCTCGAAGCTGAAGAAGCTCGGCTACCGGGGCGTCGATACCGGCGAGGTCCAGTTCGACAAGGTCCGGGTGCCGGTCGCCAACCTGATCGGCGCGGAAGAGGGCAAGGGCCTGAACCAGATCTTGGCCGGGCTCGAGTTGGGCCGCATCAACGTGGCGGCGCGCGGTGTCGGCGTGGCCCGGGCGTGTTTGGAGGAAAGCGTCGCCTACGCGCAAACGCGCAAGACCTTCGGCAAGCCGATCGCCGAGCACCAGACCATCCAGATCAAGCTCGCCGACATGGCGACGAAGGTCGAGGCGGCCAGGCTGCTGACCGAGCAGGCCGCCGCCGCCTACGACCGCGGCGAGCGCTGCGACATGGAGGCCGGCATGGCCAAGCTGGCGGCGACGGAAGCGGCGCTGGAGAACGCCACCGAGGCGATGCGCATCCACGGGGCCTACGGCTATTCGCCGGAATACAACATCGAGCGCTATTACCGGGACGCGCCACTGCTCTGCATCGGCGAGGGCACCAACGAGTTGCAGCGCCTGATCATCGCCAAGCAGTTGGTCGAGCGGAACCCGGTCTGAGGCGACGGCCATGGCTCTTCCCCTGGAAGGTGTGCGCGTCCTCGCCGTCGAACAGTACGGCGCCGGTCCCTTCGGCACCCAGTTCCTGGCCGACCAGGGCGCCGAGGTGATCAAGATCGAGAACCCGAACGACGGCGGCGACTTCGCCCGCGGCATCGGGCCGTACTTCTTCACGCCCGAGCATTCGGAGTTCTTCCACGCCTATAACCGCAACAAGAAGAGCCTGACGCTGGACCTCTCGCGGCCCGACGGCATGGCGGTGTTCCACGACATGGTGAAGACCGCCGACGCGGTGGCGTCGAATCTGCGCGGCGACGTGCCGGCGAAGCTCGGCCTGACCTACGAAGACCTGAAGGGCGTCAACCCGGGCGTCGTCTGCGCGCACCTCTCGGCCTACGGCCGCACCGGCGCGCGCGCCGACTGGCCCGGCTTCGATTACCTGATGCAGGCCGAGGCCGGCTACTTCGCGGTGACCGGCGAGCCCGGCGGGCCGCCGGCGCGCTTCGGCCTTTCCGTGGTCGACCAGATGACCGGGCTGGCCCTGGCCTACGCGGTGCTCGCCGGGATCACCGGGGCGCGGGCGACGGGGGAGGGGCGCGACCTCGACGTCAGCCTGTTCGACGTGGCGCTCTCGAACCTCGCCTATCCGGCCATGTGGTATCTCAACGAGGGCCACGTCACCGGCCGCCTGGAGCGCTCCCAGCACCCCTCGCTGACGCCCTGTCAGCTCTACACCACGGCCGACGGCTGGATCTTCATCATGTGCAACAAGGAGAAGTTCTGGCCGGAGCTCTGCGACGCGCTGGGCCGCGCCGATTGGGCCGCCGACGCGCGCCTCGAGACGTTCCAGGGCCGCCTCGAGCACCGGGCCGAGGTCCAGGAGATGCTGGACGCCGCGTTGGCCGGGAAGACCACCGCCGAATGGCTTGAGGTGTTCGCCGGCAAGGTGCCGGCGGCGCCCATCAACGACATCGGCCAGGCCCTCGACAGCCCGTTCGTCTCGGAGGGCGGCCGGGTGCAGGACCTGGAGCTCGCCGGATACGGCACGATCCGCGCCGTCGCGCCGCCGGTGAAGACCGCCGAGCCGCCGCCAGCCCGCCCGGCGCCGGCGTTGGGCCAGCACACGGACGAACTGCTGGGCGAGCTCGGCTACGACGCCGATCGCATCGACGGCCTCAGGGCGGCGAAGATCATTTGAGCGTTCGTCCGCCGTCGGCGTTTGAGGCGGCGCCCGCCTCGTTGCTAGAGTGGCCGCCATGAAGAAATCGAAGAAACGCAATCCCCGGCCGGCGAAAGCGAAGCGGCGGGCCAAGGCCAAACCGCCGGCGCGGCGCAAGCCCCGCCCCGAGGCGGCGCCCGAGGCATCGGGCGCGGGATGGTCGCCCTTCGGCGCCGCGGATCCGTTGGCGGGCGCCCGCGCGGCGCTCCGGGCCGGCGACCCGCACGGCGCCTTCGGTCTCTGCCGCGAGGCCCTCGGCGCCGCCCCGCACGACGCCCGCGCCCTCGGCCTCGCCGGCGTCGCCGCCTACCAGGCCGGCTTGACCGACGACGCCCTCGGTCTTCTGGAAGCCGCCGTGGCCTTCGCTCCCGACGACGCCGAGGCGCAGACCAACCTCGGCAACGTGCTCGCCCACCTGGACCGGAGCGGCGACGCCGAGGCCGCCTACCGGGCCGCCGTTTCCGCCGATCCCGGTTACGCCGAGGCGCACTACAACCTCGGCGCCCTCAAGGAAGCGGCCGGCGATCCGGCCGGCGCCCGCGACGCCTACGCCCGGACCCTGGAGATAAATCCCGATCACGCGCTCGCCCACCAGGGTCTCGGCAACATGCTCAAGGGGCTCGGGCAGCTGGACCAGGCCCGGGCCGCCTACGAAGCCGCCCTGGCGCGCGACCCGGCGCTGCCGGTGGCCGGCACCAACCTCGCCGCCCTGCATCACGAGCTTGGCGACTTCGAGGCCGCCGAGGCGCGCTGCCGGCGGGTGCTGAAGGATCATCCCGATTTCGTCGAGGCCCGCTACAACCTGGGGATCGCGCTGCAGGAAAGGGAACGCCACGCCGCCGCGCGCGACGCCTATGAAATGGTGTTGGCGGCGGTGCCCGGCCACGCCGCGGCGGCCCTCAACATCGCCTACGGGCTGCAGGTGGAAGGCCGGCTCGACGAGGCGGAGGCGGCTTTCCACCGGACCCTCGGCATCGATCCGGACTTCGCCATGGCCCACGCCAACCTCGCCGACCTGCATCTGCAGCGCGGCGACGCGGCGGCGGCCCGGACGGTCTGCGAGGCGTTCCTGGCGCGCCATCCCGGGAACACGCAGATGCTGGCGAGCCTGGCCCTCGCCCTCGGCGACGCCGGCGACGCGGCGGCCCGGGCCCTGGTCGATTTCGACCGGTTCGTGGCGACCCGGACCATCGCCGCGCCCGAGGGGTTCGACGGTCACGACGATTTCAACGCGCGGCTGGCGGCGCATGTGGAGGGCCATCCGACCCTGGCCTACGCGCCCAGGAGCCACGCCACTCGGCAGGGCCGGCATTCCGGCGAGCTGCTGGGTGAACCCAAGGGTCCGTTCGCGGCGCTGGAAACGGTGATCCGCGCGGCCGCCGACGCCTACGCAGCCGGTCTCGGCGGCGCCGACCATCCGTTCGTCCGGGCGCGGCCGGAACGGCTCGGCCTATCGGTCTGGGGCGTCGTCATGCAGGCGTCCGGCCATCAGATTCCGCACATCCATCCGGCCGCCTGGCTGAGCGGCGTCTACTATCCGAAGGTCCCGGATATCGTCGGCGCGGCGGATGCCGGACGGGCCGGCTGGATCGCCTTCGGCCGTCCGCCGGCGCATGCCCACAACCGCGTCGAGCCGGAGGTCCGTCACGTGCAGCCGCGGGAGGGGTTGCTGGTCCTGTTTCCGTCCTACTTCTACCATCACACGGAACCCTTCGAGACCGACGAGACACGCATCTCCATCGCCTTCGACCTGATCGCGGCGCGCGGCGGTTAGGCCCTTCGGCGCCGGCGTTCCATCTCCACGTGGCGTTTCAGGACGCCGTTGATGCGCGGCTGCCAGCCGGCGCCGCCCTTCTTGAAATGCTCGATGACGTCGGCGTCGAGGCGGATCGTCGTCGAGACCTTCTTTGGGGCCTTCTGCGGGCCGCGGGTGCGGCGGTATTGTTCGTAGACCGGGGAGGCGTCGGTATCCTGGGTCATTGGAATTCTCCTTTTCTATTTTTATTGTTACTACAATTTAATGATTTGAGTCAATCAAATTGTTATTACAATCAAACTTTCCGGGGATGCCGTCCCGTTCTCCGGCCCATTCCTTCCCGGCATGGGGGGCTTCATCCGCCGGTGCGGCGCGGAAATTGCCATTTTCCGCGCGTTGCGATAGGTTGTGACCAGCGCGGGCCCGACGGGCCCGCGAACCTTATGACAAGGGAGTGTTCCATGGCCCGTATCGCGATTTACGACCCGGCAGGGTGTTGTTCCACCGGTGTTTGCGACCCCGGACTGAGCGAGGAAATGGCCCAGTTCGCCTCCGCCATCGACGGCCTCACCAAGCAGGGCGTCGAGGTCGAACGCTACGAGTTGAGCAGCCAGCCCGGCGCCTTCGCCGAGAACCCGACAGTCAAGGGCGCCTTGGACAGCGACGGTGTCGATTGCCTGCCGCTGGTCATCGTCGACGGCGAGATCGTCTCCAAGGGCGTCTACCTGAGCCGCGAGGATCTCAGCGCCAAGACCGGCATCGAGATCGCCGCCGGCGAGGCGTCGTCGTGTTGCGGCCCGTCCGAGGACGCCGCGGAAACCAAGAAGCCGGCCGAACAGTCGTCCTGCTGCGGATAAGGAAACCACGTCCATGATGGTCCTCGAACACCCGACGCCGACCTTGTTCTTCACCGGCAAGGGCGGCGTCGGCAAGACGTCGCTGTCGTGCGCCACCGCCGTGGCCCTCGCCGACGCCGGCAAGAGCGTGCTCCTGGTCAGCACCGATCCGGCGTCCAACATCCACGAGGTGTTCGGCCAGGATATCGGCACCGAGCCGACGCCCATCGACGGCGTCGACGGCCTCCAGGCCCTCAACGTCGATCCGGAAGCCGCCGCCGAGGCCTACCGGGAGCGGGTCGTGGGGCCCTACCGGGGCGTGCTGCCCGACAGCGCCATCGAGAGCATCGAGGAACAGTTCGCCGGCGCCTGCACCGTCGAGATCGCGGCCTTCGACGAGTTCGCCAAGCTGCTCGCCAACGACGACATCACCGCCGGCTTCGACCACGTGGTATTCGACACCGCGCCGACCGGGCACACGCTCAGGCTGCTGACCCTGCCGACCGCCTGGACCGGGTTCATCGAGGACGCCGCCGCGGGCACGTCGTGCATCGGCCCGCTGGAGGGCATGAAGAAGCAGCGCGCCCTCTACGAGGGCGCCGTCCAGGCGCTCTCCGACAAGGACCAGACGACCCTCGTCCTGGTCACCCGCCCGGACCGGGCCGCCGTCGACGAGGCGGCGCGGACCAGCGAGGAACTGGCCGAGATCGGCATCAAGAACCAGGCGCTCTGCGTCAACGGCGTGTTCAAGGCCACCGACACCGGCGACGCGGTCGCCGCCGCCATGGAGCGGCGCGGCGGTGCGGCGCTGGAAGACCTGCCGTCGGCGCTCGCCGGCCTGGCGCGCCGCGACCTGCCGTTGAAGTCGGGTCAGGTGCTCGGCGTGCCGGCGCTCCGCGCGCTGCTCGCCGATGAGGACCTGGAGCCGGCGGAGGCCGTCGACGTCGTCGCCTTGCCCGACAGCCTCGACCACCTGGTCGAGGATCTGGCCCAGCACGCGAACGGCGTGATTATGACCATGGGCAAGGGCGGCGTCGGCAAGACGTCGGTCGCCGCGCATGTCGCCGTCGAGTTGGCGAAACGCGGCCACAAGGTGCATCTGTCGACCACCGATCCGGCGGCCCACGTGGCCGGCGCCGTCGGCGACGCGCCCGACAACCTCGAGATCGGCCGCATCGATCCGGAGGTCGAGGTCGAGCGCTACCGCGAGGAGGTCATGTCGACCACCGGCGCCAACCTGGACGAGGCGGGCCTGGCCCTGCTCGAAGAGGACTTGAGCTCGCCGTGCACGGAGGAGATCGCGGTGTTCCGCGCCTTCGCGCGGACCGTCCACGAGGCCACCGACAGCATCGTCGTCATGGACACCGCGCCGACCGGGCACACCATCTTGCTGCTCGACGCCGCGGAGAGTTACCACCGCGAGGTCGGCCGCCTGACCCAGGGCGTTCCGGAGGCCGTCGCCAACCTGCTGCCGAGGCTACGCGACCCGAACTTCACCCGGGTCCTGATCTGCACGGTGCCGGAAGCGACGCCGGTCCACGAGGCCGCCGATCTGCAGCGCGACCTGCAGCGCGCCGGCATGGACCCGTTCGCCTGGGTCATCAACCAGAGCCTGGCGCCGTTGAACGTCACCGACCCGGTTCTGGTCGCCCGCAAGGGCCAGGAGGCGCGCTACATCGCCGAGGTCGTCGACGAGCACGCCCGGCGGGCTTCCCTGGTGCCATGGCGCGAACAGGCCGTCGGCGGCCTGACCGACGCGGCCGAAAGCGACGCCGCCTAGCCGAAACCATAAGTTTGCCAAGGCCGCCAACGGGTTGACCGGGTATTCCGTGCTGGATTATTATAAGCTAACTTATATTAACAAGGCTGGTAATAACATCCGATAGCACCGGGATTGCCGTGACCGATAAGAAATACTACCTGGACCGCAGCCTGGGTTTCCTGTTGGCCGACACGTCGCGGCTGATGCGCAAGCGCTTCGACCGGCGCGCCCGGGCGCTCGGCCTGACCCGGGCCCAGTGGCGGGTGATGGCGTTCCTGAGCCGCTACGAGGGCATCAACCAGACGGCGCTCGCCGACGTCCTCGAGATCGAGCCGATCACGCTCGGACGGCACATCGACCGGCTGCAGGAGAACGGTTGGGTCGAGCGCCGTCCGGACCCCGACGACCGGCGCGTCTGGCGCATCTTCCTCACCGACAAGGCGCAGCCGGTGCTCGACGAACTGGAGGCCATCGCCATCTGGAACCGCGACGGCGCCATGGCCGGCTTCAGCGAGGCCGAGCGCGAACGGTTCATCGACGACCTGATCCGGATCAAGGCCAATCAATTGAAGGCGCTGCAGGCGGACGCCGAGGCGGAGGAGGCGGAAGGCGCCGAGGTGCCGGCCCGTGCCGCGGGAGCCCGCCATGGCTGAGCTGACGACGCCCACGGAAACTTCCGAGACCGAGACCGAGCCCGCGCCGGCGCCGCAGCCGCGCCCCCCGATGCTCGGCCGCGGCCTCCGCAAGCTGCTCACGGTGACCTTGTTCTCGCTGGTCGGGCCCGGCGTCATCGGCGTCGGCGCCCTCTATATCTACGTCACCGGCGGCCGCATCGTCTCAACGGAGAACGCCTACGTGAAGGCCG
This sequence comes from Magnetovibrio sp., assembly GCA_028817665.1. GTDB lineage: Bacteria > Pseudomonadota > Alphaproteobacteria > Rhodospirillales > Casp-alpha2 > UBA3470. The sequence continues at coordinate 17,825 of JAPPPF010000035.1, read as the reverse complement.
ACAAAGTCGCCGTCAGCGCCGACGTGTCGGGCCGCGTCGTCAACGTCGGCGTCGCCGAGAACCAGAAGGTCCGCGCCGGCACCTTGCTGTTCCGGATCGACCAGGAACCGTTCCGCATCGCCCTCAAGCAGGCCGACGCCCGGCTCGCGGCGGCGCGCCAGACGATCGACGCGCTGAAGGCCGAGTACCGCCAGAAGATCGCCGAGCACAAGCTCGCCGAGGGCGACATCAAGTACTACCGCCTCGGCGTCGACCGCCAGCGCAAGCTCAACGCCAAGGGCTTCGCCTCGCAGAGCAAGCTCGACGACGCCGAACAGAACCTACGCGCGGCCCGCGACCGGGTCGCCGCCATCGTCCAGGACATCGGCCGGGTCCGGGCTCGCCTCGGCGGCCGCGTCGACATCAAGGCGGACACCCACCCGACCGTCCTCGAGGCCCTGGCCGAGCGCGCCGCCGCCGAATTGGACCTCCGGCGCACCGACATCCTGGCGCCGAGCGCCGGCATCGTCACCAATTTCGGCCTCGAGGTCGGCGAGTACATCGAGGAAGGCAAGCCGGTGTTCAGCCTGGTCGGCACGGAGGGCGTGTGGGTGCGGGCCAACTACAAGGAAACGGAGCTCACCCACGTGCGCATCGGCCAGCCGGCGAAGCTCCGGGTCGACACCTACCCGGACCGCGAGATCGAAGCCGTCGTCGCCTCCATCGCGCCGGCCACCGGCGCCGAGTTCGCCCTGCTGCCGCCGCAGAACGCGTCGGGTAACTGGGTCAAGGTGGTGCAGCGGCTGCCGGTGCGCCTGGAGATCACCGACACCGGCGAGATCCCCGATCTGCGCGCCGGCATGAGCGTCATCGTCGAGATCGACACCGGCCACAAGCGCAAGGTGCCGGGGTTCCTGGCCACCGCCTTTAGTTGGATGAACGAGCGGCTATGAGCCCCGCGGCCGCCCCGGCCATCACTCCATTCCGCAAGGCCCTGATCACCGCCACGCTGATGAGCGGACCGATCATGCAGGTCCTCGACTCGTCCATGCTGGCGGTCTCCCTGAAGCACATGCAGGGATCGCTGTCGGCGGCCCACGATCAGATGGCCTGGGTGTTGACGTCGTATCTCATCTCCGTCGCCGTGACGACGCCGCTCTGGGGCGCGCTCACCGATCACTTCAGCCGCAAGGGCCTGTTCATGGTCGGACTGGTCGGCTTCACCCTCACGTCGATCTTGTGCGGAACCGCCGACACCCTCACCGAGATGCTCGTCTACCGGACCATCCAGGGGGTCTTCGGCGCCGGACTGATCCCGCTCTCGCAGGCGGCGCTGATGGACGTCTACGACCCCAAGGACTACGGCGTCGCCATGGGCTGGTGGGGGATCGGCCTGATGTTCGGGCCGATCCTCGGGCCGACCCTCGGCGGCTACGTGACCGAATGGTACAACTGGCGTTGGGCCTTCTTCATCAACGTCCCGTTCGGCGTCGTCGGCCTGCTGATGACCTGGTGGCTGCTGCCGCTCGGCGCGGCGCGGCGGCGGCGCCAGTTCAACTACTTCGGTTTCCTCATGCTGGCCGTCGGCGTCGCCTGCCTGCAGTTCGTGCTCGACCGCGGCACCCGGCTCGACTGGCTCGCCTCGAACATCATCATCACGCTGCTCTGCGTCGGCGCCGCCGCGTTCTGGCTGTTCCTGGTCAATTCCATCTATTCCCGGCACCCGTTCGTCGATCCCCTGCTGCTGGTCAACCGCAACTTCGTCATCGGCCTGGTGTTGCGCGCCGTGTTCGGGCTGATCCTGTTCGGCAGCCTGATCCTGGTGCCGCCGTTCCTGCAGACCGTCGGCGGCTATCCGTTGATCGATTCGGGCCTGATCATGGCACCGCGCGGCCTCGCGACGATGATTTCCGCCTACATCGTCGGCCGCCTGGTCCGGCATTTCGACGCCAAGCTTCTGATCGCCATCGGCCTGACCATGGCGGCCGCGTCGGCCTGGTACATGTCGAAGCTGACCCCGGATTCGACCGCCGCCTGGGTGATCTGGCTGAACGTCATCCAGGGGTTCGGCGTCGCCTGGTTCTTCGTGCCCCTGAACACGGTCGCCTTCGCCACCATGCCCGCCGAACAGCGCGACCTGGGCACCTCGTTCTTCGCGCTCACCGGCAACATCGGACGCTCCATCGGTATCGCCATCCTGTCGAGCTACCTGGGCAACCAGTCGCAGGTCAACCGGGCGCGGCTGACCGAGCACGCGACGCCCTTCAACGACCTGTTCAGCCACGTGCCGCTGCCGCCGAGCTGGGCGCTCGGCGAGACCACCGGCCTGGCGGCGCTGGAAAGGACCATCGACTTCCAGGCCGTGTTCCTGGCCTACGCCAGCGATTTCCGGCTGCTCGCGGCGATCCTGTTCTGCTGCCTGCCGCTGACCCTGTTGCTCAGCACCACCAAGAAGGCGGCCAGCGCCTGAGGCGCCAATATCTGACATCGAGACGGAGACACCCATGAAAATCCTGATCCTGCCCGGCGACGGCATCGGCCCCGAAATCACCGAGGTGACCACGGCGGCCCTGGAGGCCCTGGACTCGCGGTTCGGCCTCGGCCTCGAACTGGTCCGGCGCGACGTCGGCCTCGCCGCCATCAAGGCCGTCGGCCATCCCATGCCCGACGACGTCATGGCCGAGATCGAGAAAACCCCGCTGACCGTGCTCGGGCCGGCCGGATCGATGGAATACCCGCCGGAGGCGCGGACCCTGCCGAGCCCCTCGATGGCGATCCGCGGCGCCTTCGATCTTTACGCCAACATCCGCCCGAGCCGCACCCGGCCGGGAATCCCGTCGGTGGCCAAGGAGATGGACCTGGTCATCGTCCGCGAGAACACCGAGGGTTTCTACGCGGCGCGCTTGATGCACGAGGGGCGCGGCGAGTTCATGCCGACCCCCGAGATGGCCATGTCGCTCCGCAAGATCACCGTCGAGGGCTCCCGGCGGATCGCCAGGGCGGCCTTCGAGTTGGCCAGGACGCGGCGCAGGAAGGTCACCGTCGTGCACAAGGCCAACGTCTTCCGGATGACCGACGGCCTGTTCCTCAGCGAGGTCCGCTCGGTGGCCGAGGACTACGCCGACATCGAATTCGACGATGTCATCGTCGACGCCATGGCGGCGCGGCTGATCCGCCATCCCGAGACCTTCGACGTGGTCGTCACCACCAACATGTTCGGCGACATCCTCTCGGACGAGGCGGCGGAGCTCGCCGGCGGTCTCGGCCTCGGCGGCTCGATCAACGCGTCGGACGAACGAGCCGTCGCCCAGGCCGCGCACGGCTCGGCCCCGGACATCGCCGGCCAGGACAAGGCCAACCCCACGGCGCACCTCATCAGCACCCAGATGCTGTTGCAGTGGACGGCGATCCAGGGTGGCGACAACCAGTTGGCGGCGGCCGCGCAGCACATGGAAGCGGCCCTCGACGACGTGCTCGCCGACCCCGCCAACCACACTCCCGACCTCGGCGGCGGCACCGGTACCCGGGCCTTCGGCGAGGCGCTGGCCCGGGCGATCGCCGAATAGCGCGGCTCGCCCGCATTCGACTTTGCCTTCCGAGCCGGGTGGCGCTAGCCTGTCCGCCGAGCCGCCGCCGGCGCCCGCCGGCGGCGGTTTCTTGGGACACAGGAGAGCCGTGAGATGACGACCAACAAGGGGCCCGTGCAGCGGGGCTGGAACTTCCTCCAGACGCCGGGGCCGACCAATATTCCCTACCGCGTGCTGAACGCCATGAACCGTCCGGCGGTGGAGTTCCTGGGCCCCGACTTCGTCGATTTCGCGACCACCCTGCTGGCCGACCTCAAGGCCCTGTTCAAGACCGAGGGCGAGGTCGTGCTCTACGCGGCGAACGGCCACGGCGCCTGGGAGGCGGCCCTGAGCAACGTCTTGAAACCGGGCGACAAGGTGTTGATCCCGGAGACCGGCCGCTTCGCGCTCAGTTGGGGCTACATGGCCGGCCGCCTCGGCATCGAGACGGAAGTGATCGAGAACGACTGGCGCGTCGCCATCGACCCGGCCCAGGTGGAGGCCCGCCTGGCCGAGGACGGCGCGCACGAGATCAAGGCGGTGCTGTTGGTCCACACGGATACCGGCACCGGCATCACGTCCGACGTCGCCGGCGTCGCCAAGGCCATCGCCGCGGCCGGACACCCGGCGCTGTTGATGGTCGACACCATCGCGTCGCTGCTGACCACCGATTACCGCATGGACGAGTGGGGCGCCGCCGTCACCGTCGGCGCCGGCCAGAAGGGCCTGATGCTGCCGCCGGGGCTCGGCTTCTGCGCAGTCAACGAGAAGGCGATGCGCGTCTGCCGCGACAACCCCAATCCCCGCAACTACTGGGACTGGCGCGAACGGGTCGATCCCGACGAGTTCTACCTGGCGTTCTGCGGCACCGCGCCGGAGCACCTCATGTTTGGGCTCCGCGAAGCCATCGACATGATCCGCGAGGAAGGCGAGGACGCCATCTTCGCCCGGCACCACCGGTTGTCGCGCGCCGTCCACGCCGCCGTCGACCACTGGGCCGGCGCCGGCGCGCTGGAGAACAACGCCGTCAACCCGGACGAACGCTCGACCTCGGTGACGACCATCCTGGTCGACGACGCCTACGACCCCATGGACATCCGCATCGCGTGCCGCGACCGGTTCAACACCGGACTCGGCAACGGCATGGGCAAGATCATCAAGACCTCGTTCCGCATCGGCCACATGGGCGACTTGAACGAACCGATGATCCTCGGCGCCCTGGGCGCCGTCGAGGCCGGGCTCAAGGTCGCCGGCGTGCCCTACACGCCGGGGGGCGTCGAGGCGGCCATCGCCTCGCTTACGGAGAACTAGGCGGCCATCGCCTCGCTGACCGAATAAGCGGCGGCCATCGCCTCACCGACGAAAGAGCAGGCGGACACCGCTCGGCGTGCCGAGACCCCGCTCGCAAGTCTGTGGCACGGGGGCGCGCCGGTGTTTATCATGGGTTGTCCGGACGGTTCGGTGGGCCTTGGGGGGGATAATCGTTGAGCATGATCTTCGCGAGACCGGTCTTTTCGCGGCTTGCGGCGATGTCGCCGAAGGCGGCCGGGCTGTCGTCCGGAACGACCGTCTTCCTCGCCATCACCATGTGTATTCTGGTGATGGCCCAGATCTACCACAAGGACCAGGAACGCATCATCGACGATGAGCTGCGGGCCTTGGCCCAGGCGACGGCGTTGCTGGTCGACGGCGATCTTCACAATACGATCCGCGATCCCGCGATGATGAACGGCGAGGCCTATGCGAAGGCCGTCACCCCGCTGGTCGACATCCACAACGCGTTCCCGCGCATCACCTACCTCTACACAATGATCGAGAAGGACGGCGGGGCGTACTTCATCCTCGATACGGCCGCCGACCCGCGCCTCAGGACCAAGAAGAACCTGACGGCGTCGGCGATCATGGAAAAGTACGAGATCGCCGCCGAGGACCAGGCCGGCTGGCTGGAGACGCTGCGCTCAGGCAAGGTCTACGTCGATCCCATCCTGGTCGAGGATGAGTTCGGCATCTTCAAATCCTCCTCGGCGCCGTTCTACGATTCGCAGGGCGAGTACGCGGGTTTCGTCGGCGTCGACTACGACGCGGCCCTGTTCATAGCGCGGGAACGCGAAATCTTCATCGCGGTGGTGATCTCGCTTTGCGTCGGCGCGCTGCTCTCGGGCTTCTTCGGGACCTTCATCTGGCGCGTCAAGAAGAGCATCGACGACAACCGCGCGCGCCGCGAACGGGCCGAGCGCGATCTGTACGCGGCGAAGGAGTTCGCCGAGGCCGCGAACCGCTCGAAGTCCGAGTTCCTGGCCCACATGAGCCACGAGTTGCGGACACCGTTGAACTCGATCATCGGCTACTCCCAGCTGGTCAGGGAGAGGGTTTTCGGCGAATTGGGGAACGACAAGTATCTCGAGTACATCGATGACATCTACGAGTCCGGGATCCACCTCCTGCACCTGGTCGATGACATCCTGGATATCTCGAAGATCGAGGCCGGGGAGATCATCCTCGACGAATCCGACGTCGCTTTGGATATCCTGTTGAACGCCTGCGCCAAGATGGTGCGGGGACGGAACGATTTCAAGAACGTCACCATCGACATCGACCTCGCCGGCCCCCTTCCGCGCCTGCGCGGCGACGAGCGGCTGATCAAGCAGACGGTGCTGAACCTCCTGTCGAACGCGGTGAAGTACAATGTCATGGGCGGCAGCGTCGCCATCGCGACCCATGTGGATGAGGAAGGCGCCATGGCGATCGTCATATCGGACACCGGCATCGGCATCAGCGCCGAGGATATCCCGAAGGTCCTGGAGCCGTTCGGACAGGCCCGCGCCGGCGCCCTCAACACCCACGAGGGCACCGGTCTCGGATTGTACATCGCCAAGAAACTGGTCGAACTGCACGGCGGGACGCTGGCATTGGAAAGCCAGCTCGGCCAAGGCACCACGGCGACGATCCGCTTCCCGCCGGCGCGGACCGTCGGGGCGGCCGATCAAGGAGGGCCTTGAGATGACATCGGTTTCCGACCTCGGCACGTTTAAATTGGCGTTGGCCGACGCCTTGGCGCGCGCGCGGGGCGTGGCCGGCGTCTCCGCCGCCGCCGTGGACCGAATCGTCGCCAGCCTGGCGCGAAAGGCGGCCCCACTTTCGCCCGCCGTGCCCGGCACCGACGCCTACATGGAACGCGAGCTCGACGGCGCGCTGGAGAACGCCCGGGCGGCCGACGCCGACGGCGCCCACGCCGACCTGCTCGCGGCCTTCCACCGCCTGGCGCCGGCGCTGCCCTGGTACCGGCGCGCCTGCCCGGACCGGCCCGACTTCGAGGCCGGTCACGCGAACGCCGAGATCATCGGCGCCAAGGGCCTCGAGGTGCGCTCGGACCTGACCGTCGGCGTCACCCTGATGGTCCCCGGGCTGACCTATCCCGACCACCACCACCCGCCCGAGGAGGTCTACCTGGTGCTCAGCGCCGGCGCCTGGCGCCAGGACGCGAACCCCTGGCACGAACCGGGCTTCGGCGGCTTCGTCTACAACCCGCCGGACATCCTGCACGCGATGAAATCCCTGGACGCGCCGCTCTTCGCGATCTGGTCGCTGAATCCGACCGCCGGATGAGCAAGCGGCGGCCTATCCCCCCATCAACCGCTTCCACGTCTCCGAGGCGCCGAAGGGCGGGGCGGGGGTGTCCGGTCCGTCTCCGTCGCCGGCCTCGATCCTGACCAGGCCGACCTTCGCCAGCCAGCCGAGCGTCAGGTAGAACGGCGTCAGGCGTTCGGGCGGCTGCTTGGCGGCGAGGTGGGCGGCGGTCTGCGGGCCGGACGCCGCGAGGTCTTCCAGGAGCGCCGCCGTCGCCGCCTCGTCCATGAGCACCGCAGCCAAGGGCGCGGCGATGTCGGAGGCCAGGAACGCCTTCAGGCTGTCGGCGCCGCCGATGGCGGTGACGGTGGCGGTGCCCTCGATCCGGACGGTCGCGTGGTCGCGGAACAGGTGGAAGGGGTCGGCGGCGAGCGGATGGGGAACCTCGCCCTCCCCGAGCGGCACGGCTTCCCCGGCGCCGGCGCGGATATCAGCGAGGTCTTGCCACAGCGCCTGGTGGCCGGCGACGACGTGGCGCCAGTCGTAGACCTCGCGGGCGCGGGCCTGGCCGGACCCGCCCATCTTCCTGCGGAGCGCCGGGTCGCCGATCAGGGTGACGATGGCGTCGGCGGCGGCGGCGACGTCGGCGGCGGTGGACTGGCTGGTCGCGGCGGTGAACACGGGGTAGGGGATGTTGCCGGTGTCGTAGAGGAAGCCGGCCTCGGCGCCGGCGCCGGCCGGCGGCTGCGCGGTCGGGACCGCGAGCCCGTCCTCGCCGTGGCGCACCGATTCCCGGTAGCCGTCGTAGTCGCTGACGATCACCGGCAGGCCCGCCGCCATCGCCTCGATGGGGGTCAGGCCGAAGCTCTCCTGGATGTTGTCGGACAAGGAGATGAAGATGTCGGCGGCGGCCCAGATCATGTCGTAGAGCTCGGTCATGGAGCCGTCGATGAAGTGGTGGTTGACGCTCGGCGCGAAGGAGGTGGCGGCCTGCTTGAAGGCGTCCTCGACATCCTTGTTGGTGGCCTGGCCGGCCTGGATCAGGTGCAGGCGCCGGCCGCTCGACTGCGCCGCGGTCTCGGCCGCCAGGTGCATGGGGATCGGGTTCGCCTTCTCGACGTGGTTGAGGCGTCCGGCGTAGAGGAGCGCGATGTCAGCCTCGTTGATCCCCATGCGGCCCCTGAGGTCGGCACGGGCCGCCTGGTCGCTGCCGCGGGCCGCCATGGCGTCCGCGTCGACGCCCAAGGGGATGATCGGCAGTTCCAGCGGCACCGTCACCTCGGCGCCGAAGCGGCGGCTCAGGTAGGCGGCGTGGCCGTCGAGCAGCCGCGTCACCACGCCCTTCACGCATGCCGACGTGCAGACCAGCGCGTCCCAGGGCTGCACCGGGGCGACCAGCAGATCGCCGATGACCTGCATGGCCATGGTCTCGCAGACCGTGTGGGTGATGCCGGCGATGGAGAAGCCGCGCGGATCGAAATGGCGCCGCCGCCAGGCCAGGGAACCGACGTCGGGGCCCGGCCGGAACAGGGTGCCGACGTCCGAAAGCCCGGCTGTGTTCGCCGGCAGGTAGGCGCCGATGGCGTCCGTGTCGCCGCCGGCCTCGGCGACGAAGTCGCGGAACTGCTCGAACACTTGGGCCTGGTCGGCGTAGATCAGGATCTTGTCGACCCCGGCGTGATGGATGAAGCCCTTGAGGAACCCGCCGGTGGCGGACTGCCGGCCGACGACGCCGTCACCGGCCGTCTGGTAATTGTCCGGCGCGTAGTAGAAGGCGGCGTTCGGCGGCGGGGTCACGGGCGGCTCCTATTCGGCCGCCTTGGCGGCGCGCAGCGCGTCCAGGACCTCGCGGTAGGTCTCCGGCTCGCGGCCCTCGAAGTAGTCCTTCAGGTCCTGGTCGGAGAGCCAGGCGAGGCGCTTCGAGGTCGCCTCCGCCATCATCGGTTCGACGCCGATGGCCGCCAGCGTCGCCGCCACCTCCCGCATCTCGTGGGCCCGGCGCTCGCCGTGGATCACCGAACGGCCGACGTAGTAGGACGCCAGCGCGTGCCAATCCATCTCGGGATAGTTCTTGCAGATGGAATCGAGCACCTTCTCGGCGACGCCGTAGCCGTCGGCGGCGATCACGCATTCCTGGAACAGCGCCTCGAACCCCTTGAAGACGATGGAGCGGAACATCTTGGTGGCGGCGGCGCGGCCGAACTCGGGGCCCATGTCCTCCAGGTCCATGCCGAAGGGACGCAGGCGCTCGATCAATTTCGGCGCCGCCGGGCCCGACAGCAGGATCGGCGAGGCGTGGCGCAAGGGCCGGATCGGCGACATGATCGAGGCCTCGACGAAATCGGCGCCGGTGGCGGCGATGACCTCGGCGACGGCGCGCTTGGTCTCCGGCGAGACCGAGTTGACGTCCATGTAGATCTGGCCGGCGCGCAAGCTCGGCGCCGCCTGGCCGGCGGCCTCGACGGCGTCGGCGCAGGTCACCGTCGAGATGACGATGTCGCGACCGGCGACGGCGTCCGCGTGGCTGGCGGCGAGGCGCGCCCCGGTGTCCGCGGCGCGGGCCTCGACGGCGGCGCCGCCGGCCGGGTCGTCTTGGAGGATGTCGTAGGCGGTGACGTCGGCGACGCCTTCCTCGATGAGGCCCGCGGCCATCGCCGGGCCGGCCTCGCCGAAGCCGATGAACGCGAGTTTCGGCGTGTTGGCGCCGCCCACCCTAGCGTCCCTTGAACTCAGGCTTGCGCTTCTCCATGAAGGCCTTGCGGCCCTCGGCGTAGTCCTCCGAGGCGAAGCAGGCGTCGACGACCTCGCCGCAGCGCGCCTCGTCGGGGCCCTCGCTCTTCATCAATTCGTCGATCACCGTCTTCGCCGCGAACATGGTCATCGGCGCGTTCTCCGCGATCCGCCCGACGTAATCCTCGACGTAGGCGTCGAGGACGTTCCGCGCCACCACCCGGTTGACCAGGCCCATGGCCAAGGCCTCGGCGGCGGTGAACTGGCGCGCCGTGAAGAAGATCTCCTTGGCGAAGGACGGCCCGACCACGTCGACCAGCCGCTTCAGGCCGTCGGCCCGGTAGCCCAGCCCCAGCTTCGCCGCCGGCACCGCGTAGCTCGAAAGATCGTTGGCGATGCGGACGTCGCAGCACATGGCGATGCCGACGCCGCCGCCGATGCAGAAACCCTCGATCTTGGCGATGGTCGGTTTCGGGAAGGCGGCCAGGGCGTCGGAGGCCTCCTTGACGGCGGCGTTGTAGATGGCCGACGCGTCCTCGCTGGCGCGGTTCTTCTCGAACTGGGAGATGTCGGCGCCGGCGCAGAACGCCTTGCCGCCGCGCCCCGAGACGACCACCGCGCGGATCTCAGTGTCGGCCTCGAAGCCCGCGAGCACGGCCGACAGGTCGCGCCACATCTCGAAGGTCAGCGCGTTGCGGCGGGCCTGGTTGTCGAACTGGATGCGGCCGACGCCGCCGGAGGTTTCGACCACAAGCTGGTCGGTGATGTCAGACATGGATTTCCCCTCTGGATTGGACGCGGCTATTTTTGCCTTCCGCCGCCCGCCGCGCAATGCAAAAGCCGGGGCTTCGCCGCGGTCATTGCCGTTCCCGGCGGCGGGGCGTATTTTCAGGCGCCATGCACGAAGGAACTCCCCGATGATCGCCGCCATCGAGCGGCTCACAGGCGTCCAGTGGAAGGGCCAGGGGCCGGCCTTCCTGGTCGCGTCGGGCCACGCGGCGACGCATTGGATCCTGGCCACCTTCTACGTCCTGTTGCCGTTCATCACCAAGGACCTGGGTCTCAGCTACACCGAGGCCGGCGGCCTGGTCACGGTCTTCCACGTCGCCTCCTTCGCCGCCAACGCCGGCAGCGGCGCCGTCGTCGACATCACCGGCCGGCGGGTCCGCATCCAGGCCGCCGCCCTGGTCATCGGCGCCGGCGCCTTCATTGGCGTCGGCATGGCCGACGGTGTGTGGCTGCTGGTCGCGATGATCGTGATCATCGGGGTCACCAACAACCTCTGGCACCCGGCGGCGATCTCGTATCTTTCGGAGAAGTATCCGGCGAACCGCGGCTACGCGCTCTCCGTCCATACCCTGGGCGCCAGCCTCGGCGACACGGTGGCGCCGCTGGCCGCCGGCGCGCTGCTCGTCTGGTTCACCTGGCCGACCACGGCGACGCTGGGCTCGCTGCCCGTGTTCTGCGTCGCCGCGGCGCTCGTCGTCCTGCTCGGCGGCGGCGGCAAGCGCGAGCGGACGGGCGCGGCCGGGGCGGGCGCCATGGGGTTCGGCGATTATCTCGTCGGCGTCGTCGGGTTGTTGAAGAACCGCGCCGTCCTGGGCGTCTGCGTCATGTCGGCGTTCCGCTCGATGACCCAGAACGGCCTGTTCCTGTTCCTGCCGTTGTTCATGGTCGACGAACTGGGCTTCGGGTCCGTGCTTCTGGGTCTGGCGCTGACGGTGCTGCAACTGGGCGGTTTCATCGCCGGCCCGGTGGCCGGCGTGATGTCGGACCGGATCGGGCGCCAGCCCGTGGTGCTGATCTCCATGGCGGCGACCACGGCGGCGGTCGTGGCCCTCGCGGTGGTCGGCGATGCCTGGCTGTTCGTCGCGGTGATCGCGGTCCTCGGCTTCGCCCTGTTCGCGGTGCGGCCGGTGATCCACAGTTGGGCCCTCGACCTGACGCCGGCCGAGATGGGCGGCTCCACCATCAGCCTGTTGTTCGGCACCCAGTCGGCGCTGTCGGCGCTGGTCCCGGTGGCCGGCGGCATGATCGCCGACAGGTGGGGGCTGGCGGTGGTCTTCTACGTGCTCGCCGCCTGCGTGCTGGTTTCGACGGCGATGGCGGCGGTGCTGCCCGACCCGAGCCGCGGGGCGAAGGCCTAGCCGGCGGCCCGTTGCCCGAGGCGCCAGGTCAGGAGGTCGAGACGGTCCTGGCCGAAGAACGGCTCGCCGCCGAGGACGAAACACGGCACGCCCCAATGCCCCGCCGCTTCCAGCGCCGCGCCGTTGGCGTCGATCTCGGCGTCCAGGCGGGCCCGCTCGGCGGCTTGGCGGGCTTCCAGGTCCTCCGCGTCGAGACCGGCGCCGGCGATGGCGCGGGAAAGGTGCGGGCCCTGGTCCCAGCCGTCGACGGTGCCGCTCCAGATCAGCCGCATGACATGGTCGAGGAAGGCGAGGCCCGACCCGGCCTCGGCGGTAAGCACGCCCATGCGGGTGAGCCGGCCGATGTGCGGCTGCTCGGCCGCGGGCTCGCGGGTCTCCTTGTCGAACTTCAGTGGGTCGGGCCGCGGCCGGCCGTAGGGGACGCCCAGCTGTTCGGCCAGGCGCACCGTGTCCATCCGGTGGTAGGTCGGGTAGTTGGGGTGCAGGTGTGAGAAGTAGCGTTCGCGCCGCATGGCGCCGGGCCAGACGTGGCGGAGCGCCAGTTCGACGTCGTCGCGCTTCGCCAGCGCGATCACCCGGTCGAGCGCCAGGTAGCAGTAGGGGCTCCGGAACGACCAGTAGAGCTCCACCGTTTCGGTCATCCGGCGAGCCCCATCTGCCCGGCGATCGCCTTGAACAGGCCGCCATCGCCGTCGGCCAGGTCGTCGAGGATGGTGAAGTGGTTCATGTCCGGCCGTTCCATGTAGACGCAATCGCCGCCGCGGCCGTTCCAGGCGTCCGCGAAGTCGCGCGACTGGCGCCGGAACTCGTCTGTCTCGCCGCCGCCGGGGGCGACGATCAGCGGCACCTTGGGCGCTGGGTCGGTGTGGATCGGCGAGTTGGCGGCGACCTCCTCGGCGCTTAGGCCCAGAGTCTCCTGCATGTAGGTGTGGCGGATCGGCTCCAGGTCGTAGATGCCGCTCAAGGCCGCGCCGCCCTTCATCAGGTCGGCCGGCGCGCCGGCGTGGGCCGGCCAGTCGGTCTCCGCCAGCATCGCCGTCAGGTGGCCGCCGGCGGAATGGCCGGAGACGAAGAGCCGGTCCGGGTCGATGTTCAGGTCGGCGGCATTGGCGTGCACCCAGGCCGCCGCGTCGCGGCACTGGCGGACGATGTCGGCCATGCGGACATCCGGCATCAGGTCGTACTCGACCAGCACGAAGGCGGCGCCGGCCGCCGCGTAGGGCGCCGCCAGGAAGGTCTGGTCCGATTTCGAGCGGCTCATCCAGTAACCGCCGTGAATGTAGAGCAGCGCCGGATGCGGGCCCGGGCCGTCGGGCAGCACCACGTCCAGGGCCTCGCGCGGGCTCGACCCGTACTTGACGTCGAGGCGGTGGTCGAACCGCTCCAGGACCTCGGCGCAGATTTTCTCCCAGCCGGCGTAGAGCTCCACGTGCTCGGGCACGTGGGCGCGGTTGTTGTACTGGGCGTCGAGCCCGGCCTGGTCGAAATCGGCGTAGACGGTGGATCCGGCCATCCTCGTTTCCTCCCCGTGTCAGCTCAGCGGCAGCATGACGTGGTCGCGGTAGGGCGCGCGCGCCTTCAGCCGTTCATACCAGGCGCCGAGATTGGCGAAGGCCGGCTTCTCGAAATCCATCTCGAACCAGCGGTAGCAATAGCAGCCCACCGGAATGTCGCCGATCGAGGGCTCGGCGCCGCCGACGTAGTCCTGGCCGGCCAGGAGGTCATCGAGGATCCGCCAGGCCTTGGCGGCTTCCACCGTGGCCCCGACCACCGCCTCGGGGTCGCGCTTCTCCGGCGGATGGCGGACGACGTTCCAGAAGATCACCGTCATCGGCGGATGGATGCGGGTCAGGTACCAGTCCATCCACTGGCTGGCCCGGGTCCGGTCCTCGAGCGCCGCCGGCCACCACGGCCGGGCGCCGTACTTCTCCGCCAGGTAGCGGACGATGGTGTGCGATTCCCAGGCGACGAAATCACCGTCCTCAAGGGTCGGGATCAGGCCGTTCGGGTTTTTCGCCAGGTACTCCGGCGTGTCGTTGCCGCCGAATTTCATGCCGATGTCGACGCGCTCGACATCGAGACCGATCTCGGCGGCGCACCACATGACTTTCTGGACATTGATCGAGTTCGCCCGACCGAGAATGCGGACCATCCGGTTCCTCCCTGTTGCGTGTCGCCGGGGCCGGGCGGCGCCGGGCCCCGTTCAATGTTCACATCAATTTACATCGCGCTAACACGACGTTCACCACAACAACATGGGACCGCGCTACATTCAGGTCAACGAGAGTTCATTGCGAGGGATCGCGATCTAGGAATGTCCCGCGCATATCGGTCGGCTTTCCCGATATGCGTCTCCTGCCGAGGGGCCTGGCCGTTTACGGCCAGGCCCTTTTTTTGTCGGCGGTTTTGGCGAAGTGGGAAGCCGGCTCTAGTTGGCCGGCGCGTTGAACTTGTAGCCGCAGCCGACCACGGTGGTGATCAATGTCGGCTTCTTCGGCTCCGGTTCGATCTTCTTGCGGATGCGGCTGATCAGGACGTCGATCAGCCGGTCGGTGGGCGAATCGGCGTCGTGACTGACGGCATCGAGCAGATGGCCGCGCGACAGCACCCGGTTCGGCGCCTTCACCAGGGCGGCCAGGAGATTGAACTCGGCCCGCGTGAACGGCACCACGGTGGCGTCGGGATCGGTCACCGTGCGGGCGTCCATGTCGAGGGCCCAGTCGTTGAACCGGTAGACCTCGGCGCGGCGCACCGGCGCCTCCGCCGAGCCCGTGCGGCCCAATAGGTTGCGGACCCGGAGCACCAGCTCGTCGGGATCGAAGGGCTTGGTCAGGTAGTCGTCGGCGCCGACCTCGAGCGCGGCGAGACGGTCGTCGAGACCGTCGGATAGAAACCGGCCCGGGCCTGACCGACGCCCTTCCGAGACGCCTCCAGGTTCTTCGCCGCCGAACGGATCTGCGGATGGTCGTTCAGCAGGCCGGCGAGCTCGCTGGAGAGCGGCTGCGCCTGGGCGGCGGTGCCCGCGAGGCCGAGCACTCCACTCAGGGCGGCGGCGGCAGCGGCAGGAAAGCTGAACGAGCGCATCGGACCCGAATCATCTAAGTTATTGATATAACGAAGTTTAATTCTAGGAAGATCGCCGGTCAATGGGAAGGGTTTTGAATTAACCTTTTTATATCAACGAGATAGATGTGATTCGGCGGATCGCCGGCCGGATGGATACAACATCCGGCGCGAATCGCTTCGGCCGTGGCCCAAGATGTAGCTTCGGTGCGACTCCCCGGTTTACGCCGCCGGGTCGCCGTATCCGCCGCCGCCCGGCGTCTCGATGACGAAGACGTCGCCGGCCCGCATCTCCGTGCCGTCGGTGCCTTTCAATTCATCGACGCCGCCGCCGGCCCGTTCGACGATATTGCGGCCGCGCGCGCCGGCGCCGCCGCCGTCCAATCCATAGGGCTCGGTCTCGCGGTGCCCCGATAGGATCGTCGCCGTCATCGGCTCCAGGAACCGGATCCGGCGCACCGCGCCGTTGCCGCCGCGGTGCCGGCCGGCGCCGCCGGAACCGTGCCGGATGGCGAAGCTTTCCAGGTGCACCGGAAACCGCCACTCCAGGACCTCCGGATCGGTGAGCCGGGTGTTGGTCATGTGGGTATGGACGGCGTCGGTGCCGTCGAAGCCGGGGCCGGCGCCGGAACCGCCGCAGATGGTCTCGTAGTACTGGTGCGTGTCATTGCCGAAGATGAAGTTGTTCATGGTCCCCTGCGCCGAGGCCAGCACGCCGAGAGCGCCATAGAGGCAGTCGGTGATGCACTGCGAGGTTTCCGTGTTGCCGGAAATCACCGCCGCCGGAAACTTCGGCGCCAGCATGGAGCCTTCCGGGATGACGATGTCGATGGGCTTCAGGCAGCCTTCGTTCAACGGAATCTCGTCGTCGACCAGGGTCCGGAAGACGTACAGCACGGCCGCCTTGGCGACCGCCGTCGGCGCGTTGAAGTTGCCGGGATCCTGGTCCGAGGTGCCGGTGAAGTCGACGCGCGCGCGGCGCGCCCGTTTGTCGACGGAGATGGCGACCCGGATCCGCCGGCCGCCATCCATGGGATATGTGAAGGTGCCGTCCTTGAGCACGTCAAGGACGCGGCGCACGCTCTCCTCGGCGTTGTCCTGGACGTGGCCCATGTAGGCCCAGACGACGTCGAGACCGAAGTGCGCGATCATCTTGCGGAGTTCCTTGACGCCGGTCTCGTTGGCGGCGATCTGGGCGCCGAGGTCGGCCAGGTTCTGGTCCGGATTGCGGCACGGATAGGTGCCCGACGCGAGCAGGTCGCGGGTCGCCGCCTCGCGCAGCACGCCGCCCTCGACCAAAAGGAAGTTGTCGATGACCACGCCTTCCTCGTGGATCTCGTGCGAATCGGGCGGCGCCGAGCCCGGCGTCTTGCCGCCGATGTCGGCGTGGTGGCCGCGCGAGCCGACGTAGAACAGCACGTTCTCGTCCGCCGCGTCGAAGACCGGCGTGATCACGGTGACGTCGGGAAGGTGGGTGCCGCCGTTGTAAGGCGCGTTGAGGGCATAGACGTCGCCCGGCTTCATGGTCTTGGCGTTCTCGCGGATCACCGTCTTGATGCTCTCGCCCATGGAGCCCAGGTGCACCGGCATGTGCGGCGCGTTGGCGACGAGGTTGCCGTCGGGGTCGAAGATCGCGCAGGAGAAATCGAGGCGCTCCTTGATGTTGACCGAGAATGCCGTGTTGGCGAGCGTCGTGCCCATCTGTTCGGCGATCGACATGAACAGGTTGTTGAAGACCTCGAGCATGACCGGGTCGGCGTCGGTGCCGACGGCCTCGGTCTTCGGCCGCGTCTCGAAGCGGCTGAGCACGAGATCGTGGCGCGCCGACATGGCGGCCTGCCAGCCCGGTTCGACGACGGTGGTGCCGGTGCTCTCCGAAATGATCGCCGGGCCCCGGACGGTGACGCCGGGGCCGAGCGCGTCGCGGGCGTAGACCGGCGTGTCGTGGAATCCGCCGCCGGAATACATGCGGACCGTGTCGATGGGATCGGGTTGGGCCGCGGCGGCCTCGGCGGGCGGCGCCGCCTCGACGCTCTCGGTGGTGCCGACGGCTTCCGCCGCGACCGCCTCGACGATCAGGCCGCGGCCCGGGGCGACGAAGCCGAAGCGCTGTTTGTGGGCGCGTTCGAAGGCGGCGGTCATCGCCGGCGCGTCGGCGAAGTCGACGCCGATGGGGCTGTCGGTGCCGTCGTAGCGCAACTGCACGCGGCGCAGGATCTCCGTGCGCGCGTCGTCGACGCCCTGGGCGCGGACCTCGTCGCCGGCCTCCCGGGCCAAGCCGTCGAGGGTTGCTGAAAGCGCATCGGGGAGCGTCTCCGTCAGCGGTTGCTCGACCGCTTTCTCGCGGATCGCGCGGACGTCGGCGAGGCCCATCCCATAGGCCGACAGCACGCCGGCGAAGGGGTGCAGCAGGACCCGTTCCATGCCCAACGCGTCGGCGACCAGGCAGGCGTGCTGGCCGCCGGCGCCGCCGAAGCAGTTGAGCGCGTACTCGGTGACGTCGTAGCCGCGCTGCACGGAAATCTTCTTGATCGCGTTGGCCATGTTCTCGACGGCGATCCGCAAGAATCCCTCCGCGACGTCTTCCGGCGCCGGCGCCGGTTGGCCGGTGGCCTGGGCGATTCGCCCGGCCATCTCGGCGAACTGGGCGCGGACGGCGCCGACATCGAGGGGCTGGTCGGCGTCGGGGCCGAAGACATGCGGAAAATGGCCGGGCTGGATCTTGCCGAGCAGCACGTTGCAGTCGGTGCCCGCCAGCGGGCCGCCGCGCCGG
>JAPPPF010000267.1 GCA_028817665.1 Magnetovibrio sp. | reverse complement strand
TTTTCACGAACCGATGGAGCATCGTCCGCCCGGCCGTCTGAGCCAAATGCTTGGGCGTGTCTCGAATCGTATAGACGATTGAAACGTTCGCAGCGATGATCAGCAGCGCGCCGACGAGCGCCACGACCGCTGATTTGAACAGGAACGGTTTCACGGTACGAACGAACGCCAGCCGTTCGCGCTGAGCTCTCGGAAGCGGTATCGTCGCGGCTTCGCCCATCGACACGAAATGCTCAAATTGCGTCCGCATGAGGTCTCTGAGCGCCTCGTAGGCTTCGTTCACGGTTGCGCCTTCCGCGCTCAACATGAGATCGGAAGAATGAGCATAAAATTTCCGGTCCCGTTCCCTTATGACGACGTCATAGGGACGCTCCATCAGCTCGCTCACGGTTTCCATTTTCTGTTCCTGTTTCCAGCAATTCACCGACATGAAGAAATTACCATTTCCGCTCGACAGCCGCATATTGGAAACTTGAACGGCGCGCGAGCGCCGATGAATTCAGCCCACTCACGGTTCAAGTTGCACCGCCGAATTCAAACCTTATGATCAACGCCGGCTCGCGCGACCAATCGGTTATTAAAATGGCACCGCACTGGGGAAAGTTACATTGTCCATGAAGACAGCATTTATTACGGGAATCACCGGTCAGGACGGTTCCTACCTCGCGGATTTACTGTTGGAGAAGGGCTACGAGGTCCACGGAATGATTCGTCGTTCGTCGTCCTTCAACACCGGCCGAATTTCGCACATCTACGAAGACGTCCATATGGATGACGCCCGCCTGCGTTTGCACTACGGCGAATTGACCGACGGCAGCCGCCTGGAACGCCTGATCGAAACCATCGAGCCGGACGAGGTCTATAATCTCGGCGCGCAAAGCCATGTTCGCGTGTCCTTCGATGAGCCCATCTACACGGCCGATGTCGTGGCCCTGGGCACGCTGCGCCTATTGGAGGCGATTCGGACCGTCGGCGCCGAAAGCACGATCCGCTTCTAC
Source organism: Magnetovibrio sp. (assembly GCA_028817665.1). GTDB lineage: Bacteria > Pseudomonadota > Alphaproteobacteria > Rhodospirillales > Casp-alpha2 > UBA3470. The sequence goes on along the minus strand of JAPPPF010000267.1, from coordinate 7,600 downwards.
CAGGCTTCCAGCTCGGAGATGTTCGGCAACGCGCCGGTCAGCCCGCAGGACGAAACCACGCCCTTGGCACCCATGAGCCCCTATGCCTGCGCCAAGGTCTTCGCCCATCTGCAGGCCCAGCACTACCGGGCCGCCTATGGCATGCACATCTCGTGCGGGGTTTTGTTCAACCACGAGAGCCCGCGACGCGGCCCCACCTTCGTGACCCGCAAGATCACCCGAGGCCTGGCACGGATACTCGCCGGCAAGGACGACAAGCTCTACCTCGGCAATCTCGACGCGAAACGTGATTGGGGACACGCCCGCGACTACGTCGAAGCCATGTGGCTGATGCTGCAACAGGACGAACCCGACGACTATGTCGTCGCCACGGGTGAGACCCGCAGCGTCCGCGAGTTTCTCGAGCATGCCTTCGCGCTGGTCGGACGCGATTGGCAGGAGTTCGTCGAGATCGATCCGCGCTACTTCCGGCCGTCGGAGGTCGACTTGTTGCTCGGCGACCCGACCAAGGCGCGGAACAAGCTCGGCTGGAAGCCGAAGTACAGCTTCGAGGACCTGGTCAAGGTCATGGTGGTTTCCGACATGGAACAAGAAGGCGCGGATCCCGCGGCCTTCGGCCTATGAGCGGCTACCGGAGCCCCGTGACCGCCGAGGATTTCTCGGCCGACACCCGGGCCTATTTCAAGGGCCGCACGGTCGCCGTCACCGGAGGCAGCGGTTTCATCGGCAGTCACGCGGTCGAGCAACTGCTGGCGCTCGGCGCCAAGCCCGTCGTCCCGACCCGGCAGGACGCGCCGCCGTTCCTCGCTCATCTCGGCGGCGACGTCGAGGTTCGCAACGCCGATCTGACCGACAAGGACTCGGCCGTCGCCGGTCTGCGGGGCGCCACGGCGGTTTTGCATCTCGCCGCCAGCGTCGGCGGCATCGAGTACAACGCGACCCACCCGGCGACCGTCTTCGACGCCAACATGCAATCGTTCCTGAACGTCATGTCGGCGGTGCTGGCGGTCGGCGCCGAGCGGCTGTTGGTGACCAGTTCGGCTTGCATCTACCCCCGCGACGCGACGGTGCCGACCCCGGAAACGGAAGGCTTCGTCGATTCCCCGGAACCGACCAACGCGGGGTACGGCTGGGCCAAGCGGATGGAGGAAATGCTCGGCCAAGCCGCTGCCGTCGAACACGGCCTGGAGGTCGCCATCGCCCGGCCCTACAACGCCTATGGCCCCCGGGACAATTTCAACCCGGCGAGCTCGCATGTGCTGCCGGCGCTGATCCTCAAGGCCTTCGACAGCGAAGACGGAATCCTGCCCGTGTGGGGCGACGGCACCCCGACGCGCTCGTTCCTCTACGCCGACGACTTCGCCCGGGGCTTGATCGAGATCGCCGCGCGCTACGCCGAGGCCGACCCGCTCAATCTCGGCACCGACGACGAGATCAGCATCGGCGCCGCCGCGGAGATGGTCGCCGAAATCGTCGGTGAACGGCGAGGCACGGAGATCGAGACCAGGTTTCAGCCGACCGAGTATTCCGGCCAACCGCGTCGCAATTGCGACAATACCAAGCTGCAATCCACGTTAGGGTTCGCGCCGATGGTCGCGTTTCGCGATGGCCTGGAGCGGTCCGTGGACTGGTTCATGGAAAATCGGGAACTCGCCCTCACGGCCCACAACCAGTAGCGCCTCGCCGAGGGCTGAGTTCGATCCGAGAATGACCGCCACCAAGGACCCCCTCCTCCAGCCCTTCCAGCTCCGCCACCTGACCCTGAAGAACCGGGTGATGAGCACCTCACACGCGCCGGCCTACGTCGAGGACGGCATGCCCCAGGAACGCTACCAGCGCTATCACGAGGAAAAGGCCAAGGGCGGCCTGGCGCTGTCCATGTTCGGCGGGTCGTCCAACATCGCGCCGGACAGCCCGTCCGTGTTCGGCCAGATCTACCTCGGGTCCGACGACGTCATCCCCCATTTCCAGCGCTTCGCGGGGCGCATGCACGACCAGGGGTGCGCGATCATGTGCCAGCTCACGCACATGGGGCGGCGCACCACCTGGGCCGATGGCTGGTGGCTGCCCGTGGTCGCGCCGAGCCGGGTCCGCGAGCCGGCGCACCGGGCCTTCCCGCGCGAGATGGATCAATCGGACATCGACCGCATCGTCCGGGACTTCGGCGCGGCGGCCACGCGGTGCAAGGAGGGCGGCCTCGACGGCCTGGAATTGCTCTGCCACGGTCATCTGCTCGATCAGTTCTGGACGCCGCTGGTCAACCGGCGGTCGGACGGTTACGGCGGCACGCTCGCGAACCGCATGCGCTTCTCCCTGGAGGTCTTGGACGAGGTCCGCCGCCAGGTCGGGCCGGAATTCATCGTCGGGCTCCGGATGGGCCTCGACGAGGCGGCGGACGGCGGCCTCGGCCCCGATGAGCTCAGCGAGATCGCCGCCGCCCACGTGGCGACCGGAATGGTCGATTTCCTCAACCTCAACGTCGGCACCATCGAGACCGACCGGGCGCTCGCCCACATGATCCCCGGCATGGCGGGCCCTCTGGCGCCGCACCTGGACCGGGTCAAGGCGTTCAAGCGCGATATCGGCGTGCCCGTGTTCCACGCCTGCCGGGTCACCGACGTGGCCACGGCGCGCCATGCCATCGCCGAGGACTGCATGGACATGGTCGGCATGACCCGCGCCCATATCGCCGACCCCTATATCGTCGCCAAGATCACCGCCGGCGCCGAACGGACGATCCGGCCCTGCGTCGGCGCCGGATACTGCCTCGACCGGATCTACGAGGGCGGCTCGACCCTTTGCCTGCACAATGCGGCGACCGGCCGGGAAGAGACCATGCCGCAGCGCATCGAGCGCGCCGCCGGGCCCGGCAAGAAGGTGGTGGTCGTCGGCGGCGGCCCCGCCGGCCTCGAGGCCGCCCGGGTTTCGGCGGAGCGCGGCCATGACGTCGTGCTGTTCGAGGCGACCTCGGAACTGGGCGGCCAGATCGTCATCGCGGCCAAGGCCGGATGGCGCCGCGACCTGATCGGCATCCGCGACTGGTACACAGACGAACTCGACCGGCTCGGCGTCCGCGTCCGGCTTTCCACCTACGCCGAGGCCGACGATATCCTCGGCGAAAGCCCCGAGGTCGTGATCGTCGCCTCGGGCGGCGTCCCCGACACGGACAGCGTCCCCGGCGGCGGGCTCGCCGTCAGCACCTGGGACATCCTCACCGGCGCCGAGGCGCCGGGCGCCGAGGTCCTGGTCTTCGACGACAACGGCCAGCACCCGGGGCCCAGCTGCGTCGATTTCCTGGCCGACGCCGGCGCCGCCGTCGAACTGGTGACGCCGGACCGCATGGCGGCGCAGGACATGGGCGGGCTCAACTGGACCGTCTATCTCGAGCACTTCTACGCGAAGGGCGTGACGATGACGCCGGACACCCGGCTCGCCGGGATCGAGCGCGACGGCAACCGGCTCCGCGCGACGCTCCGCAACGCCTATTCCGACGCCGAGACGACCCGCGTCGTCGACCAGGTGGTGATCGAACACGGGACCCTGCCCGTCGATCATCTCCACGCCGAACTCCGCGACCGCTCGCGGAACGATGGCGTCATCGACGTCGACGCGCTGGCCGCCGACCGGCCGCAGCCGGCGCTCGCCGAGCCGGGCGACGGCTTCATCTTGTGGCGGGTCGGCGACGCCGCGGCCAGCCGCAACATCCATGCCGCCATTTACGACAGTCTCCGGCTCTGCAAGGATCTCTAGGCGAGTTCCGGCCGAGACCATCGTTCCAGCGCACGGGGCGATACCGCGGGCCGCGTGGACAAGCCGCGGCGCGGCGGCTAGGCTAGGTTCCGAGGCCGAAGACCGAACGCTGATTGGAAGTTCCCATGGCATACCGGACCATCGAAGCCCAGCCCATCGCCGGCGCCCTCGGTGCCGAGATCAGCGGCGTCGATCTCACCAGACCGCTGAGCAACGCGGAGACCGCCGACGTCCGCCAGGCGCTTCGGGATCACAAGGTGATCTTCTTCCGCGACCAGGAGCTAACCCCGGAGGACCACCTGAGGGCCAGCGGCGTCTTCGGCACCATCTTCCGGGTGCCCTTCGTGCAGAGCCGCGACGGCTACCCCGACATCATCGACATCGTCAAGGAGCCTGCCGACGCCGGGAAGTTCAATTTCGGCGGCGCCTGGCATACCGACGCCAGCTTCGAGGAAGCGCCGCCGCTCGGCTCGGCCCTCTACGCCCTGGAGACGCCGCCCTATGGCGGCGATACCCTGTGGACGAACATGGAGGCGGCCTACGCCGCTCTTTCGGATGGCATGCGGGCGATGCTCGCCGGGCTGAGGGCGGTGCACTCGGCGCAGCGCTACTATGGCGTCGGCGGCCACTTCAATTCCGACGACAAGAAGAGCGTGTCGATGACCATCAATCCGTCCGAAGCGGGCGACGAGCGGGTCGTCCATCCGGTCGTCCGCACCCACCCCGAGACCGGCGCCAAGAGCCTCTACGTCAACCCGGTCTACACCATCTGCTTCGAGGACATGACCGAGGAGGAAAGCGCGCCCTTGCTCGGCTTCCTGTTCGAACACGCCATCCGTCCCGAGTTCCAGTGCCGCTTCAACTGGACGCCCCGGACCCTGGCGGTCTGGGACAACCGCGCCACCATGCACTTCGCCATCAACGACTACGACGGCCACCGGCGTCACATGAACCGGGTCACCATCGCCGGCGACAAGCCGCGCTGAGCCGCGCCCAGGCGCCCAAATCCCCGTTTTCCAAGCCTCCCACGGCTGCTAGATTCGAACGACGGGAGGAGACCGACATGAGTCTGTTGCTCGGCGCCATCGCCGATGACTTCACCGGCGCCACGGACCTCGCCAACACCCTGGTCGGCCAGGGCATGCCGGCGGTCCAGGCGATCGGCGTGCCGGGCCCGGACTTCGACCCGGGCGGGGCGGCCGCGGTGGTTGTCGCGCTGAAGACCCGGACGGCGCCGGCCGCCGACGCCGTCGCCCAGTCCCTCGAGGCCCTCGCGTGGCTCCGCGCGCGGGGCGCGGCGCAGATCTTCTTCAAGGTCTGCTCGACCTTCGACAGCACCGACGCCGGCAACATCGGCCCGGTCGCCGACGCGCTGATGGATGCGCTCGGCACCGATTTCGCCATCGCCTGCCCGGCCTACCCGACCAACGGCCGCACCCTCTACCAGGGGCACCTGTTCGTCGGCGGCCGGCTGTTGAGCGAGTCGGGGATGAAGGACCACCCGCTGACGCCGATGACCGACGCCGACCTGGTCCGGGTGCTCGGCCGGCAGACGCCGCACGGCGTCGGCCTCGTCGATCTCGCCACCGTCGCCGCCGGCCCGGACGCGGTCCGGGACGCCTTCGCCGGGCGCCGCCGGGAAGGCGTCCGCCACGCCATCGTCGACGCCGTCGGCGACGCCGACCTGATGACCATCGGCGCCGCGGCCCGGGACCTGGCCCTGATCACCGGCGGCTCCGGCGTCGCCCTGGGCCTTCCCGAAAACTTCCGCCGCGCCGGGCTGCTGACCGAACAGGCGGCGGCGGAACTGCCCCGCGTGCCCGGCCCGGCGGCGGTCCTCGCCGGCAGCTGCTCGGAGGCGACCCGCGCCCAGGTGGAGAGTGCCCGAGACCACTGGCCCGCCTACAACCTGGACCCCCTGGCCTTCGACGCCGGCGCCGCGGGCGCCGCCGAACGCGCCCTCGAATGGATCGACGCGCAGCCGGCGGGGACGCCGGTGCTGGTCTATTCCTCGACCGACCCCGACGGCGTCGCCCGCGCGCAGGCCCAACTTGGCCGGGACGCCGGCGCCGCCGTCGAGGACGCCATGGGCACCGTCGCCAAGGGCCTCGTCGAGCGCGGCCGGCGCCGCCTCGTGGTCGCCGGCGGTGAGACCTCGGGCGCCGTCGTCCAGGCCTTGGGCGTCACCGGGCTCCGCATCGGCCCTGAGATCGACCCGGGCGTGCCCTGGACAGAGACCACCCAGGACCCGGCCCTGGCGCTGGCCCTGAAGTCGGGCAATTTCGGCACCCCGGACTTCTTCGCCAAGGCGCTCGGCATGCTCGACGCCGAAGCCGCCGGAGGCGCGCCATGAGCGAGACCCGCGTCCGCGACGAGATCGCCAGGCTGGCCCGGTCCATGTTCGAGCGCGGCCTGACCTTCGGCTCGTCAGGGAACATCTCGGTGCGCGTCGACGACGGCTGGCTGATGACCCCGACGGGCTCGACGCTGGGCGATCTCGACCCGGCGAGGATCTCCAAGCTCGACGACGCCGGCCGGCACGTGTCGGGCGACGCGCCGACCCGCGAGAGCTTCCTGCACGCGGCCATGTACGAGGAGCGTCCGAAGACCGGCGCCGTGGTGCATCTGCACTCGACCCATTCGGTGGCCGTGAGCTGCCTCGACGACATCGACCCCGCCGACGTGCTGCCGCCGATCACCGCCTACTACGCCATGAAGATCGGCACCCTGCCGCTGATCCCGTTCCTCCCGCCGGGCAGCCTCGACTTGGCCCAAGCGGTGCGCGAGATGGCGTCCAAGCACCACGCCGTGCTGCTCGCCAACCACGGCCCCGTGGTCGGCGGCACCTCCTTGCGCGACGCCGTCTACGCGACCGAGGAACTGGAGCAGGCGGCGCACCTGTTCCTGCTGCTGCGCGGCATGAAGACTCGCTACCTGACGGCCGAGCAGGTCGCCGAACTGCGGAAACTCTGAACCGACCATCCCGATCCCGAGGCCCCCATGCACGTCATCACCGTCATCTTCACCGTGAAGCCCGAGCACGTCGAGGCCTTCGATGCCGCCATGGCGGCGCAGGCCCGGAACTCCGTCGAGCGGGAGCCCGGCTGCCACCGCTTCGACGTCGCCAAGGACCCCGCCAACCCGGCCCGCACCTTCCTCTACGAGCTTTATACGGACGAGGCCGCCTTCCGGGCGCACCTGGAGACGGCGCACTTCAAGGACTTCGACGCCACCGTCCGGCCCTGGCTGGTCTCGAAAGAGGTCGAGGCCTGGCGCCTCGCCCATTCGCCCGGCTGACCCGGCCCGGCCGATCCCGTTTCCGAACCCCCAGAAAACCAAGAGGACCGATCCGATGATCTTCGACCACCTCACCTACACCTTCCGCCCCGGCACCATCATGAAGGCGCTCGAGTTCTACCGGGAACACGGCTACGCGGCCCAGATCCGGCACCTGGGCAAGCCCTTCTTGTATGCCTACACCGACGTCGGCGACGTCAATTCCTACGTCCACGTCTGGGCCTACGCCGACGCCGCCGACCGCCAGACCAAGCGCGCCGCCATGCAGGCCGACCCCGACTGGCAGGAATACCTGAAAAAGAGCGCCGAGAACGGCTACCTCCTGAAGCAGGAGAACAAGATCCTGGTCGCCGCGCCGTTCTTCGAACCCGGTTCGTGACCGTCGCCAATTGACGTGGCGGCGAACACGGCGGCGCAGTGACGGCTAAGTCATTGATCCGGCGAGCGAAATATACGCATCCCTGGGCATCGATACGCATTTATACGCATGCCGCCGGACCGGGCCGGACGAAGGCGTTGTGTTTCAAGGAGTTGGCCTGGGTATGTTTGCGAT
>JAPPPF010000173.1 GCA_028817665.1 Magnetovibrio sp. | reverse complement strand
CATTCGAAATTACGAACCGTTCAAGGCCTACCGCTCGGACATCAACAAGATTCTGGAGAGCGACTGGCACGCCAGCAAGAAGTGGGCAAAGAAATTCGCCGCCCTGGCGTTCTGCGAGAACGGCTAGGCGCTAGCGCCGCTGGGCGCTCTCCAGGACGTCCGGATTGACGACGTTGCTCGGCTCGCCGGCGGCGTAGGCCAGGATCTGATCGAAGATGTCGGTGAACTGGAGTTCGTATTCCTCTTCCGTGACGTAGCCGATGTGCGGCGTGCAGACGACATTCTCCATGTTGAGGAGTGGGTGGTCGGTGTCGTGCACGGGCTCGTCCTCGTAGACATCGACGGCGGCCAGGTCGGGCCGGCCCGCCTCCAGGGCGGCGACGAGCGCGCCCGGTTCGATCAGCGGCGCCCGGCTGGTGTTGACCAAGAGCGCCGTCTCCTTCATCCGGTCGAGGTCCTGGGCGGTGATCAGGCCGCGGGTCGCCGGGTAGAGCCGGACGTGGAGCGAGACCACGTCGCTCTCGGCGAAGAAGGCTTCGCGGCTTTCGGCCAGCCGGGCGCCGTCGGCCCGGGCCCGCTCGCGGCCCGCCTCGCTCGACCAGAACCGCACCTCCATGCCGAAGGCGTGACCGTATTCGGCGACGGCGCGGCCAATGCGCCCGTAGCCGTAGAGGCCGAGGACCTTACCCCTGAGCGTCCGCCCGACGCCGCGCTGCCATTGGCCGGCGCGCAAGGACGCCATCTGCCCCGGGATGTCGCGCATGGCGGCCAGGATCAGCCCCCAGGTCATCTCCGCGGTGGCGTGCGACGGCGTGCCGGTGTGCTGGTCCGAGGAAACGACGATGCCGAGGCGCGTGCAGTCGTCGATGTCGATATGCGGATAGACGCTGCGCTGGCTGATCAGTTTGAGGTTCGGCAGCCGCTCCAGCAGGTTCTTCCGAATCTTCGTCCGCTCGCGGATCAGCACCAGCACCTCGGTGTCGGCCAGCCGTTCCGCCAACGCGTCCACGTCTTGCACGTGGTCGTTCCAGACGGTGACGTCGTGACCGTCGAGCTTTTCAAAGCAAGGCAGCCTGCGGATGGTGTCGAAGTAGTCGTCGAGGATGGTGATGTTCATTGGGTGGCGTCTCTTACGAAGGTCTCTCGTGAAGGGTTCGAAGCGGCGATCATGGCACGGCCTACCCGCCGGGCAAATCCCCCACCGCCAACGCCAGCGTCACCATCCCGACAACAGCGAGCGCCAGCAGCGCCGCCTTGCGGTAGTGGTCTCGGCCGCGGGCGTCGAAGAAGCGGTCGCCGGCCCAGGCGGCGGCCCAGTAGAGCGGGATGAAGAGCGCGCCCAGGGTCAGCACTTGGGTGGTCAACAGCCCATGGTACCAGAGCGCGGGGAAGCCGCAGATGGCGAGCGTGGTGACCGTGCCGATGACGTTGGCGCGCTGGGTCTCGACCGCGCCTGGCCGGGCCAGCGCCACGGCGACGGCCGACGGACCGCCGATGGCCGCCGCGCCCTGGGCCAAGCCGGCGACGGCACCGGTGGCGATCAGCGCGCCGGCCCCCGGCGGCGCTTGCGGCCGCCAGCCCCGGTGCATCATCCAGACCATCAACAGCGCGAAGCTCGAGATCGCGACTTTCATGACCGCCGGCTCGGCGATCACCAGTACCCAGGTGCCGAAGGGCGCGCGATGAAAGCGGCGATGGAGAAGGGGACGACGAAACCGCGTTCCGCGTGACGCACCGCGACGGGCAGCAAATGCAGGGTCGCCGCCAGGCCGGTCAGACTGGAGATCGGCACGGCGGCATGCGGGCCGACGACGAGGCTCAGCACCATGACGTTGATCAAGGACGCGCCGAAACCTAGAAACCCCCGGATAAAGCCGGCCAGCACGATGGTCGCCGAGACCAGCGCCAGTTCGCCGCCGCTGACCGGGCCGATCATCGATGTGATTGTGTCGAGCACCACCGTTCCCCCCTTCCGCCGGACGCGGCGAAGTGTGAGGCGCGGCGCCGGCGCCGGCAATTGTTAAATCTCGCCGGCCGGCATATTTATAGCGGACGGCAGCGAGCGGGAGAGGCGCGTGAGCATCACTTGGACGGAAACCACCGACGGCGTCGACAGGGAGGAGCTGGCGGCGCTCTACCGGGCCGCGCCCCTGGGCGACAAGCCGCCGGGCGAGCTGGAGCTGGTGTTCACCAACTCCCGATACGTCTGCTTCCTCCACGACGGCGGGCGCCTGGTCGGGGCGGGACGGGCCCTCGCCGACGGCCGCGACTGCTCTTATATCTGCGACGTGGCACTGTTGCCGGATTACCAGGGCCGGGGCCTGGGCGCGGAGATTGTCGGCCGCCTGGTCGAGCGCTCGGAAGGCCACAAGAAGATCATCCTTTATTCGGTGCCCGGTACCGAGCCCTTCTACGAACGGTTCGGGTTCAGGCGCATGACCACCGCCATGGCGATCTTCGACGACTCGGCGCTGGCCGCCCAGCGCGGCTACCTCGAACCCGACCCGGACGCCGGTTGAGGGGCGCATGAACGCCGTCGACATCCGAGACATCGACCCCCTGGACGTCGCTGCCGAGGCGGCGCTGGTGGCGCTCAACAACGCCCACGCCGAGGAAACCTCGTTCCTCGAGACGGCCGACTGGCGGGCCCTGGTCGCGGCGGCGTATGCCGCCAGGCGCGCCGGCGACGCGGCCGCGCTGCTCCTCGCCTTCGACGAAACCGCTGCCTACGACGGCGTCAATTACCGCTGGTTCCGGGAGCGCAACGAGAAATTCGTCTACGTCGACCGGGTCATCGTCGGCGCCAGGCACCGTGGCGCCGGGCTGGCCCGCGCCCTCTACGAGGACCTGTTCCAGCGCATGCGGGCGTCGAGGCACTCGGTGCTCGGCTGCGAGGTCAACGTTGCGCCGCCGAACCCGGGCTCGGAAGCGTTCCACGCCAAGCTCGGCTTTCGCGAGGTCGGCCGCGCCGATCTCGAAGACCGGGGCAAGCGCGTCGTCTATCTCCTCAAGGACCTCGCCTGAAGGGGCGGCCGTTCAGCGCGCCAGCGGCTTGACGACGGCCAGGTAGAAGCCGTGCAGCATGTCGGCGGTCTCGTTGACCGATTTGTTGAGGCTGTGGCCGACACTGTCGACGATCTTGGGATCGGCCGGCGCGTCCGGATCGAAGCGGCTGTCCATGTCGTCGGGCTTCAGGATTTGGGCGCTGCCGTTCCATGTCCTGCGGCCGGTGTTGACGACCGCGTTGTAAGCGGAGACCGGTTGCAGGCCATCGGCCTTTATATAGCGCTCGAACACGCCGCCGACGAACGATCCGGTTTGGGCGCCGACCCACAATTCGAAATCCGCGTGATGGGCTTCGCCGCTGATGGTGTGGCCGTACTGGCTGAGGTCGCCGATATAATGCACCGCCGCACCGAGATAATAGGCGGCATGGCCCGGGTTCCCCGCCCGGAACGCCTCGGCCGCCTTGGCGTATTCCTGTTCGGCTCGGGCCGCCGGCGTGTCGCGGGTCACGGTGCCCCATATATCGAACCGCAGATCGTGTTTGCCGCCGCCGGTATCGTTGTATCCCCGGTTCGGCGCGCCGCAGTAAGTGACGATCTTGGCGTAATCCGGGGCCTCGGTGCCGATCAGATATAGCGTCCGATGGCGGTCCAGCCATTCGCGCTCGGCGGCGGGCAGCATGGCCCGGCCGTGATCGGCGATCCAGTCATGGGTCGAATAGGGCGGCTTTAGGCAGTCCGGGGTGCTGTTCGTCACCTTGTTGCCGGGCGGCCCGTTCTTCCACGCCGCCGCCGGCTGGGCCGCCGTCGCGAGCGCCAACGCGCAACTCCAGGCGAGCATTGGACGGCGGATTGATATGGCGGATCTCCTCGGTCGGGCGCGGTGATCTTATCCCTTATCGCGTCAGCGGCTTGTACTTGATGCGGTGCGGTTGGTCGGCGTCTTCGCCGAGGCGGCGCTTGCGGTCGGCCTCGTAGTCTTCGTAGTTGCCCTCGAACCATTCGACGTGGCTGTCGCCCTCGAAGGCTAGGATGTGGGTCGCCAGGCGGTCCAGGAACCAGCGGTCGTGGCTGATCACCACGGCGCAGCCCGCGAAGTCGGCCAAGGAGTCCTCCAAGGCGCGCAGCGTCTCGACGTCCAAGTCGTTGGTCGGCTCGTCCAGGAGCAAGACGTTGGCGCCGGACTTCAGCATCTTCGCCAGATGCACCCGGTTGCGCTCGCCGCCCGAGAGCTGGCCGACGGCCTTCTGCTGGTCGCCGCCCTTGAAGTTGAACTGGGCGACGTAGGCGCGGCTCTGCATGTTGCGCTTGCCGAGCTCGATCTCGTCGAGGCCGCCGGAAATCTCCTCCCAGACGGATTTCTTGTCGTCGAGCGAGTCGCGAGACTGGTCGATGTAGCCGAGCACCGCGGTGTCGCCGACGCGGATCTCGCCGCCGTCGGGGTCGTCTTGGCCGGTGATCATCTTGAACAGCGTCGTCTTGCCCGCCCCGTTGGGGCCGATGACGCCGACGATGCCGCCCGGCGGCAGCTTGAAACTGAGGTCCTCGATCAAAAGATGGTTGCCGAAGCCCTTGCGCAGGTTCTTCGCCTCGATCACCAGATCGCCCAAGCGGGGGGCGGGCGGGATCACGATCTGCGCGGTGCCCGGCTGCATCTCGCGGGATTTCGCCAAGAGTTCGTCGTAGGCGGTGATCCGGGCCTTCGACTTGGCCTGGCGGGCGCGCGGGCTGGCGCGGATCCAGTCGAGCTCGTGGGCCAGCGTGCGCTGGCGCGCCGTCTCCTCGCGCTCCTCTTGCTTCATCCGCTTCTGCTTCTGCTCGAGCCAGGCCGAGTAGTTGCCCTCGTAGGGGATGCCGCGGCCGCGGTCGAGCTCGAGGATCCAGCCCGTGACGTTGTCGAGGAAGTAGCGGTCGTGGGTGACCATCAGCACGGTGCCGTCGTAGTCGCGGAGGTGGCGTTCCAGCCAGGCGACGCTCTCGGCGTCGAGGTGGTTGGTGGGCTCGTCCAAGAGCAGCACTTCCGGTTTCTGCAGCAACAATCGGCAGAGCGCGACGCGGCGGCGCTCACCGCCCGAAAGCTTCTTGACGCCGCTCTCGGCGGGCGGGCAGCGCAGTGCGTCCATGGCGATCTCGATGGTGCGCTCGAGCTCCCAGCCGTCGACGGCGTCGATCTTCTCCTGCAGCTCGCCCTGCTCGGCTAACAGCGCGTTCATCTCGTCGTCGTCCATGGGTTCGGCGAACTTCTCGGAGATCGCGTTGAAGCGGTCGAGCATGTCCTTGACGCCGCCCATGCCGTCGGTGACGTTCTCCTCCACCGTCTTGGCGGGGTCCAACTGCGGTTCCTGTTCCAGGTAGCCGACGCGCACGCCGTCGGCCGCCCAGGCCTCGCCGTTCGACGGCTCCTCGCGGCCCGCCATCATCTTCATCAGCGTCGACTTGCCGGCGCCGTTGACGCCGAGGACGCCGATCTTGGCGTCGGGCAGGAACGACAGCGTGATGCTCTTCAGCACCTCCTTGCCGCCGGGGAAGGTCTTTGACAGGTCTTTCATTACGTAGGAGTATTGGTAGCTGGCCATGTGGAGGTCCTCGATGGGGGTCCGCGTCGATCGGTCTCGGGCCCGGGAATCCGGGCCGGCGGGGGTTTTTTTATCGCAGCCCCCGGCGTTTCGCAATCGGCGAGCGCGGCCGGGCCCGCTGGCGATCGATCCGGGACGGCTCGGCTGGCGGCGAACCCGCGGGACTCCGGCACGGATCGAACGGCCGGCTTGGCCTTCCGGGTTGAAAATCTTCGCAACTGTTTTAACCTAGAGGCGACGGCAGGGAAGGGAAATCACCATGAGGAACGTCTATCGGACTGGGCGCCTGTTCGTGGTCATCGGCTTGATGGCGGTGCTCGGCGCCTGCGCCACGCCGGCGCGGATGAGCGCGATGATCCCGGACCGGGTCGCCGAGACGACCATCGCCGAGACCTCGCCGCTGTTCAGCGCGGTCAGCCTGGCCAACGTGTCGGGCGGCTAGACGACCAATCCGCTTTGGACGTCGGAGGTCGGCAATCCGGAATTTCGCGCCGCCCTGCGGACCGCGCTGGCCAACCACGCGATGCTCGGCCGCGGCAAGATCAAGTACGACTTGAACGCCTATCTGATGGGCTTAACGCAGCCGCTCATCGGCCTCGACATGACGGTCACCGCGACGGTGCGTTACGAGCTCATCGACACCGCGACGCGGAAGTCGTTGGTCAACGAGACCGTTACCGTCCCTTACACGGCGAAGTTCAGCGACGCCTTCATCGGTACCGAGAGGTTGCGCCTCGCCAACGAAGGGTCGATCCGCGAGAACATCGCGGCGTTCCTCCGTCATCTGGTCACCGTGTCGAAGGATTTCGCCGCCCGCTCCGGCGCGCCGCCCAACCGCCGCGCCGCCGGCCCGCCGCGCCGATCATGACCCTGCGCGCGCCCGCTGCCGCGGCCTTGATGCTGGCCATCGCCGTCGGTGCCTGCGGCGGGCGCGTCGCCCGGCCGGTGCCCGCGACCACGCCGAGCGACCACCTGATGACCTGCACCCACATCGTCGCCGAGTACACGACGAACCTGGAACGCGCGACGGATATCGGCCGGGAAATGAAGGGGCAGGCCGGCCAGAACGTCGGCCACTTCATGCTGAGCGGGGTGTTCCTGCTCAATCTCAATGATTCCGAGGAGCAGGAGATTCGGGCCCTTTACGCCCGCAATCAGGAACTCCGCCGCCTCGCGACCAAGAAGAACTTCGAGCTTTGAGTCGCGCCCGGTGAACCTCCCGGAGATCGCGTCGGGGCGGTCGAGGGTCATGATCTGGGACAGTTCACGGCGTCGCAAACCTGTTAGTATCGGTGAAGATTTCGCGTCGGGGACCTATGGATCATCTGGAGCCGATCAAGACCATGACCGTGCGCGGCCTCGTCGGCCGCGGCTTCGCGTTGGCGGCGCTGCTGGCGGCGGCGGTGGCGGCGCTCGGCGGCTGGGCGATCCAGCGCCACGGCGGCGAGGGCGGCGCGCTCTCCATGTGGGCGCTGGGCGCGGCGGCGGCGTTCGCCGTCGGCGCCGTCTGGCTCGCCCTCGACCGGCTCTTGGCGGCGCGCGAACGCGATCACCGCAGCCTGCCGGCCCGGCCGGAGTTCTATGACTTCGACAACCACAACCAGCCCATGCATTCGAGCGAGATGGACGGCGCGCGCCTGCGCGATCTCGAGTACGTCGTCTTCGACACGGAGACCACCGGGCTCAAGCCGGCGGCCGGCGACGAGATCATCTCCATCGCCGGGGTGTGGGTCAGGAATGGCGAAATCGACACCGGACAGCCGTTCACCCGCCTGGTCAATCCGGGCAAACCGATCCCGAAGGAATCGGTCCGGTATCACGGCATCACCGATGAGATAGTGGCGGATGAGCGGACCATCGAAGAGGTCTTGCCTGCGTTCAAGGATTTCGTCGGCGATGCCGTGCTCGTCGCCCACAATGCCGCCTTCGACATGGCCTTCCTGGCCAAGAACCGGGAGAAATCCGGTGTCAGCTTCGACAACCTGGTCTTAGACACCCTGCTGCTTTCCGTGTTCGCCGAGGCCGAAAGCCGCAACCATTCCCTCGAGGCCATGGCCGAACGCCTGGGCGTCAACATCGAAGGCCGTCACACGGCGCTGGGTGACAGTATCGCCACCGCCCAGGTTTTCGTCCGGTTGTTCGATCTGTTGGAATCGCGAGGCGTCACCACGGTGCGTCAGGCGATCAATGTTTCCCTGAACATGGAGCAGGTTCGCCGCTTGGGTAAGGATTGGTGACTAAAAGACGTTGCCGGTCAGTTCCAGCCGCAGCCGATCCTGCAGCGCGCTGATGGCCTCGAAAGAGTCCTTCAAAATGTCCTTTTCGCGCTTGGTGAGGCTGCCCGGGTGGATGAAGTTGGTGACATTTCGGCCGGCTTTGAAGTCACGGATTTGCTGGCGCATCAAGAGATGGGAAATGTGCCGGTAGCCGCCGGCGAGGTAGTCCGCCTCGTCGTCCCTGAGGACGCCGCCCTCGTGAAGTGCTTGCAGCCTGTCCAGCGTGGGATTGATCACCAGGCCCTCACGCAGGCAGAGCAGCCGCATGCCTTCGACCAGCGGCAGCGTGCCGGAATGCTTCAGGTTGAGATATCCCTTGTAACCGGGCGGATCGCTCTCCCGCATGGTCCGGAAACGCCTGAACCAGCCGAGCGCCGGCCTTTGGTCCTGGTCGATGGCGTATAACTGACCCAAGAACACCTTGTTGTCCCGTGCGGTCTCGGTCACGTGGCGGCGCAACGCGTCGGTCATCTCTTGCCCGCGTTCAGATGTCGTGAAGGCGGCCTTGAAGTCGAAGAAGATGTCGCAATGGCGGAGCACGACCGAGTTCCGCTTGCGGCTCCACAGTGTTACCTGGTCCTGCCATTGGCTGATGGTCTTGCGCCATAGCGGATTGGTGGCCATGACGAAGCCCTTGCATAGCGGCAGACCGATGCGATCCATGGCCTGGGTCAGGCGTTCCGCCAGATCGATGAACCAGGCATCGATCGCGGTGTGGTCTTCGTCGGGGTAGTCGTCGATGATGAAGCCGTTGTCCTGGTC
>JAPPPF010000012.1 GCA_028817665.1 Magnetovibrio sp. | reverse complement strand
CCAACGGCTACATGGCCTGCTCCACGGGCCGCCCGAACCTCGACGCCGATCTTTTCCTGCCCCAGGAGATCGAGAGCTTCCTCGACGCCATCTGGCGCCGTTTCGGCCACATGGACACGGACCGGATCACCAAGATGGTGCGCGACACCTCGGCCTACAAGCAGGCCCGCAGCCGCGCGCACCGGGCGGAAATCCCGCTCGACGCCATGCAGCTGTCGTTCATCCGCGCGGAAAAGACGCCGGGCGTCGGCCAGGTCGTCAAACCCAAGGTCTACCGCACCCAATCGGGCAAGAACGTCACTGTCCAGAAATGGGTGCCGGGCGCCAAACCCTAGTGCGCCAGGCCGCCTATCGGCCACTCCGCCTCGCTGAGTTTTGATCCCTAAATCGTTGAAATCGGCGCGGTTTCGGTTGCGCGGATTGCCGACTCGGTTATTATTCCCTGCAGATGTCCGGGACGGCCAACGAAACCAATGAAATCCGTGACATCGACCAATCAAACCCTAGGGAGGAGCGATTAATAACCACATCGAAAAAATTTCTTGGCGCGCTGATGTTCGGCGTCGCGGCGGCCGCACTGGTATCCAGAACGACCAACGCGTCATCGACGCCTATCTGGGAGCCCACTGATGGCCGAAGAGAACCTGAGCACGGAAGAAGAAGCCAAGCGCCGCGCGTCGGGCTACCACATGGGCGCCGTGGAGACGGTGATTTCCGTCGACGACGTCAACCGCCAGGCGCGGACCATGAAGACGTCGATCAGCCTCGACCAGATCGGCGCCCTGGCCAACAACGAGCCCTACGTGGCCATCGAGCACCTGAACGCCGGCTACGGCAAGATGGAGATCCTGCACGACTTCAACCTGCAGGTGGCGAAGGGCCAGTCGCTCTGCCTGATCGGGCCGAACGGCGCCGGCAAGTCGACGATCCTGCATTCCATCTTCGGCTTTAGCGTGACCGGATCCGACGACGAACTGATCTTGTACTCCGCCGCCCCGCCGAGCGCGACGATGGGCCGCATCTCGATGGTGTAGACCGTGCTTTCCGAGCTTTCCGCGTAATTCAGCCGGCTCTTCGTCGGCACCGTGACCATGGCGTCCAGCTGCCCGGTCTCGACGGCGCGCTGCGCGCGTTTCCAGGGATAGCCGAAATGCCGGACCTTCATGCCCATGCGTTCACCGACGATGGCGTTCATGAGATCGGGCAGGATTCCTGCAACGTTCTCGCCGACGCCGGCGGAGTAGGGCGGCCAATCCGAGTTGTAGGACATCTTCAGCTCGGCCGCGCGGGCGCCGTCAATGCCGAACGGCAAGGCCGCGAGGGTCGTCACGGCGATGGCGGCGGCTCTCATCATCAACAATTCCAACTCGCAACGTGGCTTGGTGGAGGCCCTATATATACCCCAATGCCCGTCAGAGTGTGAATTTGCTTCCAGATTTTTATTAATCGGCGTTAACGGGCTTTCAGGAAATCGAAGTCACAGCCTTCTGGTGCTTGAGTCACGCTTTCAAGGAAAAGGTTCAGATAGCCGCGCTCGGCGCCCTGGTGTGGCGCCGGCGGCATCCATGCCGCGCGCCGCGCCGCCAGCTCGTCGTCATCGATCAGGAGGTCGAGGCGGCGGTTCGGCACGTCGAGGCGGATGCGGTCGCCGGTGCGGACCAGGGCCAGGGGGCCGCCGGCCGCCGCTTCCGGCGCGACGTGCAGGATGATCGAGCCGAAGGCGGTGCCGCTCATGCGCGCGTCGGAGAGCCGGATCATGTCCTTGACCCCTTGCTCGGCCAGCTTCCTGGGGATCGGCAGATACCCCGATTCCGGCATGCCCGGCGCGCCCAGCGGGCCGGCGTTCTGCATCACCAGGATATCGTCGGCGGCGACGTCGAGATCGGGCGCGTCGATCCGCGCCGCCAGGTCCGCCATCGACGAGAAGACCAGGGCCCGGCCCTCGTGAACCAGCAGCTCGGGCGCCGCCGCGGCCTGCTTGATGATCGCGCCGTCGGGCGCCAGGTTGCCGGTGAGCACGGCGATGCCGCCGCCCGGATGGATCGGATCGTCGAGCGGGCGGACCACGTCTTGCGGGTACTCCGCCGCCATCCCCTCGATTTCCTCGCCGAGGGTGCGGCCGGTGACCGTCAACGCGTCGAGCTCGAGGTGGTCCGCGAGGCGCCTCAGGATCGGCGCCAATCCGCCGGCCCGGTAGAGATCCTCCATGTAGTACCGGCCCGACGGTTTCAAATCGACCAGCACAGGGATATCACGGCCCAGCGCGTCGAACTCCTGGAGATCGACGGGGATGCCGAGGCGTCCGGCGATGGCCGTGGTATGGATGATGGCGTTGGTCGAGCCGCCGATGGCGTGCAGCACGCGGAGCGCGTTGCGGATCGCGGCCGGCGTCATCACCTGGTCCGGCGAGAGGTTCTCGGCCGCCATGGCGACGGCGCGCGCGCCGGTCTGCTCGGCCTGGCGGGGCCGGTCGGCGTAGGTCGCGGGGATCGCGGCGCCGCCGGGCAGCATCATGCCCATGGCCTCGGTCATCAGCGCCATGGTGCTGGCCGTGCCCATGACCCCGCAGGTGCCGGCCGTCGGCACCAGCTGGTTGGTCAGCTCCTCGACCTCGTCGGCGTCGATCTCGCCGCCCCGGTACTTGGCCCAGAAGCGCCGGCAATCCGTGCACGCGCCGATGCGCTCGCCGTGGTGCGTGCCGGTGAGCATCGGCCCGGTGACCTCGACGATGGCCGGCACGTTCGCCGACGCGGCGCCCATCAGCAGGGCCGGCACGGTCTTGTCGCAACCGCCGACCAGGACCACGGCGTCCATGGGCTGGGCCTTGATCATTTCTTCCGTGTCCATGGACATCAGGTTGCGGAGGAACATGGACGTCGGAAAGGCGAAGGACTCGTGTAGGGAGATGGTCGGGAACTCGATGGGCAGGCCGCCGGCCAGCATGACGCCGCGCTTCACCGCCTCGACGATCTGCGGAATGGTCGCGTGGCAGGCGTTGTAGCCCGAATAGGTGTTGGCGATGCCGATGATCGGACGCGACAGCGCGTCGTCCGTGTAGCCCATGGCCTTGATGAAGGCCTTGCGGATGTAGAGCGAGAACCCGTCGTCGCCGTAGTGGGTCAGGCCCTTCTTCATGCCGCGGCGTTGCTCACTCACTGGACGGCTCCCTCAATGCCATTGCCTCGCTTCCGGCGGCGTCGTATGACGGTACGGAGGCGGTCCACCACAACTAACGGGTTTCCCAGTGCCAACCAACAATGAATTCCGCATCGCCGTGTTGCCGGGCGACGGGATCGGCGCCGAGGTCACGGCGGCCTGCCTGGAGGTGCTTCAAGCCCTGGAGACGAAGGTCGGCGGTTACCGGCTGGCCTCCGCCCATCACGACGCCGGCGCCGTTTGCTACCAGGAGAAGGGCACCGACCTCCCCGACGAGACCTTCCGCGCGTCCGAGGAGGCCGACGCGGTTCTGCTCGGCGCCATGGGGCTGCCCGACGTGCGCAAGAAGGACGGCACCGAGATCAATCCGCAGCTCGACTTGAGGTTCCAGTTGGAACTCTACGCCGGCGTGCGGCCAATCAAGGCGATGAAGGGCGTGCCGCCGTCGCTCGCCGACCCGCGCGCCGCCGACATCGACATGGTGATCATCCGCGAACAGACGGAAGGCCTGTTCATCGACATCCGCGCGCCGCGCCCGCAGAGCGACGTCGAAGTCAGCGACCGCTGCCTGATCACCCGGAAAGGCACCGAGCGGGTCGTCGATTTCACCTTCGATCTGGCCCGCAAGCGCGGCAAGGACGGCGCGCCCCGGGTCACCTGCGTCGACAAGGCCAACGTGCTGCATTCCATGGCCTTCTTCCGCAAGGTCTTCGACGAACGCGCCGCCGCCCACGACGACGTCGCCGCCGATCACGCCTACATCGACGCGCTGGCCCTCAACCTGGTGCGCAAGCCCTGGGACTACGACGTGATGGTCGCCGAGAACCTCTTGGGCGACATCATCTCGGACCTGACGGCGGGGCTCATTGGCGGCATGGGCCTGGCGCCGTCGGCCGATCTCGGCGACGACCACGGCTTGTTCCAGCCCTGCCACGGGACCGCGCCGGACATCGCCGGCCAGGGCCTCGCCAATCCGGTTGCCATGTTCCTCTCGGCGGCGATGATGCTGGACTGGCTCGGCGAGCGGCACGGCCACGGGCCCTGCCTGGACGCCGCCGCCGTTCTCAACCGGGCCATCGAGGACGGCTTCGCCAGCGGCGACATCCGCCCGGCCGAGTTCGGCGGCCCGGACGGCACCGCGGCGATCACCAAGGCCGTGCTGGCGCGGATTTAGCTGGGGAGCCCCTTGATGAACGAACGCTACGACATCGTGATCATCGGCGGCGCCATCGTCGGCTCGTCGATCGCCTATTTCCTGACCCGAGGTGGGCGCGGCGGCGAGGTCGCGGTGATCGAGCCCGATCCGACCTACGAATGGGCGGCGACGCCGCGCTCGCAAGGCGGCGTACGGCAGATCTTCAGCCTGCCCGAGAACATCGCCATGGGCGCCTACGGGCTCGAGTTCTACAGCGAATTCGAAGAGAGCATGGCCGTCGACGGCGAGCCGCAGCCGATCTCCTTCAACCGCGGCGGCTACCTGTTTGTCTCCGACAACGGCGGCCACGAGGACATGGAGCGCAACTACCACACCCAGCGCGACAACGGCGCCAACGTCGAACTGCTCGACGCGGCGGCGCTCCGCGACCGGTTTCCGTCGATCCAGTCAGAGGACGTCGTACTCGGCGTGCATTCCCCCGACGACGGCTGGCTCGACCCCTACGCGGCGATGATGGGGTTCCGCAAGTGCGCCCGACACCAGGGCGTCACCTACGTCGCCGACAAGGTCGTCGGCTGGGAAGGGGACGGCGGGCTGGCCAGGCGGGTGACGCTCGAATCCGGCGCCGTGATCGAGGCCGATACGTTCGTGCTGGCCGCCGGCGCCTGGTCCGGCGAGCTCGGCGAGTTGATCGGCTTCGAACTCCCGGTCGAGCCCCTGTCGCGCGACTGCTATCACTTCAAGTGCGAGCAGGAACTGGAGCCGCTGCCGCTGATCAAGACGGAGAAGGATCTCGGCATCCGCCCGGAGCCCGACGGCTTCTCCGGCGGGCTGCCCGATTGGCGGCGCGGGCCGGGCTGGTCCTTCAACGAGGTCGGCGGATTCTTCGAGGAGACCTTCTGGCCGCTGCTGGCCGAGCTGATGCCGGCCTTCGAGACCCTGAAACTCCTGAACACCTGGCAGGGCCATTACGCCCGCAACCATTTCGACCTGACCGCGATCATCGGACCGTGGAGCGGCGGCATGGAGAACGTCTACGTCGCCACCGGCTATTCAGGCCACGGCATCATGCAGGCCCCGGCCACGGGCCGCGCCATCGCCGAGCTGATCCTCGACGGCGGCTTCCAGACCCTGGACCTCACCAACATGGGCTACGCCCGCGTCCCCGCGAACAAGCCCTACCGCGAGCAGGGGATCATCTGAGCGGAACCGCGCGCCGCCTCAGCCGACGAAGTAGAGCACCAGGAAGACGGCCAGGAAGCCGACGGCCCAGAACACCATGGAGCCGGCCGGATAGGTGCGCGCGAAGGTGCCCTCGACGCCGCTGTAGCGGTTGACCAGGCGCAGGATCTCGTCGAGCAGGTGCAGGAGGCCGCGCCGCGCGCCCTGGTCGGCGGCGGCGATCATCCGGCCGCCCCAGCGGATCACGCAGGGCAGGAAGCGGCGGTAAGACCAGTCGAAGTCCAGGTTGGTCGACTTGAGCTCCGGCGGGTAGAGCCCGGTGGTCATCAGGAAGGTGAAGGCGAGCGCCGAGAACAAAAGCAGCTGCAACTGGTTGATGACGTGCGCCGAGGTGTAGGGATGGTAATCCACGGCGTAGGGCAGGATCGCGTAGAGCGGGTCCGGGTAGACGCCGATGCCGATGCAGAGGAACGCGGTGAAGCCCATGGCCAGGAGCATGTTGAAGGGCGCTTCCTTCGGCCGCCGGCCCGAGTCGTGGGCGAAGAAGGCGAAGTAGGGGATCTTGATGCCCGAATGGTGGAACACGCCGGCCGACGCGAACAGCAGCACCGCCCAGGCGAACCAGTTGCCCTCGTGGCCCAGGGCCGAGAGGATCATCGACTTCGAGACGAAGCCCGAGAACAGCGGGAACGCCGAGATCGACGCCGCGCCGACGATACAGAAGCCGGTCGTCCACGGCATCGTCTTGTAGAGCCCGCCGAGCTCCGAGCCCTTGCAGGTGCCGGTGCGCAGCAGGACAGCACCCATCGACATAAACAGGAGCGCCTTGTAGAGGATGTGGGTGAAGGCGTGCGCGGCGGTGCCGTTCAAGGCCAGCTCCGTGCCGACGCCGATGCCGACCACCATGAAACCCAGCTGGTTGTTGAGCGAGTAGGCGAGGACGCGCCTCAGGTCGTTCTCGATCACCGCGTAGAAGATCGGGAACATGGTCATGGTGGCGCCGATGGTGATCAATATCTCGGTGCCCGCGTAGCCGCGCGCCAGGGAATAGACGGCGAGCTTGGTGGTGAAGGCGCTCAGCATCACGGTGCCGCCGACGGTGGCCTCCGGGTAGGCGTCCTGCAGCCAGTTATGCAGCAGCGGGAAGGCGCACTTGATGCCGAAGGCCAGGAAGATCACCTTGCCGGCGGTGGTCTCCAGGCCGAAGTGGTTGAAGCCGATCTCGCCGGTGGCGGCGACGTGGATCAGCGCGCCAGCCAGCAACAACACGCCCGAACCCACCTGGATGATCAGGTAGCGCATGGCGGCGCGGCGCGCCTGTTCGGTGCCGCTGGCCAGGATCAGGAACACCGACGAGATCGCCGTCAGCTCCCAATAGACGAACAGGGTGATCAGGTCGCCCGCCAGCACCGCGCCGACGGCGCTGCCGGCGTAGATGTTGGCGGCCACCTGTTGCACCGGGTCGTCGTCATTGAGGCAGTAGAGGTTGCCGAGGAAGGCGGCGATCAGGAAGATGAAGCAGAAGACCCGCGCCAGGCCGTCCATGCGGAGCGTCACCAGCGTGTAGTCGAACACGGCCACCTGGCCATAGGTGCCGTCGTCGATGCCGAAGGCCATCCAGAAGGCGACCACCGGGAGCGCCAACAGCCAGGCCTGGCGGATGGGCCGGCCGAGGAACGGGATCGGCAGGGCGCCCAGGATCAGGATGAAGGCCGGGTTCATCATCTCATTCGTCCCCGCCGTCGTAGTAGTCTTCGTCGCGCATCAGGATGGTGCGCATGAACTTCGCCGCCAGCACCAGGCCGACGCACATGATGAAACCGTAGAGCGCGTAGAACCCGAACCAGCTCTCGGCCGCGAAGTAGGGGTGCTTGTGGTAGAAGGCGTCGGCGACGAACAGCCCGGCGCAGACGACCACCAGCGTCCAGATGATCTTGCACACGTTGCGCTTGTCGTCGAGCCAGTACTTCTTTTCGTCCGTCGGTGGGGTGGTCATGGCTTCCCTCCGCCCGCGATCGGCAACAGGAACTCGTAGATGGCGTCGGCGTAGAAGAACAACACGAAACACCCGAGCGCCGTGAACGCCAGCGCACCGACGCAGGCCGCCGGCGCCTCCTCGAGGCCGAAAATCTTCCAGGTGTTGGGCGCCGCGGCGTCGCCGGGCTGGCGCGGTTCGTGGTCGTCGTGATGATCGTCGTGGTGGTCGTGATGGTCGTCGGCGTCCGGCGCCGAATAGAAGCCGCGGATGACGATCGGCATCAGGTAGGCGATGTTCAGCAGCGACGAGATCATGAACACGGCGATGAAGATGACGTGCTGGGTCTCCGCCGCGGCCAGGGCCAGGTACCACTTCGACCAGACTCCGCCGAGCGGCGGCAGCCCGATGATCGACAGCGTGCCGATCATGAAGCAGATGAAGGTGATCGGCATCTTCCGGCCGAGCCCGCGCATGTCGCTGATCTCGGTCTTGTGGCTGGCGACCATGATGGCGCCGGCGCAGAAGAACAGGGTGATCTTGCCGAAGGCGTGCATGGCGATGTGCATGGCGCCGCCGACCGCACCGATCCCGGTCGCCATCATGCCACCCAGGACGATGTAGGAGAGCTGGCTGACGGTCGAGTAGGCGAGCCGCGCCTTCAGGTTGTCCTTGGTCATGGCGACCAGCGAGGCGAGCAGGATCGTCGCCGCCGCCATGTAGGCCAGCCAATCGCTGGCGCCGGTGTTGGTCAGGATGTCGAAGCCGAACAGGTACACCGTCACCTTGAGCACCGTGAACACGCCGGCCTTGACCACCGCGACCGCGTGCAGGAGCGCGCTGACCGGCGTCGGCGCGACCATGGCGGCCGGCAGCCAGCGGTGGAACGGCATCAAGGCGGCCTTGCCGATGCCGTAGATGTAGAGCGCGAACAGCACCGAGACGACGAACGCGTTGGCCTCCGGCGGGAACACGCCGCCGTCGCGGAAATCCAACGTCCCGGTGACCACCCAGGTGCCGATGATGGCGACCAGCTGGAACCCGATGGAGGTGCCGATGAGGATGCCGAGATAGGTGCGCCCGCCCATCCGCGCCTTGTCGGTGCCGGCGTGCGCGACCAGCGGGAAGGTCGAGACCGTCAGCACTTCGTAGAACACGAACAGGGTCAGCATGTTGCCGGAGAACGCGATGCCGATGGCGCTGGCGATGGCGATGGCGAAGCAGGTGTAGAAGCGCGC
>JAPPPF010000135.1:7665-8719 GCA_028817665.1 Magnetovibrio sp. | reverse complement strand
GTGCAACCCGTGTAGGGCGCCAGGAACTGCAGCGGCGCAGGTTCCGACGCCGTGGCCGCGATGACGATGGAATATTTCATCGCGTCGTAGTCCTCGAGGGTCTTCACCAGCTGCGCGACGGTCGAGCGCTTCTGGCCGACGGCCACGTAGACGCAGTACAGCTTCTCCGATTCGTTGTCGCCGTCGTT
Source organism: Magnetovibrio sp. (assembly GCA_028817665.1). Lineage (GTDB taxonomy): Bacteria > Pseudomonadota > Alphaproteobacteria > Rhodospirillales > Casp-alpha2 > UBA3470. The sequence goes on along the minus strand of JAPPPF010000135.1, from coordinate 8,531 downwards.
GACCGCCTTCTGGTTCAGGATGGTGTCGATGATCACCGCCGTCTTGCCGGTCTGGCGGTCGCCGATGATCAGCTCGCGCTGGCCGCGGCCGACCGGGATCAGGCTGTCGATGGCCTTGAGGCCCGTCTGCACCGGCTCGTGCACGGACTTCCGGGGAATGATGCCCGGCGCCTTGACCTCGACGCGCATGCGCTCGTCGGACTCGATCGGGCCCTTGCCGTCGATGGGGTTGCCGAGGCCGTCGACGACGCGGCCCAGCAGGCCCTTGCCGACCGGCACGTCGACGATGGCGCCGGTCCGCTTGACCGTGTCGCCCTCGCGGATCGAGCGGTCGTCGCCGAAAATCACGACGCCGACGTTGTCGGTCTCGAGGTTCAGCGCCATGCCCTTGATGCCGCCGGGGAACTCGACCATCTCACCGGCCTGGACCTTGTCCAGTCCGTGGATACGGGCGATTCCGTCGCCGACGGAGAGCACCTGTCCGACCTCGGCGACTTCGGCTTCGGAACCGAAATCGGCGATTTGTTTCTTCAGGATTGCGGAGATTTCCGCGGCACGGATTTCCATTACCCGACCCCTTTCATGGCAAGCCGAAGCTGCGTCAGTTTCGTCTTCAATGATGTATCGACCATTCGGGATCCGACCTTGACGATCAGACCACCCAGCAAGCTCTCGTCCACTTGGGCCTCGATGGCGACATTGGTCCCCATGGCTTGCTTGATTGAACCTTCCAGATTTTCGAGCTGTTCCGCGGTGAGCGCCCGGGCGGTCACGGCGGGGCTGCAGGGGAGTGGGGAGGGTTCGGTGAGGCGGGCCGTGGGGGCCGGTGTCGGCGTGGGGGCCCAGGTGGGGGAGTGCTGGCTGGG
>JAPPPF010000135.1:0-7655 GCA_028817665.1 Magnetovibrio sp. | reverse complement strand
CGGGCGGTCACGACCTCCGCCGTGGCCTCGCCGCGCCGCGCCGCCAACAGCGCCTGATAGCCCTTGATCATGTCCGGCAGGGTGAAAAGCCGCCGGTTGCGGGTGACGACGCCGATGAACTTGCGCGTCAGTTGCCCGATTTCGGCGGCGTCGAGCACGGCCTCCATGGCCTTCTGCTGGTCGTCGCGGGAAATTACCGGCGAACGAATCAGCCGCCTGAGATCGGCGCTGTCCTCGATCATGGCGCCGATGGACCCCAGATCCCCGGCAACCGCGTCGAGTTGCTTCTCTTCGTCCGCCAGTTCGAACAGCGCGGTCGCGTATCGGCCTGAGAGGCCGGTGGCGCCGATGACATCCGATGACACTTGGGACTACCCCTCGTCTTTATTTTTTGCCCGCCGCGAAGATACCCCGAACCGGCCCTTCCGCCCTTGTGTCAGGCGATTTATCCGACCGCTCCAGCGGATACCTCCCGCGAAAAGCGGGCATGTCGTACCACACTCGATCTGGCCTTGCAACACGACTCGGGACGCCTTTTGCACAGGGGCAAAGCCTCGGATTTCTGCGATTTTCAGAGGGGCGTTGAAAATCCGCGGCGAATTCCGATTTCTGTGATGGCAATCACAGCTTCCGCCCGAAAAATCCCTATGATCCCGAGCCACATCAGAGGTTGCATTCAGGGGACGCGACATGGGGCAAGAGCAACTGAGAATTGGCTGGCAGACGTCGGCCGTCGAGCTTTCCTTCGGTGAGCGCGAGGCCAATGAGCAGGCCAACGACACCATGGGCGAGCTGCGGTTCTGCATCATCGGCGAACAGGCCCACGCCAGGAAGACCATCCGCCACATCTTCCAGTCCGTCGGGATCTGGTCGGTATCCGAATCGAAATCCTGCGGCGAGGCCATGAAACTGCTGAGCGAGAACCGCCACGACGCCATTATCCTCGACGTTGGCAGCGACCGGAAGGCGTGGCTGTCGTTCATCCGCACGCTCCGCGCCCATCAGCGCGAGGATCTGTCGCAGATGCCGGTCATTCTGATCACGGCCGTCGCCGACACCGGGGAGATCGAGCTGATCCGCGACATGGGGGTCAACGCGATCCTTTTGAAGCCCTATTCGTCGAAGGGGCTGATGACGCGGGTCCGCAAGGCCCTTGACCGGTCCGCGTCGTTCGTCCGCCAGACCAACTATATCGGTCCGTGCCGCCGGGTCCGGCCGCGGGCCGCCGATACGGCCGGGCCGGAGCGCCGCGCCGCCTAGAGGAAACTGTAGGGGTCGACGTCGACCTGGACGCGGACCTTCTTCGGCCAGCGCGCCCGCGCCAGCCAGTCGCGGACCACGGCCTGGACGTTGGCGCCGCGGGCCGCCTTCAACAGCAACCGCCGCCGATGCCGGCCGCGCAACAGCGCGAAGGGCGCGGGCGCCGGTCCGAGCACCCGCACGGTGTCCGAATGCGGCGCGGCGCGGCCCAGGTTGCGCGCCCCTTCGTCGACCGCGGCCTCGTCCTTTCCCGATACGACGAGCGCCACCAGCCGGCCGAAGGGCGGCATGCCGGCAGCCTCGCGGGCCGACCGCTCGGCGGCCAGGAAGGCGTCGCGGTCGCCATTGCTGAGCGCCTGGATGACCGGATGGGCGGCCATGTAGGTCTGCAGCAGGACACGCCCGGGCTTGGCCCCGCGCCCGGCCCGGCCGGCGACCTGGTAGAGCAATTGATAGGTGCGTTCGGCGGCCCTGAGATCGCCGCCCTGCAGGCCCAGGTCGGCGTCGACGGCGCCGACCAGCGTCAGCAGCGGGAAATGATAGCCCTTGGCGACGATCTGCGTGCCGATGACGATATCGACCTCGTGCTTCTCGATCGCCGCCACCAGCGAGGCGGCGGCGCTCGGGGATGTTATGTTGTCGCTGGCGGCGATGGCGACGCGGGCCTCGGGGAGCGCGCCCGCGACCTCCTCGGCGAGGCGTTCGACGCCGGGGCCGCAGGCGGCCAGGCTGTCGGCGGTCTCGCAGCTCGGGCAGGCGTCGGGCGGCGTCACGTTGAAGCCGCAGTGATGGCATTGCAGGCGGCCGGCCAGGCGGTGCTCGACCAGCCAGGCGGTGCAGCGCGGACACTGGAACCGGTGGCCGCAGGTCCGGCACAGCGTCAGCGGCGCGTAGCCGCGCCGGTTCAGGAACAACAGCGCCTGCTCGCCGCCCGCCAGCGTCCGGCCGAGCTCGTCCAGGAGGCCAGGCGAGAGCCAATTGCCGCGCGCCGGCGGGTTGGCGATCATGTCGACGACCTCAATCTCGGGCAGGATCGCGCCGGCGTGCCGGGTCCTCAGGTGCAGGCTGGCGTAGCGGCCGTTGGCGGCGTTGACCACCGTCTCCAGGGACGGCGTCGCCGACACCAGGGTGATTGGGATGTCGCCGAGTTGGGCCCGGACCACGGCCATGTCGCGGGCGTTGTAGATGACCCCATCTTCCTGCTTGAAGGCCGCCTCGTGCTCCTCGTCGACGACGATCAGGCCGAGATCGGCGTAGGGCAGGAACAGCGCCGAGCGGGCGCCGACGACGATCTTCGCGTCGCCCGCCGCGACCGCCCGCCAGGTCGCCCGGCGCTGGCCGTGGGTGAGGTCGGAATGCCATTCCGCCGGGGCTGAGCCGAACCGCCGGCGGAACCGCTCCAGCCATTGCGCGCTCAAGGCGATCTCGGGCAGCAGGACCAGAACCTGGCGTCCCTGGCGCAGGGTTTCGGCGACGGCCTGGAAGTACACCTCGGTCTTGCCGGCGCCGGGAACGCCGTCCAGCAGGGTCACGCCGAAACCGCCGCCGACGGCCCCGACCAGGGGACCGGCGGCGTTTTGCTGCTCCTCGGATAGCTCGGGCCCCGGGTGATCGGGATCGGGTGCCGGCGGCAGGCCGACCGGCGCCAGGGCGAGCGCGCGCAGGCCGCCGGCCTCGGCCAGGCCCTTGACCACGCCGGGGCTGACGCCGGCCTCGCGGGCCAGATCGGCGGCGCCGCGCGGCGGGCCGTCGGCGGCGGCGGCGAGGACGCGGGCGCGCGCCGCCGTCATCCGGAGGCCCGCCGGCGCCTCGGCGGCCAGGTAGGCGGTCACCGGCTTCGGCGGCTCCAGCGCGTCTGTGACGCTCATCGCCATCTTCAGCACGGCGCCCGGCGAATGCAGCGTGTAGCGCGCCACCCAATCGACGAACCGGCGGCTGACGTCGGGCAGCGGCGGGCAATCGTGGCGGGCGGTGACGTCCTTGAGGCGCCGGGCGTCGACGTCGCCGAGGCCCGGTCCCCAGACGACACCGGAGGCCGCGCGGTTGCCGAGCGGCACGACGACGAAATCGCCGGTCCCCAGCGTCATGCCGTCGGGCACCCGGTAGTCGTAGGCGGAGCCCAGCGGCAGTGGCAACAGCACGGCGATCCTCTGGCCGGCGCCGAAGACTTGCGGCGGGGCGTCGGAAGCGGGCGGAGGGGAAGCGGTCATCGCGGCATCATGGAGGTTCGGGCTTTTGGTATTTGTTAATTCTCTGAGGGTCTATAATAGGGCGATTCGCACATCTGGCGAGGCATAGAGGCAAGACCATGACGCAACCTCACGATCCGGTCCCGGCGGCACCCCAAACGGAGGCGGAAGACGCCGCCCTGACGGACGCCGCCGTCGCCGATTATCTGATGCGCCATCCCGATTTCCTGGCCCGCCATCCCGAGGTGCTCGGCGAGATGACGGCCCCGGCCCGTTGGTCCGGCGACGGCGTCGTCGACATGCAGCATTATCTCGTCAACCGGCACCGCAACGAGATCGACGAACTGCGTGACTGCGCCCAGGACGTCATCGAGACCAGCCGCTCCAACATGTCGACCCAGACCCGCGCCCACGCGGCGGTCCTGGGCTTGCTGGCGGCGCGCCGCTGGGAGGATGTGGTCCACGTGGTCACTCACGACTGGCCGCTGCTCCTCGACGTTGACGTCGTCAACATGGCCTTCGAGCCGCCGGCGCGGCCCGATCCGCGTCTCGTCGGCCCGGAGATCCGCGGCCTCCTCGCCGGCACCGTCGACGTCGTCCTCGGCGCCGACCAGGACGCCCGGCTGCTGCGCGAGGTCAACGACGACGGCATGCTGTTCGGGTCGGGCGCCGGACTGGTCCGTTCGGCGGCGCTGATCCGCATGCGCCCGGGTCCCGACCTGCCGGCCGGAATCCTGGCGCTCGGCGCGCGCGGCGATACCTTCCATCCGGGCCAGGGCACGGAGCTCTTGAATTTCCTCTGCCGGGTGCTGGAGGCCTGCATCGCGCGGGCCCTGGAACAGCCCGGCGACGGCGCCGGGTGAGCGGCTTTCCGGCCGAGCCGGGTGTCGTCAACGCCATCCAGGAATGGCAGGACTGGCTGCGGCACGAGCGCCGGGCGTCGGAGAACACGGTTACAGGTTACGGCCACGACCTGCAGGGTTTCCTGAGTTTCCTCGCCGACCATCTGGGATATCCGCCGGGGCTCGACGAGTTGGACCGGCTGAATTCCCTGGATTTCCGCGGCTATCTGGCGAAGCGGAACGCCGACGGCCTGACCCGGACCTCGACGGCCCGTGCCGTCTCGACGCTCCGGAGTTTCTTCAAGTTCCTCGACCGGCGCGGCCTCGCCCACAACGCCGCCATCCACGCGCTCCGCACCCAGAAGGTGCCGAAGTCCGTGCCCAAGGCGCTGAGCGCCGAGGAGGCCTTGGACGCGGTGGCCAGCATCGAGGCGCTCAGCGACGAGCCCTGGATCGGCAAGCGCGACCGGGCGCTGCTGGCCTTGCTCTACGGGTCGGGATTGCGGATCGGCGAGGCGCTCGGCATCGACCGCGGCCAGGTGCCGGCGGCGGGCGATTCGATCCGGGTCACCGGCAAGGGCGACAAGGAGCGCCTGGTGCCGGTGCTGCCGGCGGTGCTGGACGCCATCCACGACTACGTCGCGGCCTGCCCTTACGATCTCGGCGCCGACGATCCCTTGTTCGTCGGCGCGCGCGGCAAGCGCCTCAACCCGGGCGTCGCGCAGAAGCAGATGCGCGAGGTCCGCAAGCTGTTGCAGCTTCCCGATTCGGCGACGCCGCACGCCATGCGCCACAGCTTCGCCACCCACCTCCTGGCCGGCGGCGGCGACCTCAGGATCATCCAGGAACTGCTCGGCCACGCGTCGCTGTCGACGACGCAACGTTACACGGACGTCGACGCGGCGCGGCTGCAAACCGTGTTCGACGCGGCCCACCCCCGGGCCAAGCGGCGCGCCGGCTAGGCGTCCGGCGCCGTCTCCTCGATTTCGGGCAGTCCCGCCTCTTCCGGTGCCGGCGCCGTCAGCAGCCAGGTGAACACCGACGCGGGCTGCCAACCGTTCATGCCGTCGCGCCAGATGAAGTATTCGGGCCGGATGGCGCCGCTCAGCAGGTGGCGGATCAGGCCGTCGCCGCTGAGCGGGCCGATCTGGTCGTCGCTGTCGGCCTTCGAAACATACCATCCGCCGTCGCTCATGGGGCTCCGCTCCTCCTCCGGCCTAGGTGTAGATCAGGGACAGCACGACCAGTCCCAGATAGGTGAGCAAAAGGCCGTAGACGACGCCGCCGATCCAAGCGCCCAACTTCGAGGTGCCGCCGGCGGCCGCCAGGCGGGCGGCGCGCGCCTCGCCGGAGAGTCCCGCCTTGTCGGCGCGCCGGGCGGCGGCGTCGGCGGCGATCACCACCAGGGCCTTGGCGGAAAATCCGGTGAGCAGGCAGACCACGGCGCCGGCGTTGCGCAGCACCGTGCCGTGGGCGGGAAAGGCGATGGCGAGCGCGATGCCGGCGGCGAAGACCGCGACGCCGGCGGCCAGCTCCGCGTAGAGCTTGCGGTAGCCGAGCCAGGCCAGCGGCGCCAGGAACCCGGGCCACGACCAGGCGAGCAGCGCCTTCGCCAGGTTCTCGGCCATCCGCGCCCGGTAGGCCAGGAACGGTTCGGCATTGGCGCCCGCGAAGGCCTCCAGGTCGGCCGCGGAGACCGTCAGCGAGCGGCCCAACAGCGCGGCGAAGGCCGCCGTTTCCACCGCCGCCGGCTCGCCGGCCTGCAACCCGGATCCATCGACCGGCGGCGTCGGCGCCGGCGGGGCCTCCGGGCCGGTCTCGGCGGTCTCGGCCGTTTCAATGGTCTCGACGGTCTCGATGGCCTCGGGGGCGCCGCCGTCGGCGAGCTCCGGCTGGGCGGGCTCGACGCCGGCGCGGCGGGCGAACCAGATGAAGACCTCCGCCGTCTCCCAGACCTCCATGCCGTCGCGCCAGATCGAATCGCCGGCCGCGACGGTGCCGTCGTCCAGGTATTGGCGGAGCACAGCGTCGGAATAGGGCCCGAACTGCTCGCCCGTCTCGCCGTTCGCCACGTACCAAGCTTCGTCGCTCAAGGGATGCCCCCGTCCATGTGCCGCCCGTTCGCGCGTTCCTCCCTCAGGATAGTGCAAGGCCAGGACCGGAAAAACCTTTCCCGACCCCTAGCTCCGGTTCCTGAGCGCGTACAGGAACACCGGCCCCAGCGCGACCACGGCGCCGACGCCGGCGAAGGCCCAGCCCCAGGCGGCGATGGTGGCGCCGCCGCCGGCGGGATCGACCAGGTCGAGGATCAGCCCGAACACCACCGGACCGGCGAAAGAGCCGGTGAAGCCGATGCACGAGTGCACCGCCATGGTGGCGCCCCGGTAGCCTTCCGGCGCGGCGGCGACGGCGCCGGCGGTGAGCGAGGCGGAATCGGAGACCTGCAGGACGCAGTAGGCGACGGCGACGGCGACCACCAGCCCGTAGGCCTGGCCGGCCAGGAAGCCGATCACGGCGGCGAGCGCCGCCGAGGCCAGCATCATCAGCGTGATCGCGCGGCGCCGACCGATGCGCCTGGACAGCTCGTTGCCGAGCACGCTGCCGGCGGGCCCCATCAGAATGGCGCCGGCGATGATCGTTGCCGGCGCGACGCCGATGCCGCCGGTGCCGCTTTCGGCGCCGGCGAACACCAGGAAGGCCACCGCCCAGGCACGGAAGGCGAAGAGCTCGAAGTTGTGGACCGTGTAGGCGAGCACGTAACCCATGGCGGCGCGGCAGCGCAGCACCGGGCGGAAATCGAGAAGATGGGTGCGTGGCGCGGTCCGGGTCATCGGGTCGGCGCCCCGGACGGTGGCGCCCAACACGGCGACCGCCAGCATCGGCCCGAGCGCCGCGACAGCGAAGGCCCAGCGCCAGCCCCAGGCCTCGGCGGTGACGCCGGCGAGGAAGAAGCTGAGCGACAGGCCGAGGCCGAAGCCCGAGACGTAGAAGGCGACGCCGCGGCTGTGGTCGTAATCGGGAAACCGGTGTTCGAGGTGATCGCTCAGCAGTTTCAGGCCCGGCATGTAGGTGCCGGCGACGCCGATGCCGCCGAGCATGCGGAAGACCATGGCCGTCCAGAAGCCGTCGGCCCAGAGCGCGAACCCGAGGCCGGAGAGGGCGCTGACCGCGGCCGAGAGATAGAAGATGCGGCGCGGCGAAACGCGGTCGGTGAGGCTGACCAGGATCGGCACGGACCCGAGATAGCCGGCGAAATAGATGCCGTTGATCCATCCCGCGTCGGTCTTAGACAGAGACCAGGACTCGCTGAAGGTCGGCAGCAGCGCGGGGAACGAGCCCGCTCCCATACTCGCGCCGCACGGGG
>JAPPPF010000016.1 GCA_028817665.1 Magnetovibrio sp. | reverse complement strand
GCGCCAGGTTCGTGCGCTTCTGTGACTGCTTCAACATACCCATCGTCACCCTGGTCGACGTGCCCGGCTTCATGCCCGGCACCGCCCAGGAATACGGCGGCATCATCAAGCACGGCGCCAAGCTCCTGTTCGCCTTCGCCGAGGCCACCGTGCCGAAGGTCACGGTGATCACCCGCAAGGCCTACGGCGGCGCCTACGACGTGATGAGCTCGAAGCACCTGCGCGGCGACGTCAACTTCGCCTGGCCGTCGGCCGAGATCGCGGTGATGGGCCCGAAGGGCGCCGTCGAGATCATCTTCCGCCAGGACCTGGACGACCCGGAGAAGATCGAGCAGCGCACCGAGGAATACCGCCAGCGCTTCGCCAACCCGTTCATCGCCGGGCACCGGGGCTTCATCGACGACGTCATCATGCCGCACAACACGCGCCTTCGGGTCGCGCGCAGCCTGCGCATGCTGCGCGACAAGGACGTCGAGAATCCCTGGAAGAAGCACGCCAACATTCCGCTCTAGGCGGGAAGGCGAGGGGGATGGCGGTCCGTGTCACACCGATCCACGGCGATTTCGTCGCCCGCGTCACCGGCGTCGATCTGACGCGGCCCCTCGATGACGCCACCTTCGCCGATGTCGAGGCCGCCTTCGAAACCTTCGGGGTGGTGGTCTTCCCCGACCAGGACATCGGCGACGACCAGCAGATTGCCTTTTCGGAACGCTTCGGGCCGTTGGAGCCGTCGGTGCGCCGGCACCGCGAACGCGCCGTCGCCAACCCGCTGATCTCCGATATCTCCAATGTCGGTCCGGACGGCGGAATCCTGGCCGCCGACTCCGAAGCCATGTCCTACAACCGCGGCAACCAGCTCTGGCATTCGGACTCGTCCTTCAAACGCGTGCCGTCGAAAGCCTCACTGCTGTCGGCGCGGGAAATCCCGCCGGCCGCCGGCGAGACCGAGTTCGCCGATATGCGCGCCGCATGGGAGGCGCTGGCGCCGGAGATGCAGGCGCGGATCGAGGGCTTGGTGGCCGAGCACAGCCTGGCCTACTCGCGCGCCACCATGGGTTACGACGCCGGTTCCACCTTCTTCGACGTCGAGAAACAGGAAGTGCCGCCGGTGCCGCAGGCGATGGTGCGGACCAGCCCGGTGACGGGGCGGAAGTCCCTCTACGTCGGTTCCCACGCCTCGCACATCCGCGGCATGGACCGGGAGGCGGGACGCGCGCTCCTCGATACGCTCCTGGCGCACGCCGCCGAGGACCGCTTCGTCCACGCCCACGCATGGTCGGTGGGCGATCTGGTGATGTGGGACAACCGCTGCGTCAACCACCGCGGCCGGCCCTGGGACGCCGGCAAGTACCGCCGCATCATGCGCCGCACCACCGTCGCCGGCGAGGCGCCGACGGCGTGATCGCTCACTCCGGCGGCGGCTCGGCGCCGGTTTGCGAGGTGATCCGGCCGTAGTGCTCGATGCGGCGGTGGCGGGCGAAGTCGAACATGGTGGACTTGCCGAAATTGCAGTCGTCGAGGTCGATCTAGGCGACGACGACCTCGTCGGCCTCGGTCTCCGCCATGGCGACGATCTCGCCATCCGGGTTAACGATGCAGCTTTCGCCGAACAGGTGGTGGCCATCCTCGTCGCCGGCCTTGGCGACGCCGACCACGAAGGTCGCGTTCTGGTAGGCGCCGGCCTGCAGGGTCAGGCGGTTGTGGAAGGTGCGCTTCTCGATGGCCTCGCCGGGCTTCTGCGAGTTCACGGATGGCGTGTTGTAGCCGAGCATCACCAACTCGACGCCCTGCAGGCCCATCACCCGGAAGGTCTCGGGCCAGCGCCGGTCGTTGCAGATGCACATGCCCATGACCCCGCCCATGGTCCGCCACACGGGGAATCCGAGGTCGCCTGGCAGGAAATAGCGCTTCTCCAGGTGCTGGAAGGCGCGCTCGGGATCGTGCTCGGCGTGGCCCGGCAGGTGAACCTTGCGGTACTTGCCGACGGTGGTGCCCTGCTTATCGACCAGGATCGAGGTGTTGAAGTGTTGGCCCTCGGGCGTCAGTTCGGCGTAGCCCAAATAGAACCCGACGCCGCGTTCGGCGGCGCGCTCGAACAGCGGGCGGGTTGCCGCGTTCGGCATCTCGCGCTCGAACCAGTCGTCCATCTCGGCGCGGTCCTCGGCGTAATAGCGCGGGAAGAAGGTCGTCAGCGCCAGTTCGGTGAAGACGACGAGATCGGCGCCCGCGTCGGCGGCCTGGTCGAGCATGGCCGTGAGCCGGGCGACCACGGACTGGCGCGGCTCGTCCTTCTGGATCGGACCCGACTGCGCGGCGGCGACGCGGATCTGGCGGCTCATCTCTTTTCCCTCCCGAGAACCATCGTGCAATGCGATGACAGCACGCCACCCTCGTTGTGGACAAGCGCGATGTCGTGGTTCTCGACCTGGCGCTCGCCTTGCGCGCCGCGCAGCTGCCGGACCGCCTCGACTATGCCATGCAGCCCGCCGGACGCGCCGGCCTGGGCGTAGCTCAGGAGCCCGCCGTGGGTGTTCACCGGTAGCCGGCCCTCGATGGCCGTCTCGCCGGACGCGAACAACTCGCCGCCGGCGCCGCGCTCGGCCAGGCCCAGTTCCTCGGCCTCGATGATCGGCACGATGGTGAAGCAGTCGTAAAGCTCGGCGAAATCGACGTCGGCGGGCGTGATCCCGGCCATCGCGTAGGCGTCGCGGCCGGACCTGAGCGCGCCGGTTTCGGTCAGGCTGGGCGCCAGGGTGATGTGTTCGTGTGTGTGGCTCTCGCCGATGCCCCAGAGCCAGGCTGGCGGGTGGAAGAGATCGGCGGCGCGGTCCGGCGTGGTCACCACGAAGGCGCCGGCGGCGTCCGAGATCAGGCAGCAATCGAGCATGCTCAGCGGCTCGGCGATGGGTTTCGAGGCGAGCACCGTCTCGACGTCGAGGCGATCCGTCATCGGGGACGCCGGGTGGCGGACCGCGTGGTCGCGGGCCCGGACGGCGACGTGTGCCATCTCTTCGCGGGTGGTTCCGTATTCGTGCATGTAGCGCCGGGCCACCATCGCGTAAAAGGCCGGCACCAGGGGGCCGTAGGGGGTCTCGAAGTAGGGGTGGCCGACCTGGGTCAGGGCCTGGACGGCGGCGTCGCGGCTCTGGCCGGTGGCCCGGTTCTCGCCGGCGGTGACCAGCACGACCTCGGCCTGGCCCGTGGCCACGGCCATGGCGGCGTGATGCAGCGCCGCGCCCGGGGTGCCGCCGCCGACCACCAGCGAGGCGCAATAACGGGGCGCGATCCCGAGATGCTCGGCGAGCACGGTGCCGAGCATGAAATAGGGCTCGGTCAGGGAGTAGGCGGTCAACAGCCCGTCGACGTCGGCGAGCGTCATGCCGGCGTCGTCGAGGGCGCGCTTCGCCGCCTGGGCGTTGAGCGCCAATCCGCTCATCTCGGGCAGCTTGCCGATGTCGGAATCGGCGGCGCCGGCGATGATCGCCTTGTTGCGGAGCATCGCTCAGCCGCTCCGGCGGACGAACTGCGGCACCCGGACGCCGCCGGCGCGTTCCTGGAACACCACCCCGACCGGGTCGCCGATGGCCGTCTCCAGGGCGTCGGCGCCGAGCAGGTTGGCCATCATCCGGGGGCCTTCGTCCAGGTCGATCAGCGCGATGACGTAGGGCGCCAGGGCGCGGAAAGCCGGAGTCGGCGCCCGGTGGACGACGGTGAAGCTGTGCACCGCGCCGCGGCCCGAGACCTCGGTCCAGGCGGCCGCGTCGCCGCCGCAACCGGGGCAGAGATGGCGCGGATAGAAGCGGAAGGTCCCGCAGTCCGCGCATTTCTGGATGACCAGCCGGCCCTCGGCGGCGGCCGCCCAGTAGGGCGCCGCGTCGGCGTTCACGTCGGGTCCGGGTATGTCGGGCCAGGGCTCCATGTTTCCCCCTTATGATGGCGGCCACTTTATTGCATGATGGCGGCGCTCGCGAGTCGCCGGACCGTTCGGTTCCGGCGGGTGAAACCGGAACCTGGAGCCGCGCCGGACATGACCGAGGAAAACCCCCAACCGCCGCCGTCCCCGGAGCTGGATGAACGCGCCCAGGCCGCCAGGCGCCGGGTCAAGGGCTTCGGCACGCACCTGGTGTGCTACTTCGCCGCCATGGTGATCGCCGTGCCGCTCAATTTCTGGCTGGCTCCGGACCAGGTATGGTTCGTCCTGCCGATGGTCGGATGGGGCTCGGTGCTGGCCCTGCACGCCGCCTACGCCATGGGTTTGTTCGAGATTTTCAAGCGGGATTGATTTTCGTCAAATCACCTGTTGGTGCATGGATTCTTCCGGTGTGACAGGCTAAAACGTTCCGACCGGGGACGAACAACAGGGTTGCAGGTCGACATGTTCAATAAAATCCTGATTGCCAACCGGGGGGAAATCGCGTGCCGGGTCATCAAGACGGCGCGCAAGATGGGTATCGCGACGGTCGCGGTCTATTCCGACGCCGACCGGGACGCGCTCCACAAGCAGATGGCCGACGAGGCCGTCTACATCGGCCCGGCGCCGAGCGCCGAGAGTTATCTGGTGATCGACAAGATCCTCGACGCGATCCGCGAGACCGGCGCCGACGCGGTGCATCCGGGCTACGGATTCCTGTCCGAGAACGCCGCCTTCGCGGAAGCCCTGGACAAGGCCGGCATCGCCTTCATCGGCCCGCCGGTCGGCGCCATCAACGCCATGGGCGACAAGATCGAATCGAAGAAGCTGGCCGAGGCCGCCCAGGTCAACGTCGTGCCCGGACACACGGAAGCCGTCCGCGACCCCGACGACGCGGTCAAGATCGCCAACGACATCGGCTATCCGGTGATGCTGAAGGCGTCGGCGGGCGGCGGCGGCAAGGGCATGCGGCTGGCCTGGAACGACGATGAATGCCGCGACGGCCTGGAACGCGCCGTCAACGAGGCCAAGTCGTCCTTCGGCGACGACCGGGTGTTCGTCGAGAAGTTCATCGAGCAGCCGCGCCACATCGAGATCCAGATCATCGCCGACAAGCACGGCAACACGGTCTACCTCGGCGAACGCGAATGCTCGATCCAGCGCCGCCATCAGAAGGTCCTGGAAGAGGCGCCGTCGCCGTTCCTCGACGAGAAGACCCGCAAGGCCATGGGCGAACAGGCCGTGGCGCTGGCCGCCGCCGTCGATTACCACTCCGCCGGCACCGTCGAGTTCATCGTCGACGGCGAGCGCAACTTCTACTTCCTGGAGATGAACACGCGCCTGCAGGTCGAGCATCCGGTGACCGAGCTGATCACCGGTTTCGACCTGGTCGAATTGATGATCAACGTCGCCGCCGGCGAGAAGCTGCCGTTCGCCCAGAAGGACGTGAAGCTGAACGGCTGGGCGCTCGAGGCCCGGGTCTACGCCGAGGACCCGTTCCGCAACTTCCTGCCGTCCATCGGCCGGCTGGTGCGCTACCAGAGCCCTGAGGAGGACGATCACGTGCGCGTCGACACTGGCGTCTACGAAGGCGGCGAGATCTCCATGTACTACGACCCGATGATCGCCAAGCTGATCACCTACGGGGGCGACCGGAGCGAGGCCATCCGGCACATGAAGTCGGCCCTCGACGCCTATTACATTCGCGGCGTCAATCACAACATCGGCTTCCTGGCGGCGCTGGTCGCGCATCCCCGGTTCGCCGAGGGCGCGCTGACCACGAACTTCATCGCCGAGGAGTATCCCGACGGCTTCCACCCGCAGGACCTGCCGGCCGATGACCCGGTCGTGCAGATCGCCGTCGCCGCGTCGATCCACCGCGCCTACCAGCACCGCGCCGCGCAGATCAGCGGCCAGACCCCGGATCACGAGCGCCAGGTCTCCGACGACTGGGTGGTGGTGCTCAAGGACGGGCCGCATCCGGTGACGGTGCGGCCGGCGTCGGACGGGTACTTCGTCGTCATCGACGGCACCACCCACGAACTGCGCACCGACTGGAAGCTTGGCGAGCCTCTGTTCATCGGCAACCTGGACGGCCGCGAGCTGTGCATCCAGGTGGAACGCAACAACGTCGCCTACCGGCTGATCCACGGCGGGTCCGAGGACGACATCATGGTCCTGAGCCCGGTGCACGCCGAATTCCAGGCGCTGATGCCGGTGAAGGAGCCGCCGGACACCTCGAAGCTGCTGTTGTCGCCGATGCCGGGGCTCCTGGTGTCGCTGGCCGTCGAGGCCGGCCAGGAGGTCAAGGCCGGCGAGGAACTGGCGGTGATCGAGGCGATGAAGATGGAGAACGTGCTGCGCGCCGAGCGCGACGTCACCGTCACCGCCATCAAGGCGGGCGCCGGCGACAGCCTGATGGTCGATCAGGTGATCATGGAGTTCGAGTAGGGCAGGGCCCGGCTTGCCTGAACGCGCGGTCCACGTGGTGGTATCGGGGCGCGTTCAGGGCGTCTGGTTCCGCGGCTGGACCAAGCAGCAGACCGCGGCCCGAAACCTCCGCGGCTGGGTCCGCAACCGCCGTGACGGCACCGTCGAGGCCGTGTTCGCCGGAAACCCCGAGGACATCGAGAGCATGCTCGCCGCCTGCCGCCGAGGCCCGCCGGCGGCGAAGGTGGTGGATCTCCGCGCAACCCCGGCGCCACTGCCCAACGACATCGGGTTCAGTCACCTTCCAACCGTCTAGTTTACGGGTTCAGGCGTTCGTCGTCCGCCGCCCGAAGACGTCCTCGAAGCTGGCCCGGAGCGCCAGGTCGACTTCCGGCATGGTCGCGGTGATGCCCTGATCCCAAAGCGAGGTGACGCCGTGTTCGCCGATGCCGCAGGGCACGATGCCGGTGAAGTGCTCAAGGTCGGGCTCGACGTTGATGGCGATGCCGTGGAAGCTCACCCAGCGCCGAACCCGGACGCCGATGGCGGCGATCTTGTCCTCGCGGTAGGCCGGGTTGGCCGGGGCGCCTTGCGCCACCCACAGCCCGACGCGGCCCTCGCGGCGCTCGGCGGTGACGTTGAAGCGGGCCAGGGTGTGGATCACCCATTCCTCCAGGTCGTGCACGTACCGGCGGATATCCTGGCCGCGCTTTTTCAGATCCAGCATGACGTAGGCGACCCGCTGCCCGGGCCCGTGGTAGGTGTAGCGGCCGCCGCGCCCGGTCTCGTAGACCGGGAACCGGCCGCCGTCCAGGAGCTCCGCCGGGTCGGCGCTGGTGCCCGCCGTGTAAAGCGCCGGGTGTTCGACCAGCCAGACGGTTTCGGGCGCGCCGCCGGCCCGGATGGCGGCGGCGCGGCGCTCCATGAAGTCGACGGCGGCCGGGTAGTCGACCAATTCGTCGGCGATCAGCCAGGCGATCTCGTCGGTTTCGCCCGTGGCCGCCGGCGCGGCGCTTAAACCTTTGATTTCTCCTGGGTTCATACCGTCAAGTTTCCGCAATCGAAGACTTGCCCCTGGGGCCGGGGTTTGCTATTTCCGGCCCTAGCAAGATTTGAGTGTTTAAGGCAACCGGTGAGGTTGCCGCAAGGGTTTTGCGGACGTGGCGGAACTGGTAGACGCGCAGCGTTGAGGTCGCTGTGGGCAATGCGCCCGTGGAAGTTCGAGTCTTCTCGTCCGCACCAACCTTCGCCGAGGCCCGCCGCACCCGCGCCGGGCCTCGCGTTTTTTGACCGCCCTTGACCGGGGCTTGCAGGAGGGAGGAAGCAGTCGTGACCGACCCGACGCCGCAAGCCGACCCGCAGGCCGAATTCGATACCGTGATCGAAGACCTCGTTCCCGGGCTCGACGCCACGCTCGAGGGCGAGATCGTCGCCGCCCTCGACCAGGGCGAGTCGGAACGCGTCAGGGAGCTGATAGATCCGGTCCACTACGCCGACGTCGCCGATCTCCTCGAACGCCTCGATGAGGATCACCGCGAACGGCTGATCGAGCTCATCCGTCCGGATTTCGACGCCGAAATCCTGTCCGAGCTCGACGACGGCGTCCGCGACCACGTCATCGATCTGTTGGGTCTCGAGGGCGTCGCGCAGGCGGTCGTCGAGCTCGACTCGGACGACGCCGTCGAGGTCATCGAGGAGCTCGACGAGGACGAGCAGCAGCAGGTCCTCGACGCCATTCCCGAGAGCGACCGGGCGATCCTCGAGGAGGCGCTGGCGTACCCCGAGGACAGCGCCGGCCGCCTCATGCAGCGCGAGCTGGTGACCGTGCCGACCTTCTGGACCATCGGCGACACCATCGATTTCATGCGGGCCAACGCCGATTCCGAAGACAACCCGCTGCCCGACCAGTTCTACATGATCTACGTCGTCGACCCGGCGCACCGGCCGGTCGGCAAGCTGGCCCTCGACGCCGTGCTCCGGACCAAGCGGCCGGTGCCGGTCAGCGAGGTCATGCGGTCCGAGTTCACCGCCATTCCGGTGACCGCCGACCAGGAGGACGTGGCGCTCCTGTTCCGCCAGCGCGACCTGGTCGCCGCGCCGGTGGTCGACGACGGCGGCCGGCTCGTCGGCGCCATCACCATCGACGACATCGTCGACGTCATCCACGAAGAACACGAAGAAGACATCATGCGCCTAGGTGGGGTCAGCGAGGACGACCTCTACGACGCCGCCATCGACACCACCCGGGCGCGGTTCTCCTGGCTGTTCGTCAATCTCCTGACGGCCATCGCGGCGTCGATCGTCATCGGCCTGTTCGACGCCCCCATCGACCAGATCGTGGCGCTCGCCAGCCTCATGCCCATCGTCTGCTCAGTGGGCGG
>JAPPPF010000072.1 GCA_028817665.1 Magnetovibrio sp. | reverse complement strand
CAGGACGGAGCGGCTCGGTCTGTTCGCGCTGCGCGCGCTATTCACTTGCGGCGCCATGCTGACCTGGTTCTACGCGGTCTCCGTCGTGCCCATCGCCGACGTCACCGCGTTGAGCTTCGTGGCGCCGATCTTCGCCACCATCGGCGCCGCGCTGTTTCTCCGCGAGACCGTCCGGGCCCGGCGCTGGACGGCGACGGCGGTCGGCTTCCTGGGCGCCATGATCATCCTCCGGCCCGGCTTGGTCGAATTGACCCCGGGCCATTGGGCGGCGCTGGCGTCGGCGGGCTTCGGCTCGATCACCGTGCTGATCATCAAGTCGCTGTCGCGCACCGAGAACCCGACCAAGGTGGTGTTCTACGTCGGCCTGTTCCTGATCCCGGTCTCGGCGGTGCTCGCGTTCACCGTCTGGGAAACGCCGGCGCCGGAGATGTGGATCTGGATCGCCCTGATCGGACCGGTGGCGACCTTCGCCCACGTCACCCTGGTGAAGGCCATGTCGCTGGCCGACGCCTCCGCCATCCTGCCCTTCGACTTCGCCCGCCTGCCCTTCGCGGCGCTCCTGGGCTGGCTCGCCTTCGGCGAGCTCTCCGACGCCTGGACCTGGGTCGGCGCCGCGGTGATCTTCGCGTCGGGCGCCTACATCGGGCACCGCGAGGCGCAGCTCGGCCGGCGCCAGTCGACGGCCCCGCACACCAACCGGCTGTAGCCTAGCGGACCTGTTCGCTGGGCACCGCCGGGCGGCCCGGCGCCGGCTGCTTGCGGCTTTCCCGGTAGGTGATGTAGATGGTGCTGGCGAACACCACGGTGCCGCCGACCCATGTCCAGAGATCTGGGAATTCGCCGAACCAGAGATACCCCGCCGCCGCCGCCCACAGAAGCCGGGTGAAGTCGACCGGCATGATCGCGGTGGCCTCCGCCTGCTTCATGGCCCGCGCCATCGCCAGGTGCGCGACCAAGGCCATCAGTCCCACCAGGATCAGCAGCGCGAACTGCTCCGGGGTCGGCCAGACCCAGTAGTAGAAAGCCGGGACCGCCGCGATCAGGGTGAAGTACATGGACGAGTAGAAGACGATGGTCATCTCCGACTCGGTCCGGGTCAGCACCTTGACGACCAGCAGCGTCGCCGACCAGAAGATCGACGACGCCAGCGCCACCAGGGCGCCGAGCTGCATCGCCTGGGTGCCCGGCCGGAGAATGATCAGCGTGCCGATCAGGCCGATCAGCACCGCCATCCAGCGCCGCATCCCCATCTTCTCGCCGAGGAACAGGACCGCGCCGATGGAGGTGAAGACGACGACCGAGAAGCTCAGCGCCGTGGCGTCGCCGACCGGGATCATCGCCAGGCTGTAGAACCAGGTGACCATGGCGGCGCCGCCGAGCAGGCCGCGCACCAACTGCAGGCCGGGCCGCGTCGAGCGCCACCAGCCGCGGCCCTGGCGCATCAGCATCGGGACCAGCACGAACAGCGGCACGACGGTGCGGAAGAACGCGATCTCCATGGGGTGCAGGTCCTGGCTCAGGCGCCGCACGATGACGTGCAGGAGCGCCACCAGGCAGGCGAAGACCGCCATCAACAGCATGCCGCGGGCGTTCGGGGGGAGGCGCTCCCAGAGGAGCCATCGGCCACTGCCGGGGACCGCGCCGTCATCTGGATCGGACATTCGGCGCATCCTATAGGAAACGCCGCCGAGCGCCAGCACCACATGGCTTGCGGCGTTCGGTGGGCTTCCGCATAATCCGCGAAATGTACGTTCCCCCGTCCTTCCGCGCCCTCGCCCGCCTGCTCGCCGTCGTCCCGTTTCTGGCCCTCGGCGCCTGCTCGACCAACCCGGCGACCGGCAAGCAGAGCTTCACCGCGTTCATGTCGCAGGAGGACGAGGCGCGGATCGGCGCCGAGGAACACCCGAAGATCCTGAAGGAGCTGGGCGGCGCCTATTCGGAAGACGACCTCGGCGCCTACGTGGCCTCGATCGGCGGCAAGCTGGCGGCGCTTTCCGAACTGCCGAAGATTCCCTGGCGCTTCACCGTCCTCAACGACGAGGCGGTCAACGCCTTCGCGCTGCCCGGCGGTTATGTCTACATCACCCGCGGGCTCCTGGCGCTGGCCGACAACGAGGCCGAGATGGCCGGCGTGCTCGCCCACGAAATCGGGCACGTCACGGCGCGCCATTCGGCGCAACGGTACTCCACGGCCATGGCCACCAACATCGGCCTGACCGTGCTCGGCGTGCTCGGCAGCGCCGCCGGGGTGCCGTCGGGGGTCGGGCGGGTCGCCAACCTGGGCGCCCAGGTGGCGATCCAGCAGTATTCGCAAGGCCAGGAACTGGAAGCCGACATGCTGGGCGTCCGCTACATGACGCGCGCCGGATACGACCCGCGCGCGTTGACCAGCTTCTTCAGGAAGCTGAAGGCCCATTCCGAACTGGAGGCCCGCCAGAAGGGCCAGGACGGCGTCAACCACAACATCCTGTCGACCCATCCGCGCACCGCCGACCGGATCAAGCAGGCGATCGAGCTGTCGAAGGCCAAGGCGGTGGCCCGGCCGCTCGTCAAGCGCCGCGCCTACCTCAACCGGATCGACGGAATCGTCTTCGGCGACGACCCCAGCCAGGGCGTGCGCCGCGGCCGCACCTTCATGCACCCGGACTTGCGCTTCGCCTTCACCGTGCCGCCCGGGTTCGTGCTGTTCAACACGCCGAAGCAGGTCGTCGCCTTCGGCCCCAGCAAGTCGCGCATCATCTTCGACATGGCGAACCCGAAGCAGGCGCCGCGCGTCCGCTCGCTGCCCAACTACATCGACGGCGTGTGGAAGCACGGCCTCGACGTTCAGCGGATCGAGCGGCTCGACGTCAACGGCCTCGCCGGCGCCACCGGCGAGGCGCGGCTGTCGACCGGCGACGGGCCCCGCGACGTCCGCCTGATCGCGATCCGCGCCGACAAGGACCAGATCTTCCGTTTCGCCTTCGTCACGCCGCCTTCGGAAAGCAAGCGGCTGAACCTCGAACTGCGCCGCACGACCTACAGCTTCCGCCGGCTCTCGGCCTCCGAGGCGGCGGCGATCCAGCCGCTCAGGATCAAGATGGTCACGGTGCGGTCGGGCGACACCGTCCAGTCGATGGCCCGGCGCTTTCCCTTCGAGCGGTTCCGGCGCGAATGGTTCCGGCTTTTGAACGACCTCAAACCCGGCGACCCGCTGGTCCCGGGACGGCGGGTCAAGATCGTCGCCGGATAACCGGAAACAGCTCGCTATCGAGCGCGTCGCCGTCGGCCAGGTCGAACTCCGGAAATTCCGGGAACGGCGGCGACATGACGCCGGACCGCGGCCGGAAGCGCACGTCGTCGCCGGTCCAGCGGAAGGCGATGGCGCGCCGCCACGTGTCGGCCGAGCGGTTGCCCGGCGCGCCGTGCACGGTGCGGAAATGGAAGGCGACGCAATCGCCGGGCTCGACGGCGTGGGACACGATGTCGTAATCGGCCCTGGCGGCGTCGATATCGGGCATCGGCTCGAAGCCGTCGTCGGCTATTGGGTAATCCTCGCCGACGAACATCTTCGGCTGGAACAGGCTGTCCCAGCGGTGCGATCCGGCGACGAACTCGAGCGCCGAATCGCGGCCGACGGGATCCAACGGCACCCAGAGGCTGCAGGTCTGCTCGCCGCTCAGGCAATAATAGGGCTGGTCGTGGTGCCAGGGCGTCGGCGCGTCGGTCCCGGGCGCCTTCACCAGGGCATGTTCATGAAAGAAGTTGACCTTCGCCGAGCCCATGAGCGCACCGGCGATGTCGGCGGCGGGAGACTCCCTGACGAAGGTCTCGAATTCGGGGATCCGCCGCCAGTTGCAGTAATCGCCGAAAAACGCGTCGGCGTCCGCCGCCTCGCCGTAGTTCCGGCGGTAGGGGCCGGGCTCCGCCGTGTTGCGGGCGAGACCATCTCGGAGCCGACCGATCCACGCGGCGTCGAACGCCCCCCGCAACACGGTGACGCCGCGGTCTCGGAACTCATCGATGAGGTCGTCGGTGACGATCGAATTGCGCATGCCAGCCTCGCTGCCGGCCGGTCGCGTCCCGCGAGGGTTCAGGCGGCCTTCAGGACCTTCTCGAGCTTTTCCGTCGCCGCGTCGACGTCGGTCTTGTCGACCGCCGCCAGCTCGCTGGCCAGCCGGTCGCGGGCGGCCTCGTAGATCTGGCGCTCCGAGAACGATTGGTCGGGCTGGCCGACGTTGCGGTGCAGGTCGCGGACGACCTCGGCGATCGACACGGGATCGCCGGAGTTGATCTTCGCCTCGTATTCCTGGGCGCGGCGGCTCCACATGGTGCGCTTGACCCGGGCCCGGCCCTTCAGCGTCGTCATGGCCTCTTCCATGATCTTCCGCGACGACAGCTTCCTGAGCCCCGAGGTCGCCGCCTTCTCGACCGGAACGCGCAGCGTCATCCGGTCGCGTTCGAAGGTGATGACGATGAGCTCCAGCTTGTGGCCGGCGATCTCCTGCTTCAGAACGTCCATGACCTTGCCGACCCCATGGGTGGGATACACGACGAAGTCTCCGGCCTTGAATAAGGGTGCTTTGGGCATGCCTTGAGTCTCTCCGATCAATTGTCGTCTCGCCGCCCGCGGCCGCGAACGGGATCGCTCATGGGCTGCACACAACGGAAAACCGGCTGGAAAGGGAAATACCCAGGATTTCCCGAACACAACCGGTGTATTTACTAAGCTTAACACATGAAACCAGAAGAAAAAACCCCTGATTTCAAGTCTCTAGTCCCTATGACGGAAATTTCGCCCCGGTAACTAGTCGCCGGCGCCCGGATTGGAGCTCAACTGCTCCTTCTTGCCCGGCTTGTCCTTCCAGTCGTCGGCGTCCGCCGGGGTTTCCCCCTTGCGGGTGATGTTCGGCCATTCGGCGGCGAACTTGGCGTTGATCTCGAGCCAGCTCTCGATCTCCGGCTCCGTGTCCGGCACGATGGCCTCGGCCGGGCATTCGGGCTCGCAGACGCCACAATCGATGCATTCGTCGGGATGAATGACGAGCATGTTTTCGCCCTCGTAAAAGCAATCCACCGGGCAAACCTCGACGCAATCCTGGTACTTACATTTGATGCAATTTTCGCTAACGACGTACGTCATATTTCTCTCCAGTCGTAGGTCTCCGTTGCCGGGGCGTGAACCGGTTTACGCCGCCCCGTCGACAATGTCCAGCCGTTCCAATACCCGCTTGCGCGCCCATCCGCTCTCGCGGTCGGTGACGTGCAACAAGCCGGTGACGCGGCGAATCAGGTTCGCCTCGTAATCGTGAATGACGCCGTCGGCGAAGGCGACTTCCCAAAGCATTTCGATCATGTGCACCCGGTCGTCGTGATCGAAGTCGTCGCGCAGCACGCGGGTGAAGCTGAACAGCTCGACGGAGTTCTCGACGGCCCGCTCGGCCTCGGCCAGCACGGTCTCGACATCCGCCGCCGTCATCTCGAAGCGCTCCGCCAACAGCCGCGCGATGGTCGCCCGTTCGTCGTCGTCGAACTGGCCGTCCATGACGGCGGCCTCGATCATCACCGCGGCGGCGGCCGCGGCCACCGTGTCCTCGGCGGCGGCGCTGGGGGCGTCCGCCTCATCGGCGCCGAACATCAACTGCTTGATACGTCCAATCATCTTCCTTCGGTAACACAGGGGTTGAGGGCTCGCAACCCTCGGAAAAATAGGGATAAATCTTGTCGCGGGCCGGGCCCTGCCCTAGGGTTCGCCGATGACCGGTGAAAATTCCGACGCCCGCCGTTCGGCGCCGTCCGCCGAACGCAACAAGCAGCCGATCCTGGATGCGTTGACACCCTATTTGGGCGGCGTCACGCGGGTTCTCGAGGTTGCCTCGGGAACCGGTCAGCACACCGCCCATTTCGCCGAGCGGCACCCGGACATCACCTGGCAGCCCAGCGATCCCGACCCCGAGAGCCGCGCCTCCGCCGCCGCCTGGACGGCGGCGCTGGACAACGTTCTCGCGCCGATCGATCTCGATGTCGCGGCCGCCGACGGCGGCTTGGCGGACGTCGACCTCGTCTACTGCGCCAACATGATCCACATCGCCCCCTGGGCCGCCTGCCTGGGGCTGCTCCAGACCGCCGGACGCCACCTCGTCGGCGGCGGCGTCCTGTTCCTCTATGGCCCGTTCATGCGCGACGGCGCCCACACGGCCGACAGCAACGCCCAGTTCGATGCCAGCCTGAGGGCCCGGAATCCGAATTGGGGTATTCGCGATCTGGCCGACGTCAGCGGCGCCGCGGCGCCGTTGGGGCTGACGTTCGAGACCGCCATCGCGATGCCCGCCAACAACTTCTCGGTCGTCTTCAGGCGGCAGGAATAAACCCGGCAAATCCTGCCCAACGGCGCGTCGGCGGCGAAATCCAGCGAAATCCTCTCATACGAATCAAACAGTTAGATTTGGCCCGATCCTTGCGGCTGTTCCGGCAAGGGTTAACGAGTCCGTGGGACGGAAGGAAGACAGCAAATGCAGCCATTCTCGAAACATTTCGCCGATTTCACCGCGTGGAGCGCGATCGGAGAGTTCATCGACGGGATCCGGGTCGGGCGCGACGTCGGTCCGGTGCCCCTCGATTACGTCGATGCCGGCCACCCGGGCCGCGCGCCGAAGGCGGCCGTGGCGCTGTTTCAATCGGTCGACAAGGTGATCGGGCCGCCGGCCGAGTTGTTTCCGCACGCGCAGCGTCTCGACACCGGCCGGGCCGCCGCCGATCCCGCGGTCAAGCGCTGGCTCGAGATGCTCGACCGGCTGCGTCCGTTCAACGTCAAGGGTCAGATCGCCGGGGCGCACCGCTACCTGGCCGGCGTCGGCGACCTGGCGCCGATCATTCAGGTGGCGCGCTCGCTGCCGTGGGCGGGTCCCGTCACCCGGGCCCAGCGCAACGACGAGTCCGCCGACGCCGCCCTGGTCCGCTACGTGTCGCTGCGCCACCTCGGCATTCACTCAGATCGCCTGCGGATCGTCTGGCTGGCCGACGAACTGAACGACACTGACTGGGTCGTCACCTCGATCCTGCTCGGCGGCCAATGGCTGGTCCTCGATCACTTCCACGGCGACATCGCCGGCGACGAGGTCTACCTCGACGCCCACCCCTACTTCTCGCTGAACGCCGAACACTGCTGGCTGCACTGGCGCGGCGGCGACGACGCCGGCGCGGAAGGCGCGCTGGCCCGGCTCAGCCGGCAGCTGCGCTTCGGGCGGGCTTGAGTTTCTCGAGGGGTCTCTCGGCCTAGAAGGCGACCAGCGCGAAGGTCTCGGTGCCGGGACCGAAGCGGCGCCAACGCTGCTCTTCGGATTCCGCCTGGACGAAGGCGGCGCCCTGGTCGCGATGCGCGCCGACCGCCTGTCCGGCGTTCAGCCAATCGAAAACCAGCCATTTGCTGGCGTGCGTGTCGAATTCCACGGTGAAACGCATGTTCGTATTCTCCTGCTTCGATCAGGAGTATCGCCGGAAACTGTTTCGATTTCGTGAATCATAAGTGACATTTCGGCCCCGGCCTCAACCGCCGCGCAGCCGGTCGAGGGCGCGGCGTTGATGCTTGGTCGGCCGGCCGCTGCCGGGCTCGCGGGCCCCGGCGCGCGCCGGACCGGGTTCCGGCGCCGCCTTCTTCGGCCGGTCCTCGGGCGGCGCCAGGTCCGAATAAAGGGTGCGCGCCTCCGTCGCCGGGCCGCGCCGATGGCCCAACTCGACGACCTCGACGACACGGACGTCGGGGCCCTTGGGGAAGGTCAGCACGTCGCCCGGCCTGAGCAGGTGGTGCGCCTTCTTGACGACGCTGCCGTTGACCCGGAGCCGCCCCGATTGACAGAACCGGGTCGCCAGGGTCCGGCTCTTGAAGAAACGCGCGTACCAGAGCCACTTGTCGAGGCGGCGGCCGTCCGTCTCGTCCGCGCTCACGGCGGCCCGGCCCCGTCCATCAGGCCGCCGAGCTTGGCGAAGGGCGAATCCGGATCGGGCCGGCGCGGCCGGCCGGGGCGCGCACCGGCGCGTCCGGCCTTCGGCCGCTTCCTGTGGAAGGTCACGGTGTCGCCCTTGACGGCGCGCCGGTAACCCAATCGGCCGAGGATCTCGGCCAGGTCGTCGGCGCCGCAGCCGATCAGGTTCATCAACTCGGCGGGCATCTCGAAACCGCCCTTCTGGCCCAGTTCCCAGGCCCGGGCGGCGACCCGCTCGACGATGTCGACGCGCACCGCGAGACGGCCGAGCCGCCGGTAGCCGACCGCCTCGTAGTAATCGTCGGCGACGCCCGGCTCGGCGGGCACCGACACGCGGCCCGGCGGCAGCGGCGCCACCGGCGCGCCCGCGTCGAGCCCGTAGAGCAGGCCGCGCAGGGCCGCCGCCGCCGGCTTCAGCAGTTTCGGCGCGTAGACGGACTCGCGTCCGATCTGGAGGCCGGCGCGCCGCAGCGCCTGGCGGCCGGGCCGCGACAGGGCTTCCAGCTCCGCCGCCGCGGCGGCCCTGGGCATGGATCCCAGGTGCTCGCGCAGCCGGTAGAGGACGCCGCGGGCCGGACCGGCGGGCAACCCGGCGGGATCGGCGAACAAGGGCGCCAGTTCGGTTTCGACGCGGGCCCGGAGCCAGGCCGTCAGGCGTTTGCCGACGCGGTCGCGCTGGGCCGGCGTCAGCAGGTCGCTGGCGGCGATGCGGAAGTCGGGGCGCAGGCGGTCGTCGCCGGCCAAGGGCCGGCCCACCGCGGCGCCGTCCCCAAATATCTCCCGAACCCC
>JAPPPF010000100.1:3874-8866 GCA_028817665.1 Magnetovibrio sp. | reverse complement strand
GTACTTGAGCTTCTGGGAGCGCTCGTTGGCGCCGTACTTGAAGCGCATGGCACTCGCCCAGATGCGCCGCGCCACCCGGCCCATCACCGTGTACTCGGGGTCCATGCCGTTGGAGAAGAAGAACGACAGGTTCGGCGCGAAGTCGTCGATGTGCATGCCGCGCGCCAGGTAGGCCTCCACGTAGGTGAAGCCGTTGGCCAGGGTGAAGGCGAGCTGCGAGATCGGGTTCGCGCCGGCCTCGGCGATGTGATAGCCGGAGATCGAGACCGAGTAGAAGTTCCGGACACGGTGCTGGACGAAGTACTCCTGGATGTCGGCCATCATCTTCAGCGCGAACTCGGTCGAGAAGATGCAGGTATTCTGGCCCTGGTCCTCTTTCAGGATGTCGGCCTGCACGGTGCCGCGGACGTTCTCGTGCACCCATTCGGCGACCTTCTCCATCTCCTCGTCAGTCGGCTCGCGGCCGTTGTCGTCGCGGAATTTCTCGATCTGCTGATCGATGGCGGTGTTGATGAACATGGCCAGCAGCATCGGCGCCGGGCCGTTGATGGTCATCGACACCGACGTCGCCGGGTCGCAGAGATCGAACCCGCCGTACAGCACCTTCATGTCGTCCAGCGTCGCGATGGAGACGCCGGAGTTGCCGACCTTGCCGTAAATGTCGGGGCGCTCGTGCGGGTCGAAACCGTAGAGGGTGACGGAATCGAAGGCCGTCGACAGGCGCTTCGCGTCGGAATGCTCGGAGACCATCTTGAAACGTGCGTTGGTGCGGAACGCGTCGCCCTCGCCGGCGAACATGCGGGTCGGGTCCTCGCCGTCGCGCTTGAAGGCGAAGACGCCGGCCGTATAGGGGAACGAGCCTGGCAGGTTCTCCTTGAGCAGGAACTTGAGCGTCTCGCCGTCGTCCTCGAATTTTGGCAGCGCGACCCGCGGCACCGTGTTGCCCGACAGCGTCGGGCGCCTGAGCGGCGTGCGGATCTCGCGGTCGCGGATCTTGACCACGTACTCCTCGCCGGCGTAGCTCTCGACCACCTTCGGCCAGATCTCCAAGAGCTTCTTGGCGCGCGGGTCCATGGCCTCGTCGCGTTTCGCGATCAGCGCCTCGAGGGCGCCGGCGTCGCCGCCCTCCCCGGCCTCGTCGAGCATCCGTTTCGACGCCGTCAGTTGCTGGCGCTCGCGGGCCAGGCGCGATTGCTCCTCGATGGTGGCGTGGTAGCCGCGGACGGTCTCGGCGACCTCGGCCAGGTAGCGCACGCGCTCCGGCGGCACGATGGCCTGGCCGGCGCCCGACTGCTTCGCCGTGACCGGGTCGATGGCGCAGGTGAACCCGCCGAGGCCCTTGGCGGCGAACTGGTCCAGCAGGTTCTGATAAAGCGCGGTGATGCCGGTGTCGGCGAACTTCGACGCCATGCAGCCGAAGACCGGCATCTCGTCGGGCGAGGTACCGAAGGCCTCGCGGTTGCGCTGGACCTGCTTGCGGACGTCGCGGAGCGCATCCTCGGCGCCCTTGCGGTCCATCTTGTTGATGGCCACGGCGTCGGCGAAGTCGAGCATGTCGATCTTCTCGAGCTGGCTCTGCGCGCCGAACTCGGGCGTCATCACATAGAGAGAGGCGTCGACGTGGTCGACGATGGCCGCGTCGCCCTGGCCGATGCCCGGCGTCTCGACGATCACCAGGTCGAACCCGGCGGCCTTGCACGCGGCGATGATGTCCGGCGTCGCGGCGGGAACCTCGGATTTCGACGAACGCGTCGCCAGCGATCGCATGTATATGTTCGGATGCCCGATGGCGTTCATCCGGATGCGGTCGCCGAGCAGCGCGCCCTGGGTCTTGCGGCGCGTCGGGTCGATGGCGATGACGGCGATCTTGGGCTCGTCCGAATAGAGCCGGAAGCGGCGGATCAGTTCATCGGTCAGCGACGACTTGCCGGCGCCGCCGGTGCCGGTGATGCCAAGCACGGGGACGTCGCCGCGGGCGTCCGCGAGGGCGCGGATGTCGGTGATCAGCTTCTTCTTCAGCTTGCCCAGCTCGAGGCCGCTGATGATCCGCGCCAGGGCCGCGTGATCGGCCTTCTTCAGCGCGCCGAGGCCGCTCGGCAGTTCTTCGCCGAGATCCCGGTCGGCCAGTTCCAGCATGTCGTGGATCATGCCCGGCAGGCCCATGGACTGGCCGTCGTTCGGCGAGTAGATGCGCTTGACGCCGTAGTCGTGCAACTCACGGATTTCCGGCGCGACGATGACACCGCCGCCGCCGCCGAAGACGCGAATGTCGCCGCGGCCGCGCTCGTTCAAGAGATCGACCATGTACTTGAAGTACTCGACGTGGCCGCCCTGGTAGGAGCTGACCGCGATCCCGTGGGCGTCCTCCTGGATGGCCGCCGTGACGACCTCGTCGACGGAGCGGTTGTGGCCCAGGTGGATGACCTCGGTGCCGGCGCCCTGGAGGATGCGGCGCATGATGTTGATGGAGGCGTCGTGGCCGTCGAACAGGCTCGCCGCGGTCACGAACCGGAGCGCGTTTTTCGGCTTATAGGAGGTCGGCTTCTGTTCCTCTCCGGCGGATGTCCGGGCAACACCATCATCGGGCATCGCTTTTCTCCCTGTCTCGTCAACCGGCGCCGGCTTCGGGGCCGGTGGACCGCATTATAGTCTACCCCGCCCGGCGCCCGCGACCACCTAGGCTCCATGCGACGGTATCTAGCATAAGTTGACGTTTACGTAAACGTAAAGTTTGGATCGGTTCCAATGCCGGCGCCACGGTCTCGCTCCGTGCGCCGGAAAGACGAAGGCCGTGAATAGGTTGCAGATTCCCCTTTGGCTGCGCCGTTTTTACGGTAAGCTTTAGGCAGCTGAAAGCTTGGCGGGGGATGATGGTTTTCAGCCTCGACAGGAAGGGAAGACAATGCGCTGGATGATGTGTTTGATCGGCATGGCCGCCGTGGCCGTGAGCGGCGACGCGTGGGCGGCGGGCTCGAAGAAGAAGGATCCGCTCGCCTGGGTGCCGCCGACCCATATTCAGATGATGCCGATGATGTTGCCGGCCGGCGGCACGACGGTGCCGATGACGTTCTTCCTGGAGGCCGCGAAACCGAAGCAGGTCGATGAAATCTGCAAGCGGATCCCGCGGGTCCGTGACGCCGTTCTCCGCAGCCTGTCGAAGAAGCCGATCCCGGTGCGCGGCCGCCGGTTGGTGCTGAAGGGCCTTGACGCCCGGATGCTGAAGCCGGTCAACAAGGCCGTCGGCCGGAGCTACGTGCGCAAGGTCTTCATTTCCAAGGGCGCCATCCGGATGGGTGCCGGCAAGATCAAGCGCCGGCCCTACGCCGTCATCGACGGCTGCGAGAACATCCTGCGTTCCGAGAAGGAACGCGAACAGGCGCTGAAGGCGGCGCAGAAGAACTAGGCCGACGCCCCCTGCTCGACCCACTGGTGCAGGGCCGGACCGAAATCCTCCCAACGCCGGTATCCCAGGGTGACGATCTGCGCCTTGCCGTTCTCGACGGCGAGCAGCGTCGGGAAGCCGGTGACGCCCGACGCCTGGGAGAGCCAGAAATCGCCATGCGTCTCGGTGACCGTTTCGACGTCGTCGAACGCCGTTCGGAAGTCGGCGCCGTCGAAGCCTTGGGTTTCGGCGATCTCCGTCAGGGTCGCGGTATCGGTGACGTCGCGGTTCTCGGCGTAGAACGCGCGCTGCACGGACTTCAGCATCTCCAGCGTCTTGCCGGCGTCGAGGCGCCTGGCCGTGACCACGGCGCGGCACGCCGGCTCGGTGTCGTAGACGAAGCCGTCGCGTTCGAAGAACTCGAAATCGAAGGGCTGGCCCGAGGCGTCCCGGACGTGTTCCCAATGGTCGCGGATCTCGCCCTTCATGTGCTCGCTCATGGCGTCCTTGGTGCCCGGCCTGAGCCCGCCCATGATCGGCCGGATCGGCAGCTTTTCCTCGATCTCGTCGCGCATGTGGTCGACGGCCGGCGAAAACCCCCAGCACCACGAGCACATGGGATCGGCGAAATAGAGAAGATGACGCGGCGGTTGCGCGGCGGTTTCGGCGGTGTCCGTGTCGGCCATGGCGGCGTGTCCTCGCGAGCTGGTTGCCCTCAAGGTGAGCCGGATCGGGGTTGAATACAAGGTGGCGGCATTGACAAAACCGTGACGCGGAGGGAACTTGGCCGCCTTGAATTCAGGGAACCGACGATGACCGACAGCTTTCCCGCCACAGGATTTCCGGCCACCCGCATGCGCCGCAACCGCCGCGCCGGCTGGCTGCGGCGGCTGGTCGCCGAACCCCGGCTCGGTGCCGACGACCTGATCTGGCCGATCTTCGTCGTCGATGGCGAGGGCCAGCGTCAACAGGTCGCCTCGATGCCCGGGGTCGAGCGGCTGAGCGTCGACCTGCTGGCCGCCGCGGTAACCGACGCGCGCGACCTCGGTATTCCCATGGTGGCACTGTTCCCCTACACCGACGACAGCCTGAAGACGCCAGACGGCCGCGAGGCCTACAACCCCGACAACCTGGTGTGCCGGGCGGTCCGCGCCGTCAAGGAAGGCGTCCCCGACATCGGCGTCATGTGCGACGTCGCCCTCGACCCCTTCAATTCCGACGGCCACGACGGACTCGTCCGCGACGGGATCATCCTCAACGACGAGACCATCGAGGTCTTGGTCAAGCAGTCGGTGGTCCAGGCCGAGGCCGGCTGCGACGTGATCGCGCCGTCGGACATGATGGACGGACGCGTCGGCGCGATCCGCGGCGGTCTCGACGCGGCCGGTTTCCAGGACGTGGCGATCATGTCCTACGCGGCCAAGTACGCGTCGGGGTTCTACGATCCGTTCCGCGACGCGGTCGGCTCCGGCGGCGCCTTGAAGGGCGACAAGAAGACCTACCAGATGGACGCCGCCAACGGCGACGAGGCGCTGCGCGAGACGGCCCTCGACATCGCCGAGGGCGCCGACATGGTGATGGTCAAGCCGGGCCTGCCCTATCTCGACATC
>JAPPPF010000100.1:0-3864 GCA_028817665.1 Magnetovibrio sp. | reverse complement strand
TCCTCTACCGGGTCAAGCAGGCCTTCGGGCTGCCGACCTTCGCCTACAACGTGTCCGGCGAGTACGCCATGCTGCGCGGCGCCGGCGACGCCGGCTGGCTGGATTACGACAAGGTGCTTTTGGAGACGCTGTCCGGGTTCAAGCGGGCCGGCGCCGACGGCATCCTGACCTATGCCGCGCTCGACGCGGCGCGCCTGTTGAAGGCCGGCTGACGCCGGCGAGCCTTCCGACCTATTCGCCCCGCAGCCAGTCGCGCACCAGCGCGATCTGACCGGCGTCCATCAACGCCGGCGCGTGGCCCGTCTCGGCGAATTCGACGAGGCGCGCCTTCGGCCCGCGCTGGGTCATCTCGTAGGCGGTCTCGGCGGGCAGCACGTCGGAGTTCTCGCCGCGCAGCGCCAGCACCGGACAGCGGATCGCGTCCCACATCCCCCAGACGGCGATGTCGCCGCCGGTGACCTGGTTGAAGGCCTCGGCGATGGCCGGGTCGTAGTGGTAATGGAGCGCGTCTCCGCCGTCGGGCGCCGTCCGCACGCTGTGCTCGGCCATGTGCCGCCACTGGGCGTCGGTGAGCGGGCCGAAGGGCGCGTGGATGATCCGCAGGTGCGCCTCCATCTCGGCGACGTCGGCGAAGCGCGCGCCGGTCGAGAGGTATTCCGAAATCCGGAGCAGCGCGGCTTGCGGCAGGAACGGCCCGATGTCGTTGACCACCAGGCGGCGGATCGGCGAGGCCTCGGCGGCGGCCAGCATCATGCCGAGGAAGCCGCCCATGGAGGTGCCGACCCAATCGGTCTCGGCGGCGCCGATCTCCGCGAGGAGCGCTGTCGTGTCGGATATGTAAAGCGGATAGCCGTAGTGTTCGGCTTCAATGAGCCAATCGCTGGCGCCGCGGCCGGCGGCGTCCGGGCAGACGATCCGGTAGTCTGCCGCCAAGGCCTCCGCCAGGGCGTCGAAATCACGGCCGACGCGGGTCAGGCCGTGGGCGCAGACCAGGACGCGCGGGTTCGCCGCGTCGCCCCATTCCGTATAGCCGATGCGCCGCCCCTTCTGGGCGCCCGGCCCGTCGACGGTGAGATGGCGCTGGCGCATGGCGGGCCCCGGCCTAGATCACGCCGTCGGCGCGCCAGGCGGCGATCTCGTCGTCGCTGGCGTCGATGAGTTCGCGCAGGACCTCGTCGGTGTGCTGGCCGAGCATCGGCGGCGGATGGCGGTAGCTCGGCGGTGTCGCGGACAGCCGCATCGGGCTCGCCACCATGTCGAGGCCCTGGGTTCCCGTCGCCGGGTGGTCCATGTGCAGCTTCATGCCGCGCGCCTCGATCTGCGGGTCGGCGAAGACCTGCTCGAGATCGTTGATGGGTCCGCAGCTGACGTTCCGCGCCTCCAGGCCGCCGAGCCAGTGCGCCGACGATTTCGCGGCGACGATCTCGCGGAGTTGCGGGATCAGCTCGGCGCGGTTCTGGACGCGCGCGTCGTTGGTCGCGAAGCGCGGGTCCTCGGAGAGGTGCGTGCATTCGGCGAATTCACAGAACCGCTGGAACTGGCCGTCGTTGCCGACCGCCAGGATGATGTCGCCGTCGGCGGTCGGGAACGACTGATAGGGCACGATGTTGGGGTGCGCGTTGCCGAGCCTGGCCGGCGCCTCGCCGGTGGCCAGGTAGTTGGCGCCCATGATCGACAGCATCGCCGCGGTGGTGTCGAGCATGCCGATGTCGATGAACTGACCGTCGCCGGTGATCTCGCGGTGCCTGAGGGCCGCGTTGATGGAAACCGCGGCGTACATGCCGGCGATCAGATCGGAGATCGGAATGCCGGCCTTCTGCGGCTCGCCGTCGGGGTCGCCGGTGACGCTCATGAAGCCGCCCATGCCCTGGATTAGGACGTCGTAGCCGGGCCGCTCGGCATAGGGCCCGGTCTGGCCGAAGCCGGTGATCGAGCAATAGATGAGGCCCGGGAACGCGTCCTTCAGACTGGCGTAGTCGAGGCCGTACTTGGCCAGGCCGCCGGTCTTGAAGTTGTCGGCGAAGACGTCGCATTCGGCGATCATCCGGCGCGCCAGTTCCTGGCCCTGGGGCTTGGTCAGGTCGAGGGTGACGGAACGCTTGTTGCGGTTGGCGCAGGAGAAGTAGGCGCTCTCGCCGGTCGCCTGGCCGTCACCGTCGGTGAGATAGGGCGGCGCGAACTTGCGGGTGTCATCGCCGGTGCCGGGGCGCTCGATCTTGATCACGTCGGCGCCGAGGTCGCCGAGCATCTGGGTGCAGGTCGGGCCGGCCAGGATGCGGGTCAGATCGAACACGCGGATGCCGTCGAGGGGACCGGACATGGACTGTCTCCCGGTGGTTGGACGGGAACGGCCAAAAAGCCCGTTCGCTATCGTCGGGCGACGCTTATACTGGATCGGTGGTGGCCGTGCAAACGAGCCGCCGCCGCCGTTTCAAACCGCAAAACATGGGCCGGCGCGGCCCGAAAGGAGACCGACCTGCGGCCCCATAAGATCCTGCTCCGGACCTTCGCGCTGCTGGCCGTGCTCGCGATCGGCGCCGGCGCCTGGCTGGCGACGTCGCTGCCCTGGCATGGCCGCGACCTGACCGCCACGGGCGTCGCGAAGCCGGTCGAGATCGTCCGCGACGCCCATGGGGTACCGCATATCTTCGCCGACACCGACGACGACGCCTATTTCGCCCTCGGCCTCGTTCACGCCCAGGACCGGTTCTGGCAGATGGAGATGATGCGCCGTTTCGGCGCCGGGCGGCTGGCCGAGGTCTTCGGACCGGAGGCTGTCGCCAGCGACAAGTGGATGCGCCTCCTCGGCCTCCATGGATTGGCCGAACGGATGGTCGGGGACGCGGCCCCGCCGGTGCGCCGCGCGTTGGAGGCCTATGCCGACGGCGTCAATGCGTGGCTCGCCCACGACATCGGCCTGCTGGCGCCCGAGCTCGCCCTGTTCCGCTACGCGCCGGAACCCTGGCGGCCGGCCGACAGCCTGGTCTGGGGGAAGATCATGGCGGCGCGCCTGTCGGGCAACTGGCGGGGCGAGGCGCTGCGCGCGCGGCTCGCCAAGAAACTGCCGCCGGCGCGGGTCCGCGAGCTCTGGCCCGCCTACCCGGCGGACGGGCCGCTCAGCGTCGCCCGGGTCCCGGGACCGGCGGCCCTGTACGCCGGCCTCGACGCGTTGGCGCCGTGGCCGGCCGCGTGGCCGAGGGGCGCGTCCAACGCCTGGGCCGTGGCGCCCGAGCGAACGACCACCGGTGGCGCCATCCTGGCCAACGACCCGCACCTGGGTTTCGGCGCGCCGATCCTCTGGTATCTGGCCCGGATCGAGGCGCCGGGATTTTCGGTGACCGGCGCGACCGTGCCGGGCGTGCCGTTCATGATCCTCGGCCACACCGACCGGATCGCCTGGGGCATGACCACCACCCAATCGGACCTCGAGGACCTGTTCGTCGAGAAGATCGACGCCAACGAACCCGACCGCTACGTCACCGCCACCGGCAGCCGCCCCTTCTACCGGCGCAAGGAGGTGATCAAGGTCAAGGGGGCACCGGACGTCGTCTTCACCGCGCGCGCCACCGACCATGGGCCGGTGATCTCGGATCTCAGGCCGCGCGCCGCGGCGCTCGCCGGCGACGGCCACGTGATCAGCCTGGCCGCGACCTACCTGCAGCCCGGCGACCGCTCGGCGGACGCCTTCTTCGGCGTCAACCGGGCCAAGGACTGGCAGGCGTTCCGGGCGGCGCTGGCGCACTTCCAGGGGCCGCAGCAGAATTTCCTCTACGCCGATACCGCCGGCCATATCGGCTTCCTGGCCGCCGGCAAGGTGCCGGTGCGCGGCGCGGGCCGCGGGTTCGTGCCGACGGCCGGATGGAC
>JAPPPF010000255.1 GCA_028817665.1 Magnetovibrio sp. | reverse complement strand
CCCGCAAGGCGGCGACCTCGCCCGCCAGCCCGCCGTACCGCGTCAACTTGAGCCCGCCGCCCGACACTATCCAGCCGACAATTCGTTTGGTGACCATGCCCATGAACTCGTAGAGCAGGAACAGCGTCGCCAACTGGAACGGCGTGTAGCCCAGCGTGTGGAAATGCAACAGCACCAGCATCCGAAGCGCGCCATCGGTCAGCGTGAAGCCCCAGTAGGCGGCGGTGACGACGGCGTAATTTCGGATGTCGGACATGATCGGCCCTATTCGGCGGCGTCCCCGGCTTCCGTCAATCCGGCGCAGACCATGCGGGCGATGTCGATCATCCGGTTCACGTAGCCCCATTCGTTGTCGTACCAGGCGTAGATCTTCAAATGCGTGCCGTCGACGACCATGGTCGACGGTCCGTCGACGGTGACCGACAACGGCACGCCGACATAGTCGGACGAGACCAGCGGCCGGTCCTCGTAGCCGAGGATGCCGTCGAGCGGGCCGGCGGCGGCGGCGCGGAACAGATCGTTGACCTCGTCGGCGGTGACCGGGCGCTCGGTCTCGAAAACGCAATCGGTGAGGGAGCCGTTGAGGGTCGGCACCCGGACCGCGTGGCCGTTCAGCCGGCCTTCCAGCTCCGGATAGATGATGGTGATCGCCGTCGCCGAACCGGTCGTCGTCGGGATCAGCGCGTTGAGGCCGGAGCGCGCCCGGCGCAGATCCTTGTGCGCCGCGTCGACCATCACCTGGGTATTGGTGACGTCGTGGATGGTGGTGATGGAACCGCGCTTGATGCCGATGTTCTCGTGCACCACCTTGACCACCGGCGCCAGGCAGTTGGTGGTGCAGGACGCCGCCGTCAGCAGGTCGTGGGCGGCGGGGTCGTAGAGGTCGTGGTTGATCCCGTAGACCAAGTTGAGCGCGCCCTCGGTCTTCACCGGCGCGGCGACGATGACCTTCTTGGCGCCGCGCTCGAAATGCGGCGCCAACGCCTCGGTGG
This sequence comes from Magnetovibrio sp., assembly GCA_028817665.1. Lineage (GTDB taxonomy): Bacteria > Pseudomonadota > Alphaproteobacteria > Rhodospirillales > Casp-alpha2 > UBA3470. The sequence goes on along the minus strand of JAPPPF010000255.1, from coordinate 7,994 downwards.
TCTTGAACCGGCCGGTGCACTCGAGCACCACGTCGACGCCGAGGCCGGCCCAGTCGATCTCTCCGGGCGTCGGCGCCTCGCTGAAGCCGAGGGCCTTGCCGTCGATCTCGACGGACGCCTCGGCGTGGCCGACGGTCCGGTCCCAGCGCCCCTGGACAGTGTCGAACTCCAGCAGATGCGCCGCGCATTCCGGACCGCCCTTGACCTCGTTGATGTGCGCGAACTCGAGGCCCGGCGCACCCCATCCGGCGCGCAGCACCAGGCGTCCCATGCGTCCGAACCCATTGATGCCGATGCGGATGGTCATGGCCGGTCTCCTCGCCTAGATCTCGACCACCAGGCCGTCGTGCGCGCATTCCTCGGGAACGCGATCGGCCATGGCCAGCATCTCCGAGCTGAAATGCGTGAGGATGGTGCGCTTCGCCTGGAACTCGTCCCAATGCTCTAGGACGTCGGGGTAGTTCATGTGAAAGCGGATCGGCTTCTCGTAGAAATAGCTCTCGCAGATGAACAGGTCCGCGTCCTTGGAGATCTTCGGGATGTGCTTGGTCCACGCGCTGTCGCCGGTATACGACACGACCTTGCCGCCGGCCTCGCAGCGTATCGAGGTCGGGTTGGTCTCGGCCGTGTGGTAGGCCGGATAGGGCGTCACGGTCAGATGCTCGGTGACCTGGTTCGGCTTCATCAATTGCATGTCGACATAGGTGAGGTCGAACCGCGGCTCCATGACGCCGGAGCCCGGCATCAGGACCTCCATCACCTCCATCATCCGGTTCTCCGTGTCCGGCGGGCCGGCGATGACCAGCGGCGTCTGTCGCCGCGCGCCGAGCATGGCGTCCAACAACATCGACGGCACGCCGGCGCAATGGTCGGCGTGAATGTGGGTGAGCACGATGGCGTCGATGGAGTTGTGCTCGATTCCCGCCTGTTTGAGCGCGACCAGCGACGTCGCGCCGAAATCGATGGCATAGCGGACCCCCGGCGCGTCGACGACGAAGCACGTGTTGAAGCGGCCGCCGGAGCCGAAGGCGTCGCCGCACCCGACGAAGGTGACTTGCGCGGTCATGAACGGGGGCCTCTCATAATCATATCGCGATCAGATTACACCCTTCGCCCGGAGCGTCGAACATTCGTCGGCGCCGAGGCCGAGCAGGTCGGCCAACACCTCGTCGGTGTGTTCGCCGATGGTCGGCGGCGGCCGCTCGTATCGGGCCGGCGTCTCCGACATCTTGATCGGATTGCCGATGAGATCGACCTCGCCGGCGCCGGCCAGCGGGTGCGGCATGGAAATCTTCATTTCCCGGGCCCGCACGCCGGGGTCGTCGAACACCTGATCGAGGGTATTGATCGGACAGCACGACACCTTGACCCGCTCCAGGCCCTCGATCCAATGCGCCGACGGATGGCGCTTGATGATCTCGCCGACGGCGGCGGTGACGTGGTCGCGGTTGCGGACCCGGTCGGGATTGGTCGCGAACTTGGGGTCGTCGAGAAGCTCGGTGCATTCGGCGAACGCGCAGAAGCGCTTGAACTGCTCGTCGTTGTTGGCGGCCAGGATGATATAGCCGTCGGCGGTCTCGAAGGCCTGGTAGGGCACCGAGTTGGGGTGCGCCGTGCCGAGGCGCTCGGGCACCCCACCGCCGGTCAGGTAGTTGAGGCCCTGGTTGTAGAGCCAGGCGACCTGGACGTCCAAGAGACCGAGGTCGATGTGCTGGCCGCCGTTGCCGGCGTCGCGGTGCCGAAGCGCGGCGAGAATGGCGACCGAGGCGTACATCCCGGTCATCACGTCGTTGATGGCGATCGGCACCTTGACCGGCGCCCGGCCGGGCTCGCCAGTCATCGAGATCAGGCCGCCCATGCCCTGGGCCATCATGTCGTAGCCGGGGCGCTCGGCGTAGGGGCCGGTCTGGCCGAAACCGGTGATGGAGCAGTAGACCAGATCGGGCAACTCGGCCTTCAGGTCATCGTAGGCGAGGCCGTACTTGGCGAGGCCGCCGACCTTGAAGTTCTCGATCAGGACATCGCACTCGGCGGCCAGTCGCTTGATCAGGGCGGCGCCCTCGGGCGATGAGACATTGACCGTCAACGAGCGCTTGTTGCGGTTGGCGGAGAGATAGTAGGCGCTTTCCGTGGTTTCGCTTCCGTCGGCGCCGCGCACGAACGGCGGCCCCCAGGTGCGGGTTTCGTCACCGACGCCGGGCCGCTCGAGCTTGATGACGTCGGCGCCGAGGTCGGCCAGCAACTGGGTGCCGGACGGCCCCGCCAAGACCCGGCTCATGTCGAGAATTCGAATGCCGCTCAGGGCGCCCGCGGTTTCGGACATCGGTCGTTTCCCCTTGGGTAATTTCGATATTTCAAAACTTATCGAGCAAATCGAATCCTGTGATCACCGGCCGCCGACGGCCGCCTCCCCGGCGCCGGCCGCGGATTTCGAGCAGCAATCCTCGCGGAGGAAATCGGCGAGCGCGTCGACGGCGTCCGTATTGGCGCTGTAGATCAGCGACCGGCCCTGGCGGATGGATTGGATCAGCCCCGCCTGCTTGAGCTGATTGAGGTGAAACGACAGGGTCGCGCCCGGCAGTTCCAACAGCTGGGCGATCTGTCCCGCGGGCAGCCCCGACGGGCGGTACTCGACCAGGGTTCGGAAGATATCGAGGCGGGTCTCCTGAGCCAGGGCGGCGAGCGCCTCGATCGCGTCGGCTTTTTCCATGTCGGTGGTCCCGCTGAACCGTTCGATGTTTATCGAAATAAAATCGCGCAGGCCCGGAACCCTGTCAACCGGCGCGTGCCGCCAATTCGGCGCCGAGGCGATGGAATACGTCCGCCCAATCCCCGGGGCGGGTCTGCCGGAAAAGCCGCGCCGTCGGATACCACGGGCTATCGTCGCGCCCCCGCATCCAGCGCCAATCGGGGTTGTGCCCGAGGGCCACCCAGACGGGCAGACCGAGCGCGCCGGCGAGATGCGCGACCGCCGTGTCGGCGGCGACGACCAGGTCCAAGTGGGCCATCACCCCGGCGGTCGCGGCGAAGTCCTCGCATTGGGCGACGCCATCGACGAACGTTTCCGGCGCGAGGTTGGCGGCGTCTGCGGCGGCCGGCCCCTTCTGCAGGCCGACCAGGCGAACCCCGGGACTCTCTCCAAGCGCCGCGATCAGCTCGAAAGGCGCCGATTTCGCGGCCTTGGCGCCAACCCGCCCCTGCCAGGCGACGCCGACACGAAGGTCCCGGGTGGGGTCGGCGCCCACCGCCGGCGCGGCCTGCAGATAGGCGCCGTCCACAGCGACGTCGTCCAATCCAAGCAGGTGCGGCAGGCTGAGCAGCGGTGCCCAGGCATCGCAGTCGGCGGGCAGGTCGGCGTCGCGCGAGATTACCCGTTCCGGCCCCGCCAAGCTCTCCATCAGACCGTGCAGCGGCGGCGGCACCGCGAGAACCGGCCGCGCGCCCCGCGCCGCCAGGACCGTGAGAAAACGGCAGAATTGCAGGGTGTCGCCGAAACCCTGCTCGGCGGCGACGAGAATCTTCTGCCCGGCGGGATCGGCGCCGTCCCACGGCGGCAGGCCCTCCGGCGGACGCGGCATGGCGACCTCCGGCAATCGGCGGCGCCACTCGAACTCCCGGAACCCTTCGGCGAACCGGCCGGCGGCGAGCAGGCATTCGGCCAGATGCACGCGCCCGGCGGCGTCCCTCGGCTCGAGATCGAGGGCCCGGCGGCAATGATTGATGGCGCCGGCCAGGTCGCCGCGGGCCCGCAACGCGCGGGCCAGGGCGTGATGGGTGTCGCGCGCCGGTTTGGCCCGTGCCGCGGTCCGCTCGAGGATCGTGACGGCGGCGTCGAGATCGCCTTGTTCGAGGGCGTCGACGCCGATGCGCCGCCAGAACTCGTAGAGCTCCGGACGCGCGCCCAGGATTTCGGCGTAGAGATCGGCGGCCGCTTGGAAGGCGCCTGATTCATGCAGCGCGCGGGCCCGCTCCACCCTGGGGTCGAGCGGGCCCGGTTGATCGCTCACCCGCGGGGCTCGGTCTATTCGGCGGCCAGTTTGACGCCAGCGCTCTGCAGAACCATCTGCCGGTTCAGCAGCTTGACGCAGGCGTAGACGGCCTCCATCGCCGGCGACGGCGTTTCCGTCAGCTTGGCGATTTCGAGGACGGCGCCGATCAACGCCTCGATCTCGAGCGACCGGCCGACCTCGACGTCCTGCAGCATCGACGTCTTGTGGGCACCGACGCTTTCGGCGCCGGCGATCCGCTTCTCGATGGTGTGGCGGAAGGTCACGCCGAGCTTCTCCGCGGCCTCCTGGGCCTCCCGCATCATCGCCGCCGCCAGCGCCTTGGTTTCCGGGAACCGGCAGATGTCCTCAAGGGTCGCATGGGTCAACGCGCTGATCGGATTGAACGACAGGTTGCCCCAGGCCTTGAGCCAGATCTCGGAGCGGATGTCGTCGAGAATCCGCGAGCGGAAACCGCAATTGACGAAGGTATCGTGCAGCAGTTGAACCCGGCCCGTCGCCGATCCGTCGAGTTCGCCGACCGGAAAGCGGTCGCCCTCGACGTGATGGATGACGCCCGGCGCCGGCACGTCGGCGGCCGGGTAGACGACGCAGCCGATGATCCGGTCGGAATCGATGTTCTTCTCCAGCACCTTGTCGGGATCGAGTGAATCCAACCGATGCCCGTCAAACGGCCCGCCGTGATTGTGGAAGTACCACCACGGGATGCCGTTCTGGACGGTGACGATCATCGTCTCGTCGCCCATCAGGTGATGCACGTCCTTGGCGACCTGGTCCAGGTAGTGGGCCTTCAACGCCAGGACGACCAGGTCCTGCGGCCCGGCCTCGGCGACGTTGTCGACCGCATTGGCGACGTCGGCCACGTGCTCGGAACCGTCCTCCCAGATCAGTTTCAGGCCGTTCGCGCGGATCGCGTCCAGGTGCGCGCCTTGATCGACGACCGTGACCTCCTCACCGGCGAGCGCCAGCTTGGCGCCCATCAGGCCGCCGATCGCGCCGGCACCGACGATACAGATTTTCATGTGTGCCTCCCTTGTCTCTCGCGATGGGCCGCGAGCGGCCGAATCGCGCGTCCTGCCTTCGAACGTCAGTTCTCGTAGACGTTCGACAGCGTGCCGATACCGTCGATGACGATTTCGACCGTGTTGGTCGGCTCCTTCATGGTGCCGACACCGACGTTGGTGCCGCAGCAAATGACGTCACCGGGCTCCAACGTCATGTCCTGGCTCAGCAACCGCACGATTTCGACCGGCGGCAGGATCATGTCGCTGACCGGGTAATTCTGCCGCTCTTCGCCGTTCAGGATGGTGCGCACGGTGAGCGTTGCCGGGTCGATATCGGTGGCGATCGCCGGCCCGAACACGCCGAATCCGTCGAAGCCTTTCGAGCGGGTCCATTGCGCGAAGCTGTCGTCCGAACTGATGATCTCGACCGCGGTGACGTCGTTGATGCAGGTGTAGCCGAAGATCGCCTGGGCCGCCTCGTCGACGTCCGCGTTCTTGCAGTTGCGGCCGCCGCCGATGCCGATCTCGCCCTCGTAACCGACCGTGCCGTCGTAGGCGGCGGGGCGGCGGATGGTTTCGCCGGTCCCCAGGAACGAGTTCGCCGGCTTGAAGAAATACAACGGATGGGTCGGCTTGGCGTTGCCCATCTTGTCGGCCATGGTGTGATAGTTGTTCCAGAGCGCCGGCATCTTCGTCGGGACCGTCGGCGTCAGGAGCTTCACCGCGGCGAGTGGAATCTTCTCGTCCGTCGCCACGGCGCCGGCGAACATGTCACCGCCGTGGACGGTGATCGCCGCGCCTTCCAGCGTGCCGAATCCCATCGTGCCGTCGTGTTCGTAGCGGACCCATAAGGCCATGGCTTCCTCCCCGTGGATTATCTGATCCGGCGGCTTGCCGCCGCCTTGTCGCGCCTCATGAAGACGGCACATGTTAGCACCGGTTTTCGGTCCGCGGAGTCACAAATTCTTGTACCTACCGTCACGTCCAGGGGGTGCCGAAAGGTCTTGGACGGCATGCCGGGCGGCGATAAGTTAGCGGTCCCGGGCGGCGCCGAAGGCGGCCCCCGCTCATTTCCTAGCGACCGGAGAACCCTCATGGCCATCGCCCCCAATTCCGCGGAAGCGCGGGACATCGCCTATCACATTCACGGACAGACCGACCTCAAGGCACACGAGGAAAAGGGTCCGAAGATCATCTCCAAGGGCGACGGGGTCCGGGTCTACGACGAGGAAGGCAACGAATTCATCGAAGGCCTGGCCGGCCTCTGGTCGGTGTCCCTGGGCTTCACCGAACAACGCCTCGTCGACGCCGCCACCAAGCAACTGGAGACGCTGCCCTACTACCACACTTTCGCCCACAAGGTGGCGCCGCCGGTGATCGACCTCGCCGAGAAACTCGTCGGCATCGCGCCCGGGGGCCTGACCAAGGCGGTGTTCCAGAACTCCGGCTCGGAGGCCGTCGACACGGCTATCAAGTTCGTCTGGTACTACCACAACGCCATCGACAAGCCGGAAAAGAAGAAGATCATCGCCCGGGTCAACGCGTACCACGGCACCGGCGTCGCGTCGGCGAGCCTGACCGGTCTGGCGCGCATGCACGCCGCCTTCGACCTGCCGGTCACCGACCGGGTGTTGCGCACCGATTGCCCGCACTATTACCGGTTCGGCGAGGATGGCGAGAGCGAGGAGGATTTCGCCACGCGCTGCGCCGACAACCTGGAGAAACTGATCCTCGACGAGGGGCCGGATACGGTCGCGGCGTTCATCGCCGAACCGATCATGGGCGCCGGCGGCGTTCTGGTCCCGGCGGCCACCTATTTCGACAAGGTTCAGGCGGTGCTGAAGAAGTACGACATCCTGTTCATCGCCGACGAGGTCATCTGCGGCTTCGCGCGCACCGGCGAGATGTGGGGGAGCCAAACCTTCGGGTTGAAGCCGGATCTGCTGACCTGCGCCAAGGCCCTGTCGTCGTCGTACCTGCCGATCTCCGCGGTCCTGGTCAGCGAGAAGGTCTACGAGGCCATTCGCGACAAGAGTGGCGAGCTTGGCGGCTTCGGCCATGGCTACACCTATTCGGGCCACCCGGTCCCGGCGGCGGTCGCCCTGGAGACGCTCAAGATCTATGAGGAGCGCGACATCGTCCAGCAGGTCAAAAACGTCGCGCCGGCGATGCAAGACGGATTGCGCGCCTTCGCCGACCATCCGCTGGTCGGCGAGGTGCGGGGTGTCGGGCTTATCGGCGGCGTTGAGGTCGTCGCCGACAAGGCCACCAAGGCGCCCTTCGAGGCCGCCGACAAGGTCGGCCCGACCATTCAGGGACTGGCGGAGAAGAACGGCTTGTTGATCCGCGCCATGGGCGACTCGATCGGGTTCTGCCCGCCGCTGATCATCGATCGGGCGACCATCGGGGACATGCTGGGACGTTTCGCCAAGACCCTGGACGACGCGCTGGCCTGGGCCGAGGGTGAGAAGCTGATCTAACCCCCAATACCGCGTCTCGTACGCTGCGTCGATTTCGACATATTCCGTTCAGGTTTCGATGCTAATCTGTTCATAATGCAGGTGAACCTGGATGATCGGAGCCGCGTATGAAACGCTGGCAAATGGGAATTTTTGTAATCTTCACGCTGATGTTCGCCGTTGGCGGCGTTGCCTTTCACGGCGTGCCGAGCGCACTCGCCGCGGCGGAGAAGAAGGAAGGCAAGAAGATGTCGCTGCGCGAGCGGTTCGCGCTACCGTCGCACGTCCAGATGCAGCCGATGATGGTTCCGATCCGGCACCCGCATCAATCGGTCTCCGCCATCACCCTTTTCCTGGAGGCCGAGATCCGCAAGGAGGTCGGCGCCATTTGCCGGCAGGTGCCGCGGATCCGCGACGCCGTGTTGACGGTGTTGTCGCGCGAGCCGATCCCGACGCGCCGGGGCCGGCTGGTCCTGGCCGGCGTCGCCGAGAAGATCCTCGATCCCATCAACAGATCGCTGGTC
>JAPPPF010000105.1:4249-34035 GCA_028817665.1 Magnetovibrio sp. | reverse complement strand
CTTCAGGAGCTCTACATGCCCAACGAAGATTGCAAGGTTGCCGACCCCACACTGGCCGACTGGGGCCGCAAGGAAATCGATATCGCCGAAACCGAGATGCCGGGCCTGATGGCGCTCAGGGACGAGTTCGGCGCGGCGCAGCCGCTGAAGGGCGCGCGCATCGCCGGCTCTTTGCACATGACCATCCAGACCGCGGTGCTGATCGAGACCCTGCAGGCGCTGGGCGCCGAGGTCCGCTGGGCGTCGTGCAACATCTACTCGACCCAGGACCAGGCCGCCGCCGCCATCGCGGCGACCGGCACGCCGGTCTTCGCCACCAAGGGCGAGACCCTGGAGGAATACTGGGACTACGCGCACCGCATCTTCGAGTGGGCCGACGGCGGCACGCCGAACATGATCTTGGATGACGGCGGCGATGCGACCTTGATGATCCACCTCGGCATCAAGGCGGAGAAGGATCTCTCCGTCCTCGACAACCCGGAAAGCGAGGAGGAGGAAGTTCTCTACGCCGCGATCAAGAAGCGCGTTACCGAGCAGCCCGGCTGGTATTCGAAGAACGGCGCCGCGATCATGGGTGTCACCGAGGAAACCACCACCGGCGTGCACCGCCTCCAGCACATGGCCGAGGACGGCTCGCTCCTGTTCCCCGCCATCAACGTCAACGATTCGGTGACCAAGTCGAAGTTCGACAACAAGTACGGCTGCCGCGAGAGCCTGGTCGACGCCATCCGCCGCGCCACCGACGTCATGCTCGCCGGCAAGGTCGCCATGGTCTGCGGCTTCGGCGACGTCGGCAAGGGTTCGGCGGAAAGCCTCAGGAACGGCGGCTGCCGGGTCATGGTCTCTGAAGCCGACCCCATCTGCGCCCTGCAGGCGGCCATGGAGGGCTTCGAGGTGGTGACCATGGAGGAAGCCGCGACGCGCGCCGACATCTTCGTCACCGCGACCGGCAACATCGACGTGATCACCGTCGACCACATGCGCGAGATGAAGGACCGGGCCATCGTCTGCAACATCGGTCACTTCGATTCGGAGATCCAGATCGCCGGCCTCAAGAACTTCAAGTGGGACAACATCAAGCCGCAGGTCGACGAGGTCGAGTTCCCGGACGGCAAGCGGATCATCGTCTTGGCCGAAGGCCGGTTGGTCAACCTCGGTTGCGCCACCGGGCACCCGAGCTTCGTCATGTCGGCGAGCTTCACCAACCAGGTGCTGGCGCAGATCGAGCTCTACGCCAACAACGCCGAAGGCCAGTACGAGAAACAGGTCTACGTGCTGCCCAAGCACCTCGACGAGAAGGTCGCGGCGCTGCATCTGGCGAAGCTCGGCGGCGACCTGACGAAGCTTTCCCAGGCCCAGGCCGACTACATCGGCGTCGGCGTCGACGGCCCGCACAAGCCGGAAGCCTACCGCTACTGATCGCGCCATGTGTCCGCCGGGCGTTGCCAAGGCGGGCGAACCGGCGGATGATGGGGGTTCGGGCCGCCTTCGGCCCGGCCCGGAGATCCGCGAGCCATGGCCAAAGACGACCACCTGAACACCGACGAGAAACCCGCCGCGGCGGGCCCGGCGGCGCCCGGTACCGACACCAGGAAGCGCCGGCTGCCGCCGTCCATATTGGTCCTGGTGGCAGCCTTGGCCGCCGGCGGGTTCTTCGGTTACCGCGAGTTCCAGGACCGCATCGCCTTCCTGCACGAGGAGGACGCGCGGGTCCAGGCGGACATGGTGACCATATCCAGCCGCGTCGCCGGCTGGGTCACCCGGGTCGCCGTCGCCGAGGGCCAGTCGGTCGCGGCGGAAACGCCCCTGGTCGTCATCGATGACCGCGAGGCGCGGCTCATCGTCGACGAGCTGCACGCCCAGATGCAGGGCGTCGAGGCGCAGAAGGCGCGGCTCCGAGCCGAGCGCGACCTGGTCGAGAAACAGACCGCCAGCCGGCTCACCGCCGAACGCTCGGAGCTCTCCGCCGCCGAGGTCACGGTCTCCAGCCTGGTGCCGCAGCTCAACCTGGCGAAGCGCGAGCTGGAGCGGACGCGCAGCCTGTTCGACCAGAAGGTCGCGTCCCGGCGCCAGCTCGATCAGGCCGAGACGCAACTGCAACGGATCGAGCGCGAGCACTCCATCGCCATCGCCAAGCTCAAGGGGGCCAGGGCCCGGGTTAAACAGGCAGAGGCCGAAAAGGCGCGCCTCGGCGTGCTGGCCGGCGACCTGGAGGTGCTGGTCAAGCGCCAGGTCGAGATCCAGGCCAAGATCAAGCGCCACGAGCTCGACCTCGCCGACCGCACCATCGAAAGCCCGCTCCAGGGCATCGTCGACAAGAAGTTCGTCGACGTCGGCGAATACGTGACGCCGGGCCAGCGCCTGATGCTCGTCCACGACCCGTCGAAGGTCTGGATCGAGGCCAACATCAAGGAAACCCAGATCGAGCGGCTGAAGGTCGGTCAGCAGGTCGACGTCCATGTCGACGCCTACCCGGACGAAGCCTTCGTCGGCCGCGTCCAGCGCATCGGCAACACCGCGACCAGCGCCTTCGCCCTTCTGCCGAGCCCCAACCCGAGCGGCAATTTCACCAAGATCACCCAGCGCCTGCCGGTGCGCATCGCCATCGAACAGCGCCAGGGCCGGCTGCGCCCGGGCATGATGGTCGAGGTCAAGATTGCCACCGGCCGCTAACCCCGCCATCGACGCCATGTTCGCCCGGTTCGGGCCGTCGTACCGGTGGCTGGTGACCGTCGGCGGCCTGATGGGCTCCATGTCCATGGTCCTCTCAGCCACCATGGTCAACGTCGCGGTGCCCTCCATCATGGGCGCCTTCGGGGTCGGCCAGGACCTCGCCCAATGGGCGGCGACGGCGTTCCTCACCACCATGGTCGCCTCGCAACTGCTGAACGCCTGGATGGTCGGCGCCTTCGGCCAGCGCGGCGTGTTCTGTTTCGCGCTCACCGTGTTCACCGCCGGCGCCTTCATCGGCGCCACCTCGACGACCATCGAGATGCTGATCGCCGGCCGCATCCTGCAGGGCTTCGCCGCCGGCCTGATCCAGCCCCTGGTGCTGGCCACGGTGGTCGCCGTGTTCCCGGCCGAACGCCGCGGCTTCGCCGTCGGCGTCTACGGCATGGGCGTCACCCTGGCGCCGAGCTTCGGGCCGTTCCTGGGCGGCCTCGCCATCGACGCCTTCACTTGGCGCCACATCTTCATCGCGCCGTTGCCGCTGGTCGTCTTCGCCTTCGTCATGGGGCTGGTGCTGATGCCGCCGAAGAAACTGTCGTGGAAGCTGCCGGCGTTCAACTGGACCGGCTACATCCTGGTCGCGCTGGCGCTGATGTGCATCATGAGCGTCATCGGCAACGGCCAGCGCTGGGGCTGGACGTCGGACCGCACCCTCGGCTTCCTCGCCGTCGGCGTCGTCGCCGCCGTCACCTTCGTGGTCTCGCAACTGCACGCCCGCAACCCGCTCCTCGACGTCACCCTGTTCCTGGACGCGCGGTTCACGTCTGCCATGTTCATCGCCTTCGCCTTCGGCGCCGGCAACTTCGCCACCAACTACGCGGTGCCGGTGTTCGTGCAGACAGTGCAAGGGTTCACGCCGACGCTGGCCGGCCTGGTCATCGTGCCGGCCGGCATACTGCTGATCAGCCTGATCCCCTTGTCCGGACGGCTCGCCGACACGGTGCCGTCGCACTATCCGATCATGGCCGGCTGCGTGATCTTCTCCGTCGCCGCCTATCTGCTCTCCGATTCCGACGTCGGCACCGCGTTCTGGACGATCGCCGCCGTGACCATGCTGAGCCGCAGCGCCATCGGCATGGTGATGCCGAACCTCGGCAAGGTGGCGATGAGTTCCGTGCACCCCGACAAGCTCAATTCGGGCGCCGGCACCTACAACTTCATGCGGCAGATGGGCGGCGCCTTCGGCGTCAACGTGACGGCGCTGTCCATCGAGATGCGGACGGCGCACCACGCCGACCTGCTGACCGCGACGCAGACGTCGGCCAACACCGAGAGCCTTGAGGTTCTCGACAAGATCGCGGCGCTGCTCCATCAGGGCGGAATCCCGCGCTCGGCCATCGATTCCGGGGCGCTGGACTACCTCGGCGAAGTGATCTACGCGCAGGCGCTGACGCTCGGCTTCCAGGATTCCTTCTTTCAGATCTGCTTCGCCTTTTTCGTCGCGCTGATCCCGGCCTGGATCCTGAGCCGAAGCGCGGCGCGCCCGGCGAGCGGCGCCTGAAACCCGCCGATTGCGCGGCGGCCCGGCCGGTGCCAGACTGCCCCGGTCGGTTTGTTCCACGGATGGGAGGGGGGTGTCATGTGCCGCTGGCTGGCCTACGCGGGGCCGCCCATTCACCTGGATACGCTCGTCCTGCGGCCCGAGCAGTCCTTGATCACGCAAAGCCGTTCGGCGCACTTGGGCGTCACGTCGCTGAACGCCGACGGGTTCGGGGTCGGCTGGTACGGCGAGAAGCCCGAGCCCGGCGTCTACCGCGACATCCTGCCGGCCTGGAACGACGAGAACCTGAAGAGCCTCGCCGAGCATGTCAAATCGCGGCTGTTCTTCGGTCACGTCCGGGCCGCCACCGACACCGCCGTCACTCGCGTCAACTCGCATCCCTTCAGCCATGATCGCTGGTTGTTCATGCACAACGGCGCCATCCCCAACTTCAACCGGATCCGCCGCGCCCTGACTCTGCGCATCCGCCCCGATCTCTTCTCCTGCCTTCTCGGCACCACGGACAGCGAGGTCTTCTTCTATCTGCTGCTCACCCACGGCCTGGAAGACGACCCGGAAGGCGCCTTCGCCCGGGCCGTCGGCGTGGTCCTGGCGGAAATGGACGACGCCGGCGTCACCGGTCATCTGGCGGTGACCGCCGCCCTCACCGACGGCGCCACCGTCTACGCGCTCCGGTTCGCCAACGACGACCGCCCGCCGAGCCTTTACTACAGCCTCGGCGCCCGGCCGCTGACGGCGGCGGGCGTACCCGCGGTGGAGGCCGAGACCGGGTGCCTCATCGTCTCCGAGCCTCTCGACGACGTCCATGCTGCTTGGCAGCAGGTGCCGCCGAGCCACCTTCTGGTTGCCGCCGACGGCGCCATCGACACCGTTCCATTTGCACCCGCGACGGCCGGCTAAGTCCCTGTATCAACGCCATAAGAGGGGCCGCCTGCGGCACCGTCGGCCTTGCCCCCATGGACTCGCGGCGGCTACATTCGCCCTATGTCGTTTCAGGAGATCATGGCGAAGGCCCGGACCTGGGCCGAGGCGACGCTCGGCGGGACCGATCCGCTCGTCTTCTCGGCGCTTGGCGGCGCCGTCGCGGCATTGATGTTCCTGACCCTCTATGTCGTCCAGCGCGGCCGCGTCCGCGACCTGGAGGAAGAGCGCGACCGGATCACGGCGGTCGCCGTCCGGGCCCGGGAAATCCTGGCGACCGCGCCCGACGGCCTGTTCCTGTGGGACCATATCCTCGGCGGCATCACCTGTTCGCGCCGCCTCGCCGTGCTGCTCAACCTGGAGGGCGGCACGCAATCGCGCTACGACGACATCCGGGCCAAGTTCGACGGCGAGAACCTGAAGGCGCTGGAGCGCAGTGTGTCTTCGCTGCGCGGCAACGGCGCGCCCTTCGGCATCCTGTTGACCACCGACCAGAGAACCCTTGAAGCCGTCGGCGCCCGCGCCGAGACCGAGGACGGGCGGCCCGTCGCCGATATCGTCTGGATGCGCGACGTCAGCGAATTGATCGGCGGTGACGGCCCGCCGGCGGCCCAGCCGGATCCCGGCGTCAACACCTCGGGCCTCGACGACCGGCACCTGACGGCGCTGCTCGACGCCATGCCCATACCCATCTGGCTGCGCGATTCCGGCCTCCGGCTGGCCTTCGTCAACCGGGCCGCCCAGGGCGTCGTCGAGGCCGACCCCGGTCTCGCCACCAAGGCCCGCGAGGCCGGCGACGGCGCCAACGAACGCCGGCTCCTCGATATCGACGGCACCGCGCGGCTAATGGATATTTCCGAGATTCCCCTGGGCCCGCGCGGCGGCGGCGACCCGGAACGGCCCGGCGGCACGGTCGGTTACGCCGTCGACCGCACCGAGCGCGAGGAGGCGGAGGGCGAACTGAAGCGCCAGTCCCGGGCCCGCGACGCCGTCCTCGACACGCTGGGCACGGCGGTCGCCATCTTCACCGCCGACAAGCGCCTCGACTTCGCCAACCCCGCCTACGCCGCGCTCTGGGGTCTCGACGCCGCGTGGCTCGGCGAGAAGCCGGATTTCGGCGAGATCCTGGAAAAGCAGCGCGAGCTCCGGCAGTTGCCCGAGGTCGCCGATTTCCGCACCTTCAAGGCCGAGCAGACGGCCCAGTTCAACGCCGTCACGGTGCCCGGGACCGCGCCGGTCACCGACCTGATGCACCTCCCGGACGGCCGCACGCTGAGGCGGACCGTGGCGCCGCACGGCGACGGCGGCCTGGTCTTCGCCTTCGATGACGTGTCCGAGCAGCTCGGCCTCGAGCGCTCGGTCAAGGAACTGGGCGCGGTCCAGCGCGAGACCCTCGACAACCTGCACGAAGGCGTCGCCGTCTACGGCAGCGACGGCCGGTTGAAGCTGTGCAATCCGGTTTACGCGCGCCTCTGGAAACTCGATGAGGCCCTATTGAACGGTGAGCCGCACATCACCGATGTCGTCGAGAAGACCCGGGCCCTGGTGCCGCCGCCCGACGGCGCCGAGAACTGGTCCGACGCGGACTGGCCGAAGCAGCGCGACTTGATCGTCGCCCGGCTGCTGTCGCGCGCCGCGACGTCGGGCCAGATCAAGCTCGCCAACGGCACCGTCGTCGATTACGCCAACGTGCCGCTGCCCGACGGTGCGGTGCTGCTGTCCTATCTCGACGTCACCGATTCGGCGCGGGTCGAAAGCGCGCTGCGCCAGCGCGCCGAGGCCTTCCAGGAGGCCGACCGGATGAAATCGGAATTCATCGCCAACGTTTCCTACGAGGTCCGCACGCCCCTGAACACGGTCATCGGGTTCGCTGACATGCTCGCGCAGAACATGTTCGGCGAGCTCAATCCGCGGCAGTCGGACTACGCCAAAGGCATCCTCAACACGTCGCGCAGCCTGGTGAACATCCTCGGCGACATCCTCGACCTCGCCTCCATCGAGGCCGGCCGGCTGGAGTTGAAGAAGGATACCTTCGACGTCCACGCCTTCCTGGTCGCCTGCCTGAACCTCGTGCAGGAACGCGCCCGCAGCGGCGACCTCAAGGTCGAGTTCGACTGCCCGCCCGACATCGGGTGGATGATCGCCGACGAGCGCCGCATGAAGCAGGTGATCTTCAATCTGCTGTCGAACGCCATCACCTTCACCGCGCACCACGGCACGGTGCGCCTGGAAGCGCGGCGCCAGGGCGACGACATGATCTTCACCGTCGCCGACACCGGCATCGGCATCCCCCACGACGACCGCGAGCGCATCATGCGGCCCTTCGAGAAGGGATCGGCCCGGAACGGCGCCGGCGGCTCGGCGGCGGACGCCGACACGGGCACCGGCCTCGGCCTGAACATCGTCAGCAACTTCGTCGAGTTGCACGGCGGCGCGCTGGAGGTCAAGTCCATGCCCGGGCGCGGCACCACGGTGACCTGCAAGATTCCCGCCGGCCGGGTCGGCGGGCCGGTTACGGCGTCCGACGAACCGCCGGTGCTCGACGCCATCCGCGCCGCCCTCGACGACGGCCAGCCGGCCGACGACTGATCCCGTCAGGCGCGCGCCTCGGCGACCGCGGCAGCCAGCGCGTCGATCTCTTCTTCTGTGTTGTAGTAGTGGACCGAAGCGCGGACGACGGCGTCGAGGCCGCGCCTTTCCATGTCCAGCCGGGTCGATCCCCTGTTCGAGACGGAGACGTTGATGCGCCGCGCCGCCAACGCCTCGCGGACGGCCACCGGGTCGATACCGTCGACGGTGAAGGTCACGATGGCGCCCGGCTCGGGACCCAGGTCGCGGAGGGTGACGCGGTCGACGGCGGCGAGACGCGCGCGGAGTTCGGCGGCCAGCGCCATGATCCGCTCGGATATCGCGTCGATACCGATCTCCAGCGTGTAGTCGATGGCGACGCCGAGGCCGATCTGCGCGGCGATGTTGTTTTCCCAGTTCTCGAACCGGCGCGCGTCGGGTCTCAGTTCATAGCGGTCCGAGGCGACCCAGGGCGCCGCGTGGTGATCGAGGACCGGCGGCTCGAAACGCTCCATCAGGGCCCGCCGCACGTAGAGGAACCCGGTTCCCCGGGGGCCGCGCAAGTACTTCCGGCCCGTCGCCGTCGCGATATCGCAGCCGATGGCCTCGACGTCGATCGGTATCTGCCCGATGGATTGGCAGGTATCGAGGAGGTAGGGAATGCCGGCGTCGCGCGCGACGCGGCCGACGGCGGCGGCCGGATTGATCAGGCCGCCGTTGGTCGGCACGTGGGTGATCGAGATCAGCTTGACCCTCTCGTCGATCATCTCCTTCAGGGCGTCGACGGAGAGCACGCCGGTCTCGTCGCTCGGCACCACGGCGATCTCCACGCCCCGGCGCTTCGCCATCTGCAGGTAGGCCACGTAGTTGGCCGCGTACTCGGCTTCGGCGGTCAGGATGCGGTCGCCGGCGTCGAAGGTCTCGGCCAGGCCGTAGAAGGCCATGCACCAGCCGACGGTGGCGTTCTCGACCAGCGCGATCTCGTCTGGCCCGCAGTTGATCAGCTCGGCGGCGGCGGCGTAGGTGCGCTCGCGGAGCGCCGCCGCCTCGGCGGCGGCCTCGTACCCCCCCCATCTCGATCTCGCGCCTCAGGTGCGCGTCGACGGCGGCGATCACGGGGTCCGCCATCAACGCGGCCCCGGCGTTGTTGAAATGCGCGACATGGGCGCACCCGGGGGTCTCCCGCCGCGCCCGCTCGAGGTCCAACGCCATCTTCATTCCTTTCGGGCCGGGCCGTCCGGTTCGGGAAGGCCCTTGGTGGTCGAATACTCGAAATGCAGCGCCGTTCCCGGAAACACCACCTCGAAGGCGGCGTGCGCGGCGAAGGCGGCTTCCGAGAAACCGGTCAGGATCAGTTTGCGCTTGTCCGGATATTCGGCGATGTCGCCGATGGCGTAGACGCCGGCAAGGTTGGTCGCCGCCGTGGTCGGCGCCGTGACGATGCGGTTGCGCTCGAGGCCGAGCCCCCATTCGGCGATCGGCCCCAGGTTCTGGCTCAGGCCGTAGAATGGCAGCAGCGCGTCGGCCTCGAGCCGCCGTTCCGCCCCTGCGTCGCCGGAAACGATCACCGCCGATAGCTCGCCGCCGGTCCCCTCGACGCCGCGCAACTGCGCCGGCACCACCAGTTCGAGCGCGCCCTCGCCAGCCAGGGCGCGAAGCCGCTGCTCGCTCTCCGGTGCCGCCCGGAACTTGTCGCGCCGGTGCACGAGGCGCACCGAGGCCGCCAGGCCGGTCAGATGGATCGCCCAGTCGACGGCCGAATCGCCGCCTCCGGCGACGACCACGCGGCGCCCCCGGAAGGCCTCGGGATCGCGGACCGCGTAGTGGACCCCGCGCCCTTCGCCGGCGTTTTCATAAGCCTCTATTCCCGCCAGCGGCGGACGCTTCGGCTGGAAGGCGCCGACGCCGGCGGCGATGATGACGGCGCGCGCCTCGATGGCCGTGCCGGCGTCGGTGACCAGCCGCCAGGCGCCATCGCCCGTTTCAGTCAATTCGGTGACGCGCTGACCCAGGTGGTAACCGGCGCCGAAGGGCGCGGCCTGCCGGGCCAGCCGTTCCGCCAATTCCCGGCCCGAGGTCTCCGGCAGGCCCGGGATATCGTAGATCGGTTTCTCCGGATACAGCGCCATGCACTGGCCGCCGAGATGCGCGAGCGCGTCGACGACATGGCACTTCATCCCGAGCATGCCGCACTCGAACACCGCGAACAGGCCCACCGGACCCGCGCCGATGACCGCCACATGGGTCTCGTGGACGCCGCCGGGTTCCAGCAATCCCGTGGGTTGGGCCAGGGTCTCCATGGCCGCAAAGATGGCCATCCGGGCCGCCGAGGGCAAGCGCCAATGGCGGCCCCTCCCGCCGTTTCAGTCACAATTTACGGGTTTCGCGGCGCACCTCTCTTGCCCGGGCCCGAGGCCGGGATTACAAATCCCAGGATGGCCAACAGCGAAGACAACCACCTCGATTTCGATCTCGCCGACGAGACCGCCACCCGGGCCTTGGCGGCGCGGGTCGCCGCGGCATCGGGTGCCGGCGATACGATCTGCCTGGATGGCGATCTCGGCAGCGGCAAGACGGTTTTCGCCCGCGCCTTCGTGCATGCCTTCACCGGCGTGTTCGAGGAGGTGCCGAGCCCGACCTTCACCCTCGTCCAGACCTACGACGGCGGCGCCGCGCCTGTGCATCATTTCGACCTCTACCGCCTGAAATCCTCCGACGAGCTCGACGAGCTGGGGATCGACGAGGCCTTGAGCGGCGGCGTCACGCTGGTCGAGTGGCCGGACCGCCTCGGCCCCTGGCTTCCGGCCAACCGGCTCGAGATCCGCTTGACCCAGGGGCCTCGGGCGGACGCCCGGCGGGCCCGGCTGACCGGCCACGGCTATTGGCAGGCCCGGCTCATCGACGGCATGGGCGAAGGGGCCATGCATGCCTGAACGCGACCAGGACATCTGCGCCTTCCTGGCCGAGCACGGTTGGAATCCCGAGGCGCGCGCCCCCCTCGCCGGCGATGCGTCCTTCCGCCGCTACGACCGGCTGGCCGCGGGGGCGCGGCGCGCCGTGCTCATGGACGCGCCGCCGCCGGCCGAGGACGTCAGGCCGTTCGTGACCATCGCCCGGCACCTCCGCGCGCTGGGATTCTCGGCGCCGGAGATTCTCGCCGAGGCGCCGGGCCAGGGATTGCTCCTGATCGAGGATCTCGGGGACGCCACCTACACCCGCGTCCTCGCGGAAGCGCCGGCCGCGTCGGCTCGGGAGACCGAGCGCGACCTCTACCGCCTGGCGGTCGACGTCCTGATCGCGCTGCACCGGATTCCGCCGGCGGAGGTCCTTCCCGCCGGACTGCCGCCCTACGACGAGACCCGGCTCCTCGACGAGGCGCTGTTGCTGACCGATTGGTACCTGCCCGTCATGCTCGAGCGGAAGACGCCGGAGGATGTCCGGGACGATTACATCGCCGCCTGGCGCGATTGCCTGACCCCGGCGCTGGCCGACGCGCCGACGCTGGTGCTCCGCGACTACCACGTCGACAACCTGATGTGGTTGACCGGCCGCGACGGCGTCGCCGCCTGCGGCCTGCTGGACTTCCAGGACGCCGTCGCCGGGCCCAGGGCCTACGACCTGATGTCGCTCCTGGAGGACGCGCGGCGCGATATCGACACGGCGCTCACGGCGGACATGCTGGCGCGCTACCGGGCCGCGTTCCCCGACCTCGAGGCGCCGGGACCGGGGCGCGACGCATTCGACACGGTCTACGCGGTCCTCGCCGCGCAGCGCCACGCCAAGGTCATCGGCATCTTCACGCGGCTTTGCCGACGGGATGCAAAAGCCGATTATCTGGTGCATATTCCGAGGGTCTGGAGATTACTGGAGCGCAACCTCGCCGATCCGGCGCTGGCCCCCGTCCGGGACTGGTTCGAACGCCATGTGGCGCCGGATAGGCGGGGCATCCCCGAAATGACCAAGGGCACGGCATGAACGACGCGACCAAACCAGCGGTTCCCAAGCGCGCGATGATCCTAGCCGCCGGCAAGGGCCTGCGCATGCGGCCGATCACCGACAAGACGCCGAAGCCGATGATCAAGCTGGACGGCCGGCCGTTGATCGAGCACAGCCTCGACCGGCTCGAGGACGTCGGCGTCACCGACGTGATCATCAACACCCACCACCTGGCCGACAAGATCACCCGGCATCTCCGCAGCCGCACCTCGCCGGCGCTCGACTTTTCCTTCGAGGAGGAATTGCTGGAGACCGGCGGCGGCGTCACCAAGGCGCTGCCGTTCCTCGGACCCGACCCCTTCATCGTCGTCAACGGCGACGCCTTCTGGCTCGATGGCCCGACCAACGCGCTCGAACGGCTGGCCGCGGAGTGGCGGGACGACGACATGGACGGTCTCCTGATGCTGCATTCGACGGTCGTCGCCTACGGCTACGACGGGTTCGGAGATTTTTATTGCGAGGCCGACGGACGCCTGACCCGGCGGCCCGAGGGTGAGATCGTCCCGTGGCTGTTCGCCGGTATCCAGATCCTTCATCCGCGGATCCTCGACGGTGCGCCCGACGGTGCGTTCTCGCTGAACTGGGCCTACAACCGCGCCCTCGAAAACGACCGCCTG
Source organism: Magnetovibrio sp. (assembly GCA_028817665.1). GTDB lineage: Bacteria > Pseudomonadota > Alphaproteobacteria > Rhodospirillales > Casp-alpha2 > UBA3470. The sequence continues at coordinate 21,702 of JAPPPF010000105.1, read as the reverse complement.
TTCGGCGTCGTCCACGACGGCGAGTGGTTCCATATCGGCACGCCGGACGGACTGGGCGAAGCCGAAACCTACCTGCAGATCCGGTTCCCGGAAACCAAGCACCGGTGAGGACGAGCGCTTGAGCGACACCGGCACGGCCCGCGTCTATTCAATCCCCGCGGGCTGGTCTTTTGTCGATTCGCTGGCCGCCGGCGTCCGGGCGCGGGCCGAGGACGATCCGGCGGGACTCGCCGACGTCACCGTGCTGCTGCCGACCCGGCGCGCCTGCCGGGCGCTGCAGGACGCGTTCCTGCGGACCGCCGGCGGCGCGCCGCTGCTGTTGCCGCGCCTGTTGCCCCTGGGCGACATGGACGAGGACGAGCTGCTGGTCGGCGCCTGGGAAGATCCCGGCCTCGCGGGCGATGGCGGGTTGTCCATTCCGCCGGCGGTTCCGGGCCTCCGCCGCCTCCTGCTGCTCAGCCGCTTGATCCTGGCCCGGCCGGACGCCGAGACGACGCCCGACCAGGCCGTGCGGCTGGCCCGGGAACTGGCCGGCCTGCTCGATCAGGTGCACACGGAACGCCGCGATTTCGCCGACCTCGCCGGTTTGGTGCCCGATGAGTTCGCTGATCATTGGCAGGTCACGCTCGAGTTCCTCAAGGTGATCACCGAGGTGTGGCCGGAGCTGCTGGCGGCGGAGGGCAGCCTGGACCCGGCCGACCGGCGCAACCGGTTGCTGGAGGCCCGGGCCCGGCTTTGGCAGACCCTGCCGCCGCCGGGGCCGGTGATCGCGGCCGGCTCCACCGGCTCCATCCCGGCGACCGCCGAACTGCTGAGCGTCGTCGCGCGGCTGCCCGACGGCGCCGTCGTCCTTCCCGGCCTCGACCCGGCGGCGCCGGACGAGGACTGGACGCGCCTCGAGCCGCACCATCCGCAGTACGGCATGGCGCGGTTGTTGGCGGAGATGGGCATCGCGCGCGGCGATGTCGCCGAATGGCCGCACCCGGCGCCGAGCCGAACCGACGCGGCGCGCAGCCGGCTGATCAATTCGGCCCTGGCGCCGGCCGGGTCCCAGCGCCCACCCGGCGAACGCGAGGCGGACCTGGAGGCGGCGCTCGCCGGTGTCGCGCGCCTGGACTGCCCCGGCCCCCGCGAGGAGGCGGCGGCGATCGCGCTGATGATGCGGCAAACGCTGGAAACCCCGGGGCGCACGGCGGCGCTGATCACGCCGGACCGGGGGCTGGCCCGGCGGGTCGCCGCGGAGCTCAAGCGCTGGGATACGGAACTCGACGATTCGGCCGGCAGGGCGCTGCCGCAAACGCCGCCGGGCGCCTTCCTCCGGCTGGTCGCCGCGGTCGCCGCCGAGGACCTGGCCCCGGTTCCCCTCCTCGCCCTGTTGAAGCATCCGTTGGCCGCGGCCGGCCAGGCGCCGGCGGCGCTGCGGCGGCTGGCCCGGCGTCTCGAGACCGCGGCCCTGCGGGGGCCGCGTCCGGCCGGCGGTGTCGACGGCCTGAAGGCGGCGCTGGCCGATGGGAACCCCGACCTCGTCCAGTTGATCGACGCGTTGGCGCGGGCCCTCGCCCCACTTTCCGACGCCATGGCGGCCGGCACCCTGCCGCTCGCCGAGATCGTCCGCGCCCATGTCCGCGCCGCCGAGGCCCTGGCGGCGTGCGACGACACCAGCGGCGCCGACCGTCTCTGGGCCGGCGACGCCGGCGAGGCGGCCGCCGGGTTCGTCGCCGAACTGATGGAGTTCGGCGATATCGAAGGCATCGGCGCCAGCCGTTACCCGGCGCTTCTCGCGGAACTGATGTCGGGGCGGGTGGTCCGGCCCCGCTTCGGACTGCACCCGCGGCTGTTCATCTGGGGCCTCCTGGAGGCCCGGCTGCAGCGCGCCGACCTGACCATCCTGGGCGGCCTCAACGAAGGAACCTGGCCGGCCGAGGCGCAAGCCAACCCCTGGATGAGCCGGCCCATGCTGACGGCCTTCGGCTTGCCGACACCGGAACGCCGGATCGGCCTATCGGCTCACGATTTCGTCCAGGCCTTCGCGGCGCCGGAGGTCGTGATGACGCGCGCCGAACGGGTCGACGGCACGCCCACGGTGCCGTGCCGGTGGCTGCGGCGCCTCGACAACCTGATCGAGAAACTCGGCGGCCGGTCCGTGAACGCGGAGCCGACCTGGCTGCAATGGTGCGAGGCGCTCGACCGGCCGGTCCGGCATCTAACGGCTACGCCGCCACGGCCGACGCCGCCGGCGGCGGCGCGCCCGGCCCAACTCTCGGTGACCCAGGTGGAGACCCTGATCCGCGATCCCTATGCCGTCTACGCCCGCGAGATCCTGAGGCTTCGGCCGTTGGAGCCGCTGGACGCCGATCCCGGCGCCGCGGACCGCGGCTCGATCGTCCACGAGGCCCTCGACCTGTTCATCCGCGACCACGGCGAGACGCTCCCCGATGACGCCGAACAAAGGCTCCTCGATATCGGCCGCCGCGTCTTCGACAGTCATCTGACGCGGCCCGGCGTCCGGGCGTTCTGGTGGCCGCGGTTCGAGCGGATCGCGCGTTGGTTCATCGACAACGAGCGGGCCCGCCGCGACGCCGGCTACCGCACGATCGTCACCGAGGCCGGTGGCCGGCTGGAGTTGCAGGGGCCGTCCTCGCGGTTCACCCTGATCGCCCGGGCCGACCGCATCGACCGGCGGGCCGACGTCGGGCTCGCGGTGATCGACTACAAGACCGGCCAACCGCCGTCGGACAAGCAGGTGGCGGCCGGATTGGCGCCGCAGCTGCCGCTCGAGGCGGCCATGGCCGAGGCCGGGGCGTTCGACGGCGTCGATCCCGAACCCGTCGCCAACCTGACCTATATGCAGTTGTCGGGCGGCCGTCAGCCGGGCCGGGACCGCGCCGTCAAGCTGGACCCGGCGGAGGCCATCGCCGACGCGGTGGCCGGCCTGCTCCGCCTCACGCACAAGTTCGAGGACCCGGCGACACCCTACCTGTCGCAACCGCGGCCCATGTTCCTCGGCCGCTTCGGCGACTACGACCACCTCGCCCGGGTCAAGGAATGGCGGGGGCGGCGATGACCGGCCCCGCGCAACAGACCGCGCCGGCGGGAATCGGCGCCCAGGTACTGGCCGCGGCGCCCGACCATTCGGTCTGGGTTTCGGCCAACGCCGGGACCGGAAAGACCCGGGTCCTGGTCGATCGCATCACCCGGCTCCTGCTGGCCGGCACCCGGCCGGAACGGATCCTCTGCCTGACCTTCACCAAGGCCGCCGCCGCCGAGATGGCGAACCGCCTGAACGACCGCCTCGGCCGTTGGGCGGCCCTCGGCGACGACGATCTGGCCGCCGCCCTGGCCGCCTTGCTGGGCCGGCCCGCGGCCGACGAGGAGATGCGGCGCGCCCGCGTCCTGTTCGCCGAGACCATGGACGCGCCGGAGGGATTGCGGGTCCGGACCATTCATTCGTTCTGCGAATCGCTGCTCGGCCGGTTCCCCATCGAGGCCCGCGTCGCGCCGCACTTCCAGGTCGTCGACGAGCGCCGGGCGACCGAATTGCGGCTCGAATCCCGGGATCGCGTCCTGCGCGGCTCATTGCTCGAGGCGTCGCGGCAGCTCGCCCACGCGATGAGTCATCTCGCCGGCCTCGTCGACGAGAACGGCTTCGCCGGCGTGATGGCCGAATTGGACGCCCAGCGCGGCCGGCTTCGGGCGTTGCTGGAGGCCACGGCCGGACCGGGCGGGTTGATCAACGAGGCGCGCCGCGTCCTCGGGCTCGAACTGAGTGAAACCCGTGAGACGGTGATCGCCGCCGCCGCGGCCGACGGCGCCTTCGATCGCGCAGGCCTGGAGATCGCGGTGGCGGCCCTGGCCGACGGTTCGCCGAAGGACCGGGAGCGGGCCGGCACGCTCGGCGCCTGGCTCGGCATGGACGCGAAGGGTCGCGCCGCGGTGTTCACGAAGGACTATCTTCCCCTGTTCCTGACCCAGAAGATGGAACCCCGCGCGGCGAGCGGCCTGATCACGAAGAAACAGGCCGACGCGGCGCCCGAGGCGCTCTCCGCGCTGATCGACGAGCAGGCCCGTGTCGGCGCCGTCCAGGAGACCCTGAAGGCCGTGGCCGTGGCCGACAACACCGCGGCGCTGCTGACCATCGGCGTCGCCCTGCTCGACGCCTTCGAGGACCTGAAATCGTCGCGCGCGCTCCTCGATTACGACGACCTGATCGGCAAGGCGCGGGCCCTGCTGTCCGCCGGCGACGGCCTTTCGTGGGTGCATTACAAGCTCGATGGCGGCATCGACCACGTGCTCGTCGACGAGGCCCAGGACACCAGTCCCGACCAGTGGGCGGTGATCGAGGCGCTGACCTCCGACTTCTTCACCGGTGCCGGCCGCGAGACCGCTGCGCCGCGCACCATCTTCGCCGTCGGCGACGAGAAGCAGTCGATCTACTCCTTCCAGGGCGCCGACCCGGCGCGCTTCGGCATGATGGAGGAAGGGTTCCACGAGAAGGTGACGGCCGCGAAGAAGGATTGGCGCCCCGTCGAACTGGCCTACTCCTGGCGTTCGACGCCGGCGATCCTGAACGCCGTCGACGCCGTGTTCGCCCGCCCCGAAGCCGCCGACGGCCTGAGCTGGCGGGGCCGCGGCATGCATCACCCGACCCACCGCGCCGGCCAGGCGGGCCGGGTCGAGCTCTGGCCCATGACCGCGCCCTTGGAGCGCCCCGAGGCCGATCCCTGGAACGCGCCGCTCGACCAGATGGCGGCCGACGATCCGCGCGGCCGGCTCGCGGCGGCGATCGCCGACACCATCGCCGGCTGGCGCGAAGGCGGCGAGGAGCTGGCGGCCCGGGGCCGGCCCATCGAACCCGGCGACGTGCTGATCCTGGTTCGCACCCGCGGCGCCTTTTCCGAGGAAATGGTCCGCGCGCTGAAGGACCGGGAGATCCCCGTCGCCGGCCGCGACCGACTGGTCCTGACCGAGCACCTGGCGGTCATGGACATGATCGCGCTCGGGCGGTTCGCGCTTCTGCCGGACGACGACCTGAACACGGCGACGGTGCTGAAGGGGCCGTTCGTCGGCCTCACCGAGGAGGACCTGTTCGGCCTCGCCCACGGCCGCGCCGGAACGCTCTGGCGGGCGCTCCGCGACCGGCGCGGCGACGGCGGGCCGCTCGGCGGCGCCTTCGAGGCCCTGAGCCACGTCCTCGGCGCCGCCGACCAGGCACCGCCCTTCGAGTTCTTCAGCGCCATCCTGGGAGACGGCGGCCGCCGCGCCCTGATCGCGCAACTCGGCAGCGAGGCCGCCGATCCGCTCGACGAGTTCCTCGCCCTGGCCCTGGAATACGAACGCGACCACGTGCCCTCGCTGGAAGGCTTCCTGCACTGGATCGAAATCGGCGAGACCGAGGTCAAGCGCGACCTCGAACAGGCCGGCGGCGAGGTTCGGGTCATGACCGTGCACGGGGCCAAAGGGTTGCAGGCCCCGGTGGTCTTCATCGCCGACAACGGCCGCCTGCCCGCCCGCCAGCTTCAGGACCGGATTCGCTGGAGCGCGCCGGGCGAGCATGGCAGCGAACACGGGTTCGTGCTGTGGCCGGCCTTCCAGGACAACGAGGACGAGGTCTCGGCGGCCATCAACGACGCCCGGCGCGTCGAGACCGAACGCGAGTACCGGCGCCTCCTCTACGTCGCCATGACCCGCGCCGAGGACCGGCTTTACGTCACCGGCTGGCAGGGCGAACGGGGCGCCGAGGACGGATGCTGGCACAATCTGGTCGCGGACGGCCTCGGGGAATTGAGCGGCATCGAGACGGTCGACGGACCTGATGGCGCGGAGATTCTACGGCTCCAATCGGCGCAAACCGACCCCGTCGAGGGACAACCCTCGTTGCCGCTCGCCGGCGGCGCCGTCGAGTTGCCGGGATGGGCCCGCCGCTCGGCGCCCGCCGAGCCGGAGCCGACGGTGCCGGTCAGCCCGTCACGGACCGATGACGACCCGCCGGTGGTCTCGCCGCTGATCGACGACGGCACCCGGTTCAAGCGGGGCCGGCTCATCCACACCTTGCTGCAGACCCTGCCCGATCTGTCGCCCGAGAACCGCGCCCAGGCCACCGCCGCCTACCTGGCCGAGCCCGCCCATGAATTGACCGCCGGCGAACGGACGGCGATCGGCGGCGAGGTCCTGGCGGTGCTCGATCATCCCGGGTTCGAGAACCTGTTCGGGCCCGACAGCCGCGCCGAGGTGCCCATCGTCGGCGACATCGGCCGCGACGCGCCGCACGTCATCTCCGGCCAGGTCGACCGGCTCTGGGTCGGTTCCGACGCCGTCACGGTCGTCGATTTCAAGACCAACCGGCCGCCGCCCGCCGACGAGGCCGACGTGCCGCCCGTGTATCTCCGTCAGATGGCCGCCTACCGGGCGGCGCTGATGCGGATCTACCCGAACCGCCCGGTTCGGGCCGTCTTGCTGTGGACGGACGGACCCCGGCTGATGCCGCTGTCGGCGGCCCTGCTCGATGCCCACGCGCCTTGACGCGGCTGGGCGCGGTGCCTAGATTTCTATCATGCGAATTTTCCCTCCCGCGCCGCGAATTTCCGCCGCAGGATGCTTTCTAACCTTTTGATAGGATTAAGTTAATGCCGAAACAAGTCAGCGACGACTCCTTCGAGGCCGACGTCCTCAACGCCGACGAGCCGGTGCTCGTCGATTTCTGGGCCGAGTGGTGCGGACCGTGTAAGCAGATCGCTCCCGCGCTCGAGGAGTTGGATCAGGAGATGGGAGACCAGGTGACCGTCGCCAAGGTCAACATCGACGACAACCCGATGACGCCGTCGAAGTACGGCGTGCGCGGCATTCCGACCTTGATCCTGTTCAAGGGCGGCGAAGTGGCGGCCACCAAGGTCGGCGCCATTCCCGCCGGCGCGCTGAAAAGCTGGGTGTCGGAAAACATCTGAGCCTTTTCACGGCCCGACGTGACGGACCCCGCCATACGGCGGGGTTCTTTTTTCACCAACTGTTGCGGAGCTCGCGGAGCTTCAGGAACACCGTTTTCGGATCCGGGTTCTCCGGCATGTCCGAGAAGCTTTCCTGCAACCGCCGGATCACCGTCGGGCTGTGCAGCCTGAAGAAGGTGTTGACCTCCTTCTCCAGGGCCAGCGTGGTGACCATGGCGTCGTCCGGGTCCTGGCGGTCGGCGGTGTCGAGGAGCTGCTTGGCCTTCTCGTTGTCGGGTTCGCGGTCGAGGGTGAACTGCAGGTTGTTGGCGATGTAGTCGTGGCCCGGGTAGATCAGGGTGTCGTCGGGAAGCTCGGCCAACTGTCCGGCGAAGGTCTCGTAGAGCTCGTTCGGATGACCGCCGTTGTGGCAATTGCCGGCGCCGGCGTTGAACAGGGTATCGCCGCAGAACAGGGCCGGCTGGTCGGTGCGCGACAGCAGGCAGACGTGGCTCATGGTGTGACCGGGGGTATCGAGGCTTTCCAGCTCGACGCTGCGCCCGACCCGGACCACGTCGCCGGCGCCCAAGCCCACGTCCATGTTCGGTATCCGGTCCTTGGCATTGGCGTGGGCCAGGATCTTGGCGCCGGTGGCCGCCACCATCGGGCCGTTGCCGCCGATGTGGTCGCCGTGTTCGTGGGTGTTGAGGATCTGCGTGATCGTCCACCCCTGGGCCTTGGCGCCGGCCAGGCATTTCTCATGATCCAGGGGATCGATGGCCAGGGCCTCGCCGGTCTCCGGACAGGCGATCAGGTAGTTGAAGTTGCGGTAGGCGTTGCCGGTCCAGATCTGTTCGACGATCATCGATTGTCCTTCCGTGTCATCACTGAATTCGCGGCGCCCACTTTACCCCCCGACCGGGAGCCGCGCTAGCCGTTCTCCGCCAGCACCCCGCCGGCGAGATAGAGCGAGCCGCAGATCAGGACGCGGGCCGGCGCCTGCGCCGACGCGGCGATGTCGGCGAGACCGTCCGCGACGCTGTCGGCCGCCGCCGCCGGAACGCCCAGTTCCCCGCCGGTCGCCGCCAGCGCGTCGCCGGAGATCGCGTTCTCCTCGCCCGGAATGGTCACGGCGCAGAGGCTCTCGGCGACCGCCGCCAGCGGTTTCAGGAAGGCCGCCGTGTCCTTGGAGTTGAGCATGCCGCAGATCAGGTGCAGGGGCCGGTCGCGCCAATGCTCGGCCGCGTGCGCCGCCAGCATCGCGCCGGCGGCCCGGTTGTGGCCGCCGTCGAGCCAAAGTTCCCAGCCGTCCGGAAGGCCGGCGGTCAGCGGCCCCCGGGTCAGGCGCTGCATCCGGCCCGGCCATTCGACCCGGGTCAGGCCCCGGGCCGCCGCCGGGTCGCCGAGCTTGACCGTGCGCAAGCGCTCCAGCGCGGCCAGCGCGATCCCGGCGTTGGCGATCTGGTGGCGCCCCGCCAGGTTGGGAAGCGGCAGCGCATGCCGGCCGGTGGCGCCGCTGTAGACCAGGCCGCCGTCCGCCGCCTCCACCGACCAATCGGCGCCTTCGGCGTAGAGCGCCGACTTGAGCTCGTCGGCGCGGGTCCGGATCGCGGCATCGGCCTCGGGCGCCTGGGCGGCGAGTACGCACGGCAGGCCCGGTTTGATGATCCCGGCCTTCTCCCAGGCGATCTCGCGGAGGCTATCGCCGAGGAAATGCTGGTGATCGAGGGACACGGGCGTGATCACCGTGACCTTCGGCTTGCGGATCACGTTGGTCGCGTCGAGCCGCCCGCCGAGCCCGGTCTCGAGCAGCAGGACATCCGCCGGCGCCCGCGCGAAGGCCAGGTAGGCGGCCGCCGTGGTGATCTCGAAGAAGGTGATCGGCGCGCCTTCGTTGGCGGTCTCGCATTCCTCCAGGAGCCGGACCAGGTCCGGCTCGTCGATCAATCTTCCGGCCACCCGGATGCGCTCGTGGAACCGCACCAGATGCGGCGACGTGTAGACGTGAACCTTCCGGCCCGCGGCCTCCAGCATCGCCCGCAACATGGCGATCACCGATCCCTTGCCGTTGGTGCCGGCGACATGGACGACCGGCGGCAGCGACCGCTCCGGATTACCGAGACGCTCAAGCAATCCCTCGACCCGGCCCAGCGACAAGTCGATGAGCTTCGGATGGAGGTCCATCAGGCGTTCGAGGATGGCGTCGCTTCGGACCGGCGCCGCGTTCACGGGGGCGTGTCGCCGTCCCGGGCGGTCTCGTCCGCTTCGCCGGCGGTATCCGGCGGCGGCTCGAGGGCCGGCGCCGCCTCGACGGCGTCTTCCACCGCTTCGGCGCCAGCGATCGGCGTCAATTCGCCCGGCGGTCCGGGGTTCATCAACAGGCCGACGATGCGGATCAACGCGTCGCGCAATTCATGGCGGTGCACGACCATGTCGACCATCCCATGGTCGAGCAGGTATTCGGATTTCTGGAACCCCTCGGGCAGGGTCTCGCGGATGGTTTGCTCGATCACCCGCTGGCCGGCGAAACCGATGATCGCGCCGGGCTCGGCGATGGCGATGTCGCCGAGCATGGCGAACGACGCCGTGACGCCGCCGGTGGTCGGATCGGTGAGCACGGTGATGTAGGGGAGCCCCGCGTCCTTGACCTCCTCGACGGCGATGGTCGTCCGCGCCAACTGCATCAGCGAATGGATGCCCTCCTGCATGCGCGCGCCGCCGGACGACGAGGCGACGATCAGCGGCGCCTTCTGGACCACGGCGAGCCGCGCCGCCGCCAACAGGCCCTCGCCCACGGCGATCCCCATGGAACCGCCCATGAAGGCGAAATCGAGCACCGCGATCACCGCCTTGTTGCCGCCGATGGTGCCGTGCGCGACGGTCAGCGCGTCGGTGGCCCCGTTCTTGCCGCGCGCCTCCTTGAGACGGTCCGTGTATTTCTTGATGTCGCGGAATTTCAGCGGATCGGCCGGCGCCTCGGGCAATTCGATGGTCTGATAGGCGCCCTCGTCGAACAAGGTCTTCAGCCGCGCCTCGGCGCCGATGCGCATGTGGTGGCCGCAGTGCTGGCAGACGTGGAGGTTCTTCTCCAGTTCGCGGTGGAAGATCATCTGGCTGCAGTCGGGGCACTTGTGCCAGAGGTTCTCAGGCACGTCCTTCTTCTGGCCGCCGACCAGCTCGCGCAACTTCGGGCGAACGATGTTCTTCAGCCAGTTCACGGACTAGGCTCCACGCACGCCCTGAGCGAGTTCGCCGACCAGGTCCAGGACCTTCTCCACCGTGCCCGGTCCGGCGCGGCCGGCGGCGTCGAGGTTGTCGGTGATCACCTTGACCAGGGCCGAACCGACGACGGCGGCGTCGGCGACGCCCGCGATCTCGGCGGCCTGGTCCGGCGTGTTGATGCCGAAACCGACGGCGACGGGCAGGTCGGTGGCCTTCTTGATCCGGCCGACGTGGCCGCTGACGTCGTCGATGTTCGCCGACTTGGTGCCGGTGATCCCGGTGATGGAGACGAAGTAGACGAAGCCCGACGCGTTCTTGACGACCCGCGGCAACCGCTCGTCGTCGGTGGTCGGCGCCGTCAGGTAGATGAAATTGAGCCCCGCCTCGATCGCCGGCAGGCAAAGCTCGCCCTCCTCCTCGGGCGGCAGGTCGACGACGATCAGGCCGTCGACGCCGGCCGCCTTCGCGTCGGCGAGGAAGGCGTCGACGCCGTAGATGTAGATCGGGTTGTAGTACCCCATCAGAACGATCGGCGTGTCGTCGTCGGTCTCGCGGAAGTCGCGCACCGCGTCCAGGGTCTTGGCCAGCGTCATGCCCGCCTTGATGGCGCGCAGCGAGCTCGCCTGGATCGCCGGGCCGTCGGCCATGGGGTCGGAGAACGGCACGCCGATCTCGATCAGGTCGGCGCCGGCGGCGGGCAACCCCAGGAGGATCTCGCGGGCCGTGTCCGGGTCCGGATCGCCGGCGGTGAGAAACGTCACGAAGCCGCTGCGGCCCTGTTCCTTCAAGGCTTGGAAGCGGCGGGTGATGCGGGTTTCGGGCCGGCTCATTCCTCGGTCACCCCAACGCCCAGGTGCTTGGCGACGGTGAAGATATCCTTGTCGCCGCGTCCGCACATGTTCATCACCATGATGTGGTCCCTCGGCAGTTCCGGCGCGATCTTGGCGACGTGGGCGAGCGCGTGGCTGGGCTCCAGCGCCGGGATGATGCCCTCCATCTTGGTACAGAGCTGGAACGCGTCGAGGGCCTCCGTATCGGTGACGGAGACGTACTCGACCCGGCCGGTGTCGCGGAGCCAGGAATGCTCGGGCCCGATGCCCGGGTAATCGAGCCCGGCGGAGATCGAATGGCCGTCGAGGATCTGGCCCTCCTCGGTCTGCAGCAGATAGGTCCGGTTGCCGTGCAGCACGCCGGGCCGGCCGCCGGTCAGCGAGGCGCAGTGCTGGTCCGTGTCGAGGCCGTGGCCGGCCGCCTCCACGCCGATGATCCTGACCCCGTCGTCGTCGAGGAACGGATGGAACAGGCCGATGGCGTTGGAGCCGCCGCCGAGACAGGCGACGACGCTGTCGGGCAGCCGCCCCTCGCCTTCCAGTTCCGGCAGCTGCTCACGGACCTCGTTGCCGATGATGCACTGGAAGTCGCGGACCATGCTCGGATAGGGATGCGGTCCGGCGGCCGTACCGATGATGTAGAAGGTTTCCTCGACGTTGGCGACCCAGTCGCGGAGCGCCTCGTTCATGGCGTCCTTGAGGGTGCCGGTCCCCGACGTCACCGGGCGCACCTCGGCGCCCAGCAACTTCATGCGGAAGACGTTCGGCGCCTGGCGCTCGACGTCCGTCTCGCCCATGTAGACGATGCAGGGCAGCCCGAACAGCGCGCAGACCGTGGCCGTGGCGACGCCGTGCTGGCCGGCGCCGGTCTCGGCGATGATCCGGGTCTTGCCCATGCGCCGGGCCAGCAGAATCTGGCCGATGGTGTTGTTGATCTTGTGGGCGCCCGTATGGTTGAGCTCGTCGCGCTTGAAGTAGATCCTGGCGCCGCCCAGGTGCTCGGTCAGGCGCCCGGCGAGATAGAGCGGCGAGGGCCGGCCCACGTAATGCTTCATGTGGTAGTGGAACTCGGCCCAGAAGTCGTCATCCGCCTTGGCCTCGTTCCAGGCCTCCTCGACGGCCAGGATCAGCGGCATCAGGGTCTCGGCCACGTAGCGGCCGCCGTAGATCCCGAAATGCCCGTCCTCGTCGACGCCCGCTCGGTATGTGTTCGGTTTGTTCATGGGTGATATCCGTCAGATGCGGCCGGTAATAAGCCGCCACGAGGGCCGAAATTGCAAGATTTTTCGATTTCACGGAGGCCCCTAGGCGGCTGGTTACAGGCCCTCAAAGGTCGACAACGGAGGCCAGGAAGGCGCGGATCTTCCGGGCGTTTTTCACGCCCGGCGCGTCCTCGACCCCGGACGAGACGTCGACCGCCAGCGCGCCGGACACGCGAACCGCCTCGGCGACGTTCTCCGGCGTCAGGCCGCCGGCGAGTATCCACGGCTTCTCCCAGGTCTCGGCCCGGATCAGCTGCCAATCGAAGGCCAGCGCGTTGCCGCCGGGCCGGGTCGCGTCCTTCGGCGGCTTGGCGTCGAACATCAGCATGTCGGCCACGCGTTCGTAGGTCCGGGCCCGGGCGACGTCGTCCGGGCCGGCGATGGCGATCACCTTCATCACCGGCACGCCGAAGGCCTCGCGGATCTCGGCGACCCGCTCGGGCGTCTCGTCGCCGTGCAGCTGCAACAGGCCGGGATCTATGGCCTCGACGATCTCGGCCAGCAAGGCGTCGTCGGCGTCGACGCTCAGCGCCACCTTGGTGACGCCCGCGGGTACCCGCGCCGCCAATGCGGCGGCGCGTTCCGGCGTCAGCGCGCGCGGCGAGGCGGGAAAGAACACGAAGCCGGTCATCGCCGCGCCGGCCTCGACGGCGGCGTCGACCATCCCCTCGCTCGTCAATCCGCAGATTTTGGCCCTGACGCTCATGACATTCGTGCCCGTCTCAGCAATTCCGCCCCGTCACTCCCGCGAAGGCGGGAGTCCATGCCGCCGCTGGATTCCCGCCTTCGCGGGAATGACAGGGGTTTTTAGTTCGACAGCTGGCGGATAACCAGAAATTTCCGAAACTTGACGTGAATTGGAAAGTTACTCCGGCGGTACCGTCGCGGTCATCGACGGGCGCTGGGAGAATTCGGCGTACCAGGCGCCGAGCGCCGGATAGGTCTCGCGCCAGCCTTTGTCCTTGTAGCGGAAATCGAGATAACCGAGGGCGCAGGCGGTGGTGATTGTGCCGATGTCGACGGTGTCGCCGAAGTCGGCGGCCTGCGCCTCCATGTCGGCCAGCGCGCCGTCGATCTTCACCGTCTGGCCGTCGCACCAATCGTTCCAGCAGAGCTCCGCGGGCCGGAGCGAGGTCTCGTAGCGGAGCAAAAGCGCCGCGTCGAGGAGCCCGTCGCCGAGGGCCTGGCGCCGCAGCGCCGTCCACCGGGCCGGGCCCGGCGCCGGGAAACTCGCGCCGTCGCCGAGCGCGCCGTCCAGGTACTCACAGATGACCCGGGAATCGAACAGCACCATGCCGTCGCCCAACTCCAGCGCCGGCACCTTCTTCAGCGGGTTGGCGATCCCGGCGTTGGGGTCGATGGGCGTCGTCCCCAACTCGTTGAAGTCCAACTGCTCCCAATAGCCGCCCTCCATCGCCTGGACGCGGACCTTGCGGACATAGGGTGAGGTTTCGGAACCGGTTAATCTCATGTCTATCCTCCCGGGGTGTGTTGTCAGGTGCCGGCCAACTCGGCGCCGATCCGCGCCGCCGCCTCGGCCGGATCGTCGGCGCCGGTGATGGGCCGGCCGATGACCAGGTAGTCGGCGCCCATGGCGACCGCGTCGGCCGGCGTGACGATGCGCTTCTGGTCGTCGGACGATGCCCATGCCGGCCGGATGCCTGGCGTCACCAGCTTGAAGGCGGGGCCGCAGGCCTCGCGGATGGCGGTGATTTCCTTGGCCGAGCAGACGACGCCGTCGAGCCCCGCCGCCTGGGCCAGTTGGGCGAGGCGGATGACCTGTTGCTCGGCCGTGCCATTGATGCCCATGTCGGCGAGGTCGCCGTCGCCGAGCGAGGTGATCACGGTGACGCCGAGCAGGATCGGCCGCTCCGTGCCGGCCTCGGCGACGGCCGCCGCGGCCGCCTCCATCATCGCCCGGCCGCCGGACGCGTGCACGTTCAGCATGAACGGCTTCACCTTGAGCGCCGAGCCGATGGCGCCGGCCACGGTGTTCGGAATATCGTGGAACTTGAGGTCGAGGAACAGCGGCTGGCCGCCGCCTGTGCCCTGCGTAACCCGGCGGACGCCGTCGGGGCCGTTGGCGGTGAAGAATTCCTTGCCCAGCTTGATGCCGCCGACGCGCCCCTGAAGCGCCGTCGCCCATCCGGCGGCGGTGCCGACGTCGGTGGTGTCGAGGGCGGCGAGTATACGGTCGTTCGGTTCCATGGCCGGGCGGTTATACCCTCAAGCCCTTTCGTAGGCCAGCACCGCGGCGGCCAAATCCTCGATGGCGGTGCCCGCCGACTTGAACAGCGTGATCTCGCCACCGGACGGGCGCGGCGGTGGCGCGGTGCCGTCGGCCAGGGTGAAGAGCGTGCCGAGGATGTCGCTCTCGGCGATCACGCCGCGCTCCAACGGTTCGCAGAGATCGCCCGCGGTGACCAGGGCGTCCTCGGTATCGACGTAGACGCGCGCCCGCGTCAGCGCCGTGTCGTCGGCCTCGCGCATGGCCGGCGTGAACCCGCCGACCAGATCGACGTGCTGGCCGGGGCTCAGCCAATCGCCCCGGATCAGCGGTTCGGTCGTGAGCGTCGCCGCGGAGATGATGTCGGCGCCGCGGACCGCCGCCTCCAGGTCGGGCTCGGCGCGGACCTCGAGGCCGGTCTCGCCGAGCGTTTCGGCCAGGGCCGCCGCCTTCTCGGGCGCGCGGCCCCAGATCGTCACCTCGGTGATCGGCCGCTGCGAGGCATGGGCGCCGATCAGGTGCGGCGCCAGGGTGCCGGTGCCGATCATCGCGAGGCGCTGGGCGTCGGGACGCGACAGATGGCGCGACGCCAGCGCCGAGGCCGAGGCGGTCCGGCGCGCCGTCAGCTCGGCGCCGTCCAGGATCGCCAGCACTTCGCCGGTGGCGCGGTCCATCAATTGATAGGTGGCGTTGACGGCGGGCCGGTTGAGGGCCGCGTTCTCGGGCATCACAGTGACCATCTTGACGCCCAGGTGCCGCGCGTCCCAGGCCGGCATCAAAAGCAAGGTGGCGTCGCGTCCGTTGGCGACGGGCACCGTGTGGTGGTGGCGCGGCGGCACCGTGACGTCGCCTTGAAAGGCGGCGGCGAGCGCATCTACCAGCGATGGATAGTCGAGTTTCTCGGCAAGGTCCCCGGCGCCGAGGTCGCGCATGCTCAGGCGGCGTCCGCCGGCGGCAGCGCGGGGCGGGCGTCCGGTTCGCCGGACGCCGCGGGCTCGGCGCGGGCCTCGCGCAGTTCGTTCTCGAGCCGGGCGACGCGGTCCTTGAGCTGACGGTTCTCGCTTTCGGCGCTATCGGCGCGCCGGCCGGCCTCGCGGCCGCGGCGCCGGTTGGCGCCGGCCGCCAGCCACGCCGCGATCCCGCCCCAGACGATACCAACGGCCAGAACACCCAGGATCACGGCGAACAGTCGGACCTCGGGGGCGAAATCGAAAGGCCAGAAGTCGAGCCGCACGGCGTGCCGGTTGACGACGGAAAACGCGATCATGGCGATGCCGACGGGGATCAGGACGATCCACGACAAAATCTTGAGAGACGTGGGCTTTTTCAAGGGTTTGCGGGCTCCCGCGCTGGGGGTTAGGCGTTCAACTTCTCGCGCAGTTGCTTACCTGTCTTGAAGTACGGAATGAACTTCTGCGCCACCTGAACGGCTTCGCCGGTCCGCGGGTTGCGGCCGATCCGCGCACCGCGCGATTTGACGGAAAACGCGCCGAAGCCGCGCAATTCGACCCGGTCGCCGCGCGCCAGCGCCGCGGAAATCTCGTCGAAAATCGTCGACACGATCCGCTCGACGTCGCGCTGATACAGGTGCGGATTGGCCGCCGCGAGACGGGCTATCAGTTCTGACTTCGTCATGCCGTTGAACCCCATGGATGGCCCGGCACCGCGCGGTTGATTGTGATTTTTGAGCGCGGCCCCTGTGTGCGGGCTTCGTTTCCGTCCATTAGCTGTCTAATTGAAATCAGGGTGCCAAAGAGAGATCACCCCGTCAAGTCTAAGTCTTTCAGAAAACAGATCTTTTCCGAATAATTTTGCGATGCCGGAACCGACCATGTCGCGCCAGGCCTCGCCGCCATAGTCGATGTCGACGTCGTTGATGTCGAGACCGGCCTCGATTCCCTTGGTCTCGACGAGCCAGCGCCGCGCTTCCGCCTCGGCACCGATGGCGTCGACCAAGCCGCCCCGCATCGCCTGGCGTCCGGAGAACACACGCCCGTCGGCGAAGCCGAGCACCTTGTCGCGGTCCATCTCGCGGCGCGCCGCGACCAAATCGACGAACATGCCGAACAGATCCTCGACCACCGCCTCGGTGGCTTCGCGCGCCGCCGGCGAGAACGGCTCCAAGGGATTCGGCTGGGCCTTCAACGGCCCGCTCTTGATGGTTTCGGGCTTGATCCCGAGCTTGTCCAGCAGCCCGGTGATATCGGCGGTCTGCATGATCACGCCGATGGACCCGGTGACCGTGCCCTTGCGGGCGACGATGTGGTCGGCGCCGAGCGCCACCATGTACGCCGCCGACGCCGCGGTGCCGCCGAGCACCGCGACCACGGGCTTCGCTTCGGCGACCTTGCGCAGGCTCTCGTAGAGCGCCTCGCCGCCGACGAAGGTGCCGCCGGGGCTGTCGATGGCGACGATCAGGGCCCGGACCTTGTCGTCGGCGGCCAGTTCGTCCAGGGCATTGGCGCGGAACGGATCGTCGAAGATGACGCCGCTGACGCTCAAGCGGGCGATGTGCGCGCCGAAGCTGGCACCATGGAAACGGCCGGCGAGCGCCAGCACCACGCCCACCGCCGCGACGATTGCGAAGACCCGCCAGAAGATCAGGCGCCGCTTCAAGCGGCGCCTGTCGATCACGGCGGCGGGATCAACGGCCATCGATGCCTCCGGAACGCCAAGCGGCCGGGCGCGAACCGCAAAACGATCGCCCGCGCCCGATGCCGGTCACCTCAGTCGTCCTTGGCGCCGTCGTCGCCGTCCTTGGCCGCGTCGTCATCGGCCTTGGCCTTGCTGGATTTGGCATTGCTCGCCTTCGGCTTCGCCTTGGCCTTTGCCTTCTTCTCGGCCTTGGGCTCGTCCTCGGCTTCCGCCTTGTCGTCCGCCTTGGCGTCGGCCTTCTTGGCGGCGGCCTTCTTCGCCGGCTTCTTCTTCGCCGGCTTCGCCTCGGCCTCCGCGGCAGCGGCGTCGGCGGCGTCATCGGCGTCAGCCTTCGTCG
>JAPPPF010000105.1:0-4239 GCA_028817665.1 Magnetovibrio sp. | reverse complement strand
GCCTTCTTCGCCGCCTTCTTGGCCGGCTTCTTGGCCGGTTTCTCCTCGGCCTCGGCCGGGGCGGCCTCCTCGGACTGCTGTTCGGCCTGAGCCTTCTGCTTCTCCTCGATGGCGGCGCCCAGGATATCGCCCAGCGAGGCGCCGGCGTCGGTGGAGCCGTAGGCCTTCATCGCCTGCTTCTCCTCGTCGGCCTCGCGCGCCTTGATCGACAGGGTCAGGCGGCGGCCCGACTTGTCGACCTGGGTGACCTTGGCGTCGACCTTCTCACCGGCGGCGAAGCGGTCCGGGCGCTGCTCCGAGCGCTCCCGGCTGAGCTCCGACTTGCGGATGAAGCCCGGCACCGAGTCGTTGACCCGGACCTCGATGCCGTTGTCGACGATGGCCGACACCGTGCAGGTGACCACGTCGCCTTTCTTGACCTCGGTGATCGCGCTGCCCACCGGATCCTCGGACAGCTGCTTGATGCCGAGCGAGATACGCTCCTTCTCAACGTCGACGTCGAGAACCTTGGCCTTGACCACCTGTCCCTTGGTGTAGTCGGCAAGGGCTTCCTCGCCGGACTTCTCCCAACTCAAGTCGGAAAGATGCGCCATGCCGTCGATCTCGCCGTCGAGGCCGATGAACAGCCCGAACTCGGTGATGTTCTTGATCTCGCCCTCGACCTCGGTGTCGACCGGGAACTTGTCGACGAAGGCGGTCCAGGGGTTGTCGAAGCACTGCTTCAAGCCGAGCGAGATGCGGCGCTTGTCGGGATCCGTGTCGAGGACCATGACTTCGACTTCCTGGCTGGTCGACACGATCTTGCCCGGATGCACGTTCTTCTTGGTCCAGCTCATCTCGGAGACGTGGACCAGGCCCTCGACGCCCGGCTCCAACTCCACGAAGGCGCCGTAATCGGTGATGTTGGTGACCCGGCCGGTGAACTTGGTGCCGGTCGGGTACTTCGCGCCGACGCCGTCCCAGGGATCGGCCTCGAGCTGCTTCATGCCGAGCGAGATGCGCTGCGTCTCGGCGTTGAAGCGGATCACCTGGACCTTGATGGTCTCGCCGATCTGCAACGCTTCCGACGGATGGTTGATGCGCTTCCAGGCGATGTCGGTGACGTGCAGCAGGCCGTCGACGCCGCCGAGGTCGATGAAGGCGCCGTAATCGGTGATGTTCTTGACGACGCCGTCGAGCACCTGACCCTCGGACAGGTTGGCCATCAACTCGGACCGCGCCTCGGAGCGGGTTTCCTCGAGGACGGCGCGCCGGGAAACGACGATGTTGTTGCGCTGGGCGTCCATCTTGAGGATCTGGAACGGTTGCGGCGTGCCCATCAACGGGGTGATGTCGCGAACCGGGCGGATATCCACCTGGGAGCCGGGCAGGAACGCGACGGCGCCCGACAGATCGACGATGAAGCCGCCCTTGACGCGGCCGAAGATGACGCCGTTGACGCGCTCGGTGGCCTTGAAGGATTTCTCCAGCTCGGCCCAGGCTTCCTCGCGCCGGGCCTTCTCGCGGCTCAGCCGGATCATCCCGTCGCGGTCCTCGTAGCGCTCGACGAACACGTCGACCAGGTCGCCGACGGAGACCGTCTCGGTGGGGGCGCCGAATTCCTTCAGGGGCACGCGGCCTTCCGATTTCAGGCCGACGTCGATGAGCGCCGAGTCACCTTCCACCGCCAGCACGGTGCCCTTGATGACGCGGCCTTCGAAACCGCTCTCGCCCATTGATTCGTCGAGCAGTTCGGCAAAATTCTCGGTAACTTCGATTTCCGCCTGTTCGGCGGCAGTGTCGCTAGCAGGAGCCATGGTCCTTAATCCTTTTCATTTCTCCTTGCCGGCCGGTTGGTTCCGGCGGTCTTTCACAAAAGCCAAATCCACATGGCCGCTTTACGCGGTCCCTGCGGGGTTCAATCGTTCGCGCCTTGGTTCGAGCGCTTATTCGTTCCGGGATCCGATGATCTCGAGAGCCGTGGCAAACACCTGGTCGGCATCAAGGCCGCTGGTATCCAGGACGGTTGCGTCTGTGGCCGGCTCCAGGGGAGATACGGCGCGGTCGCTGTCGCGCGCGTCGCGCTCCCTCATGTCGTCCAGAACGCGCGCATATATAGCTTCAAGCCCCCGGTCCTGCAACTCCTTAAGCCGGCGCTTGGCGCGCACCTCCGTGTCGGCGGTGACGAACATTTTCACGTCGGCGTCCGGGCACACCACGGTGCCGATATCGCGGCCGTCGAGAACCGCGCCGGCCTTGCCGTTCGGCGGCGCGGCGGCGAAGCCGCGCTGGAATTCCAACAGCGCGGCGCGCACCCCCGGAACCGCGGAGACCTTCGACGCGGCCTGCGCCACCTCGTCGGTGCGCAGTCCGTCGCGTTCCAGGTCGGCCGGCGTCATCGCGCGGGCGGTGGCCTCGGCGGCGGCGGCGTCTTCCGGGTCGGCGCCGCCGTCCAGGACCATCTTGCCGACCGCCCGGTAGATCAACCCGGTATCCAGGTAGGCGAGATCGAGGTGATCCGCGAGGCGCCGGGCCAAGGTGCCCTTGCCGGCCGCCGCCGGCCCGTCGATGGCGATAATCATGCTGCGTTCTCTTTCATTTCTTCCATGCGCGCGCCGAGGCCGTTCATGATCCCGGCGAAGTTCGGAAAGCTGGTGGCGATGGTTTCCGCCCGCTCGACCCGGATCGGCTCCCTGGACACCATGCCGAGCACCAGGAAGGCCATGGCGATGCGGTGATCGAGCTCGGCGTCGATGACGGCGCCTCCGGGCGGGGGGGTGCCGTCGCCGTGCACGGTCAGGCTGTCCTCGGTCTCCTCGACCCGGACGCCGCACCGGGCCAGGCCGCCGGCCATCGCGGCCAGCCGGTCGCTTTCCTTGACCCGCAACTCGGCCAGGCCGGTCATCCGGGTGGTGCCGTCGGCCAGCGCCGCGGCGACCGCGAGGATGGGGAACTCGTCAATCATCGACGGCGCGCGTTCGGGCGGGACGTCAACGGCGCGGAGCGGCCCGGCGGC
Organism: Magnetovibrio sp.; assembly: GCA_028817665.1. Taxonomy (GTDB): domain Bacteria; phylum Pseudomonadota; class Alphaproteobacteria; order Rhodospirillales; family Casp-alpha2; genus UBA3470. The sequence goes on along the minus strand of JAPPPF010000105.1, from coordinate 1,244 downwards.
GGCGAGGATGTCGGCGACCGGCTCGCCGTCGGCGTCGGTGGCGTCGCGGCGCTCAATCCGGGCACCCATCTCGGCGAGGGTCTCGATGAGTCCGGCGCGTAGCGGATTGGTGCCGACGCGCGCCAGGGTGATCTCCGAACCGGGCACCAGGAGCGCCGCGACCATGGGAAAGGCGGCGGACGAGATATCGGCGGGCACGACGACGTTCCGGGCCTTGAGCTCGGGCTCGCCGGTGAGGGTAATACGCCGGCCCTCGCCCTCCGCGCTGACCTCGACCCGGGCGCCGAAATGACGGAGCAGGCGTTCGGTGTGATCACGGGTCGGCACCGGCTCGATCACCGTGGTCTCGCCGGGCGCCGTGAGGCCGGCCAGCAGAACCGCCGACTTCACCTGGGCCGACGCTACCGGCAGGGTGTAGGTGATCGGCAGTGGGTCGGCGGCTCCGGTGACGGTCACCGGCAGCCGGCCGCCCTCGGCGGTGGCGAACGCCGCGCCCATGTCGCGGAGCGGCGCCATCACGCGTTCCATGGGCCGCGACCGCAGCGACGCGTCGCCGCTCATGGTCGCGCTCATGGGATGACCGGCGAGGACGCCGAGCAACAGCCGCGCCGCGGTCCCCGAATTGCCCATGTCGAGGACGCCGTCGGGCGCCCTGAGCCCGCCGACGCCGCAGCCGAAGACCTGCCAGGTTCCGTCGTCGAGGCGCGTCACCTGGGCGCCCAGCGCCCGCATGGCGGCCGCCGTGCAGAGCACGTCGTCGCCTTCCAGGAGGCCGGTGATCCGGGTCTCGCCGACGGCCATGGCACCGAACATCAAGGCCCGGTGCGAGACCGATTTATCACCGGGCACGGCGGCGGAGCCGCTGAGCCGGTCGGCGAGATGGGAAACGATGGCGGTCACGGGCGTTGGTCCTGTTCGATGGGCTCGAAAAAATATGCCGGAGGCATGGCGATTTGGTTTTGACAGAAGCGAAGGAAAATGGCAATTGGCAGCCGGAGAGGCACTGACGACAACCGGAGGACGAGGCGTGGCGAAACCGGCCTGGGGCAAGAAGCGCAATTGCCAGAGCTGCGGTGCAGTTTTCTACGACATGAAGAAGAATCCCGCCGCCTGCCCGAAGTGCGGGACCGAGGACAACCTGCAACCGCTGCTGAAGCCGCGGCGCACCGCGCCGGCGGCGCCGAAACCGAAGCCCTCGGACACCGGGCCCAAGGGCGAAGCGGACGATATTGATGATATTGAGG
>JAPPPF010000219.1:8574-9054 GCA_028817665.1 Magnetovibrio sp. | reverse complement strand
GTCACCCTGACGTTCCCCGCCACCGCCGGCTGACGCCCCGGACGGCGACGGCCCGGCAATTTTCGCGGGAAAGGGTTGCAACGATGCCCGCGATCCCGTAGCTACGTTGCATGCATAATATTGTATACCAGCGGGCCGGCGCGCCGGTGGGCACCTGACCGATGGAGCGGACCGCCGAAATCGTCCACGCGGCGCTGCCCACGACATCGGCCGATCAGGTATTCCGTTCGGCATGCCGGGAGGTCTCCGCGTACACCGGGGCCAACCGGGTCAGCATCTGGTGCTTCAATGAGGACAACGCCAGCATCCGTTGCGATTGCTACTATGAATTCGAGACGGATAGTTTTTCCGAGGGCACGGTCCTGCGGGCCGACGACCATCCGGTTTATTTCGCGGCGATCCAGGAACAGCAGGTCATCATCGCGCCGGACGCCCGGACCAATCCTATCACGGCGGAGTTCGTCGACACCTATTTCCGCG
>JAPPPF010000219.1:0-8564 GCA_028817665.1 Magnetovibrio sp. | reverse complement strand
CATTTGTTGCGAGAACGCGGGCCGGCCGCGCGCCTGGCGCGACGAGGACGTCGCCTACCTCAGGCAGATGGCGACGCTGATCTCGTTCTTCTTCAAGCGCGACTGATCCGGAAAAAATATTTTCGAATCCCGAGAAAGGGGTTTGACATTGGTCGCCATGAGGCGCTTATTGTGCGCTGCACAATGCACCTGCGGGGTGCGGTCGACCAATGAATGCGGCGGCGTTTGACGGCGTTCCGCGCGGCGGCCAGCCGACCCCCTAACGCCTTGTAATCAAATTTGAAATTTCCACAGCCGGCCCGGTTTCCCGGGCCGGTCCAAGGTACTTACACCGAACCGAAGTTGGCACCATGGTTACTCAAGCTCTTCCCGGGCGCTCGGGAGTCCCGACATCGCCGTTTCTGGCCTTCATGCACTGGCTTCCCAGGATCTCGCGCGAGACCTTGCCGGCGGATCTGTCGGCCGGCCTGACCGGCGCCCTGGTCGTCCTCCCGCAGGGCGTCGCCTTCGCCACGCTGGCCGGCATGCCGCCGCAATACGGCCTCTACGCCGGCATGATCCCGGCGATCATCGCGGCGCTGTTCGGGTCTTCGTGGCATTTGGTGTCGGGGCCGACGACGGCCGCGTCGCTGTTGATCTTCACCTCGATCAGCGCCTTCGCAGAGCCCGGCACGCCCGACTACGTGGCCTTCGTGCTGACCCTGACCTTCATGGTCGGTTTCCTGGAGCTGACCATGGGCCTGATGCGCATGGGCGGGCTGGTCAAATTCATCTCGCACACGGTGGCCATCGGCTTCACCGCCGGCGCGGCGATCCTGATCGCCGTCAACCAGTTCAAGAATTTCATCGGCGTCGAGGTGCCGCGCGGCCGGCATTTCTACGACACCATCGGCTACCTCTGGCACGAGGCGCCCAACTACTCGCCGCTCGCCGTCGCCGTCGGCGTCTCGGCGATCGTCCTCGGCCTCGCCTCGAAGCGGTTCTTCCCGAAATTCCCGCACATGATCGTGGCGCTGGTCGGCACCTGCCTTTTGACGGCGCTCCTGAACCTGCAGTTCGACGCCGGCGTGGCGACCATCGGCGCCATTCCCGCCAGCCTGCCGCCGCTCTCCATGCCGAACCTTTCGGCCGACGTGATCCGCGACCTGGCCCCGACGGCGGTCGCGGTGACCCTGTTCGCCCTGACCGAGGCGATGTCGATCTCGCGGGCGCTCGCGGTGCGCAGCGGCCAGCACATCGACGGCAACCAGGAATTCATCGGCCAGGGATTGTCGAACCTCGCCGGCTGTTTCTTTTCCGGCTACGTGGCCACCGGATCGTTCAACCGCAGCGGTCTCAACTTCGACGCCGGCGCGCGCACGCCGCTGGCGGCGATTTCCGCCGGCGTCTTCCTGATCGGCATCGTCATGGTTGTGGCGCCCTTGGCGGTCTATCTGCCGAAGGCGGGGATGGCCGGCATTCTGTTCCTGGTCGCCTGGAACCTGATCGACGTCAAGCACATCCGCCAGATCATCCGCTCCAGCCGCTCGGAAACGACGGTGCTCGCGGTGACCTTCTTTTCCGTGCTGCTGCTCGATCTCGAATTGGCGATCTTCGCCGGCGTGATCCTGTCTTTGGTGTTCTACCTGAACCGCACCTCGCACCCCAACGTGGCGGTGCTGGCGCCGGGCATCTCCGAGGACCGCCGCCGCTTCACCGAGGGCGAGGGCCTGGCCGAGTGCCCGCAGTTGAAGATCGTGCGCATCGACGGGCCCATGTATTTCGGCGCCGTGGCCAGCGTCATCGAGGACCTGCACCGGCTCGAATCCCAGTTCCCCGACCAGCGCCACATGGTGGTGCTCGCCACCGGCATCCATTTCATCGACATCACCGGCGCCGAGGCCCTGGCCAACGAGGCCCGGGCGCTGCGCAAGGCCGGCGGCCAGCTCTACATCGTCGATCTCCGCGAGGACGTCGAGGCGCAGCTTCGCAAGACCGGCTGCATCGACGAGATCGGCGAGGAGAACATCTTCAAGTCGAAGACCGCCGCCTTCGCCGCCATCTATCAGCGCCTGGACCGGTCGGTCTGCCGGGTCTGCACGCAGCGCATCTTCTGGGAATGCACCGCCGTCGACGAGGACAAGCCGGTGATCGATTTGCCGGCGGCGGAACGCGCCCTCAACGACCCGCTGCCGATTCCGGCCGGCGAGGCACAGCCGAAGCCAAACCCGAAGCCGGGCGGCGCACCCTTGAAGGTGAAGCGCGCGCCGAAGCGGGTGCTGGTGCTGATCGACCTCGATCATCATCCGCGCGAGACCCTGGAGGCGGCGGCCGAGCTGGCGCGCGGGCACGGCGCCGAACTGGCGCTCGGCAGCGTCATCAAGATGGGTACCAGCGCCAACAATGCCCTGGCCCTCAACCTGGTTTCCGAGGATCTGGTGGCAAGCCTCCGGGGGCCGGCGCGGGCGCGTCTCACCGGAATGGCCCGGGACGCCGGGTTCCCCGAGGCCCAGGCGCTGATCTCGACACGCCTCGACAGCGACGAGGCGACCCTCGAGATGATCACCGATTGGCACCCCGACGTCCTGGTCATCGCCGGGCGCGGCGCCTTCGATCACGGCGAGGGCCGGCACGTCAGCTACCGCACGCCGGCCGGCCGCACCGAGGTCGACATCCACCGCGTTCACGCCCAGCGCCGGCCCGCCGACGACCTGATCCGTCAGTAGGGGCGGGGTTCAGCAGGCCTTGGCGCCGAACGAGGCCTCGACCAGGCCGGCGACCCGCTCGGCGTGGCGGCGCTTGAAGGTGCGCCACCATTCAGCGATTTCCAGGCGCCGCGCCTCCCAGTGCGCCAGTACCCCGGCATCGCCCTCGGCGGCCGGGCCGACGAGGGCGGGCAGTTCGCGCCACGAGTCGAGGACCGGGAAAGGCGGGTTGTCGAGGGCGTCCGGGGCGCCGACGTAGTCGGTCCTGAGCGCCACCGGGATGGCGCCGTTCTCCAAGGCGTCGTAGAGGCGGATCGATTCCGGCGACATGCCGCCCGGCACCGGCGCGAACTTGGTGTTGGCGAGGTGCGCGCCGAAGCTGACCCGCCCGAAGCCGCTGGCGAACCCCTGGGTCGCCGCCATCACCGATGACAGGCCGTGCGACTTGACCACGCCGAACAGCTCGACGCGTTCCGGATACTCGCCGTCGGCGCCGCTGACGTTGCCGGAGAAGAACACCAGGTGCTGGCGCTCGGCGAAACCCGGCAGGCGCTCTGGCTCGACCGGGCCGACGCCGTTGGCGTACCCGTTCGGGATCCAGATCACCGGCGGACCGCGGCGGCCTTCCGGGTCGAGTCGGTCGGGGAAGTAGTAGTTGCGGAGCACGTAGCGGGCCAAGCCGTAGAACGCGCAATCGACCAGGCCCTTCTCGTCGGCCATGTGCAGGATGCCGACGTTGCGGTGCCCGGCGTCCCGCCGCGCGGTGAGGAAGGTCTCGTAGTCGGCGCCGTAGCCGAGGACCAGGAGCAGGCAGCCGTCGACGGCGGGCCAGTCCTGGCCGGCCTCCATGGGCATCACCCGTAGCGGCCGGCGGAGGCGCCCCAGCAGCACGTCGCGGAGGAACTGGCCCTCGACGATGGTATCCAGGTCGGCGCGCCGGCAGACCAGGTTCAGGGGCTGTGCGTTGGCGGCCGCCGGCATCGCTCAGATCGCCTCCAGGGCCTGCTCCAGGTCATTGATCAGGTCGCCCGCGTCCTCGATCCCGACGGACAGCCGAAGCAGGTTCGGCGGCACCAGGCTCTCCGGGCCCTCGACGGTGGCGCGGTGCTCGATCAGGCTCTCGACGCCGCCCAGCGACGTGGTCGGCACGAACACCCGGGTCGCCGTGGCGACGGTCCGCGCCTCCGCGGCGCCGCCCCGGGTCAGGAGCGACATCATGGCGCCGTACCCGCCTTGCATCTGTTTCCTCGCGATGGCGTGGCCGGGATGGCTCTCGAGGCCGGGGTAGAGAACGGCGTCCAGCTTCGGGTGCCCATCGAAGTGCCGGGCGATGGCCAACGCGTTGGCGGACGCCCGCTCGACCCTGAGGAACAGCGTGCGCATGCCGCGCAGCAGGAGCCAGGCCTCGAAGGGGCCGGGGATGCCGCCGCCGAGCAGCCGTATGCGCTTGATCTCCTCCCAACGCGCGTCGGTCTCGCGGGTGACGAGAAGCCCGGCCATGACATCGGAATGGCCGTTCAGGAACTTGGTCGCCGAATGCATGACCGCGTCGGCGCCGAGCTCGAGCGGCCGCATGAGCGCCGGGGTGGCCGCCGTGGCGTCGACGCAGAGCACCGCGCCGGCGCCGTGCGCGGCCTCGGCGGCCTGCGCCACGTCGATGACGTCCCAGGTCGGATTGACCGGGCTTTCGATCCACACCACGTCGGTCGCGCCGGGCCTGAGCGCGGCGGCGAGCGCGGCGGGGTCGGCGGCGTCGAACAGCGTCACCTCGACGCCGCGGCGTTCCGCCATGCGGCGCAGCCAATCGAGCGTGCCGTGGTACATGACCTCGGGCGCGACGACGTGGGCGCCGCCGGGCACGGTCTCCAGGAACGCCGTGATCGCCGCCATGCCGGACGCGAACAACTGCGCCTCGGCGCCGCCTTCCAAGCGCGCCGCGACCGTCTCCACCTGAGCGTAGGTCGGGTTGTGGTCGCGGCTGTAGGAGGATGCGCCCATGAGTTCGTACTCGGCGTCCCGCGCGTAGGTGGTCGAGGGGTGGATGGGCGGCGACACGCCGCCGGTCGCCGGATCGACGAACTGCCCGGCCTGGGCGGCGATGGTAGAGGGCGCGAGGCGCTTGTTGTCGGGTTTCGGGTCGGTCATGCTGTTCGGGCTCTTCTCCATTGCGGCGGGGCGAAACGCATATTAAACGTTGCCGGCGGGCGGCGAAAACACCGCCGGCGGACGAGGCCGGAAAAGGATACGCGATATGGCCGGGACCAACACCATCACTCAGATCAGCACCGCCGGCGACGGCTACGCCATCGGCCGGACGCTCGGCGCCCGGCAGGGCGAGGCGATCCGCCAAAGGGTGTTCGCCACCGAGGAGTTCCAGGCGCTCGCCCGGAACTGGAAGGGATCGGAGCGGCTCGGCCAATTGGCGGCGGCGGCGCGCGCCGAGTTTCCGCGCTATCTCCGCGAGATCGAGGGCATCGCCGACGGCGCCGGGCTGGATTTCGAGACCGTCTTCCTTTGGAACTGCCGGGGCGATCTCCGGATCCCGCCCGACGGTGCCGAGGCGGAAGGCTGCACCAGCGTGCTCCGCGCGCCCGCCGGCGACGGCGCCGCGCTGATCGCCCACAACGAGGACGGCGCGGCGGAACTGCTGGGACATTGCTACTGGGTCTCGGTGACGCCCGACGACGGCCCGGCCTTCGAGAGCTTCATGTACCCCGGCATGCTGCCCGGCCACACCTTCGGCGCCAACGCCGCGGGCCTGGTGCAGACCATCAACAACATCCGCGTCCACGACCTCCAGCCGGGCGTGCCGCGCCAGATCATCACCCGCGCCGTCCTCGGCTGCCGCGATCTCGACGCGGCGCTCGGCCTGCTCCGCCGGACCGACCGGGCCAGCGGCTTCCACCACTGCCTCGGTCAGGCCGGCGCCAGGCGCGTCGTTTCCGTCGAGGCGCCGGCGTCGGGCTGCCGGGTCCGCGAGATCGACGGCGTCGCGGTTCACGCCAATCACCTCATCCACCCGGACTTCGCCGGCACCGACCAGGAGATCACCCTGTCCTCCGAGCGCCGCCAGCGGCGCGGCGAGGAGATGATCGCCGCCGATCCGGCGACCGAGGCGGAGACCGTGCTGTTCGACGGCTGGGCGCCGACCTACCGCACCGACGACGGCGGCGACGACTACGCCCAGACGCTGGCGACAGGCGTCTTCCGGCTGCACGCGGACCGCGTCGATTGGACCGTGCACGCCGGCCCCGACGCGCCGGACGTGCTCGGCGGACGCTTGGGTTTGGCCGCCGCCGCCTGAGGCCGCCGGACCTGTTCCGTCCCGGAAAGGCTCACATTCCGAACAGGCGGTTTACCGGCGCCGGCTTCCGTGAAAGAACACGCCCAGATTGGGAGGCCGAAACATGTCCGAGATCATCCTGCATCACTACTGGCCGTCGCCGGTGTCGGAGAAAGTCCGCGTCGTCCTCGGCATCAAGGGGCTGAGCTGGCGTTCGGTGGAAATCCCCCGGCTGCCGCCGAAGCCGGACCTGATGCCGCTGACCGGCGGCTACCGGCTGACCCCGGTGATGCAGATCGGCGCCGACATCTTCTGCGACAGCCTCTCCATCATCCGCGAACTGCAGCGCCGCCACCCGGAACCGACGCTCTACCCCGGCGGCGCCCAGGGGATGCCCTGGGCGGTCGCCCAGTGGACCGATACCAAGCTGTTCCAGAACGTCATCCAGGTGGTCTTCGCGGATAGCCGCGAGACCATGCCGGAAGGATTTTGGGTCGACCGCGGCGGCCTCTATTTCGGCGCCGGTTACGACGGTGACGCCATCGAGGCGGCGCGGGTCCAGAACCTGGTCGACATCCGCGCCCAGTTCGGCTTCGTCGACGCGCGCGTCGGCGAGGGCCGGGACTTCCTCTTGGGCGCCGAGCCGGGGCTGCCGGACGCGCTCGCCTACTACCTGGTCTGGTTCTTCCGCGGCCGCTATTCGGGCGGGCCCGACTTCCTCAGGCAGTTCCCGTCGCTGCTCGCCTGGGAAGGCCGCATGCAGGCCCTCGGCCACGGCAGCCACGAGGACATGAGCGCCGAGGACGCCCTGGAGATCGCCCGCGCCGCCGAGCCGGCGGCGGAGACGGCCGCCGACCCCGACGATCCGACGGGGCTCCAGCCCGGCGACGCGGTCGAGGTCGTCGCCGGCGCCGGAGGCGCCGCCGTGGCGGGCGAGGTCGTTAGCCTGTCGCGCGACCACATCACCATCCGCCGCGAGGACCCGCGCGTCGGCGCCGTCTGCGTGCACTTCCCGCGCATCGGTTACGCGGTCAGGCGGGTCTAGGGCGCCGCGAACAGGTCCATCTGGCCGGCCGCCGCCGGCGGCTGGAATTCCGCCACCGTTTCCCCGAGCCCGCGTTCGAACCAACCGGCGACCAGCCGGCGGTGGCAGAACTGGCCCGGGCGTTCCCAACACAGCAGGATCGGCTCCTCGCCGCCGGCCAGCGCGTGCAGCTCATCCCAAACGGCGGCCGGATCGAGCGCCGCGAGCTGGTCCGCGAAGCGCCGCTCGTATTCGGCGCGCGGCACCGACTTGAACCAGGGGCCCGGCGCCAGCGCCGAATAGCGCGGCAAGGCGCGGAACCGCTTCGGCGCGAAGCGCGCGATGCCGATGCGCCCCGGTTGATCCGCGGTGGTGAAGAAGCTGCCCGTCAGCATGCCCGATTGTCGCCGCTGGCGGCGGCGAAGGGAAGCCGGTTTGACCGGCGGCGCGGGGCGGGGGAGAATTGCGTCCATGTTGGACGGCCCCATCAGCCACGCGAGCGCCTGGACCGCGGAGACCGCGATCGCCGGCGACGGCGTGGTCAGCCTCGATGAAACCTGCCGCGACGAACTGGCGCGGACGGCGGCGCACCTGGACGCCAACCCGCTGCCCCTCGAACTGCTGCGTCCCGACGAGGTCGAGATGCCGGCCTGCCGCGGCCTCATGGCCGGTGTGTTGGAGACCCTGACGGCGGGCGCCGGGTTCGCCCTGATCGACGGCATGCCCATCGACGGCCTGGCGCCGGAGACGGTCCGCAAGCTCTATTGGCTGCTGATCTCGACGCTGGGCCCGCCGGTGGCCCAGAAGTGGGATGGGACCATGGTCTACGAGGTCACCGACACCGGCCTGACCGAGCGCGCCGGCAACGGCGTGCGCTCGTCGAAGACCAGCCAGGGCCAGTACTACCACACCGACAACAGTTTCAACCTACCGCCCGACTTCGTCGCCCTGATGTGCCTGCGGCCGGCGAAATCCGGCGGCCGGAGCGGCATCGTCAGTTTCCAGACCGCCTACAACCGGCTCTTGGACGAGGCGCCGGAGCTGATCGGGCGCTACTACCGGCCGTTCTGGTTCGACCGCCAGCACGAGCACGCGCCCGGCGACGAGCGGCTGTCGAGGAGCCCTGTGTTCGAGGACGCGGACGGCGCCGTTCACGTGCGCTTCTCGCGGCGCCTCATCGAGTACGGTTATGAACTCTCCGGCGAGCCCATGGACGCGGAGACCCGCGCCGCCGTGACCAAGCTCTGCGAGATCATGGAGCGGCCGGAACTCAACCGGAGCTTCGATTTCCGCCCGGGCCAGATCCAGGTGCTCAACAACCGCCGCCTCGGCCACCGCCGCACCGCCTTCGAGGACTGGCCGGAGCCGGACCGCCGGCGCCATCTGCTCAGGCTCTGGGTGCGCCGCGAAGGCGGGCGCAACTATCTCGGATGAATGGCGGTAGGGGTGTCCGCCGAACTAGTTTGTTTGATAGTCCATTAACGTCAATATTCCAATTGGAATATCAACATTTTAACCTGACCTGCCCTGAAAAAAGTGGTCCAGGCTGATTGAGAGATTTTGGCTTATTCTG
>JAPPPF010000283.1 GCA_028817665.1 Magnetovibrio sp. | reverse complement strand
GCCAACAACGGCGCGAAGGAGACTTGGCCCGATGGAGCTGAACAAGCCGAGAATCAAAGTCTTGCTAGCTGACGACCACCCGATGGTCGTCGACGGCATTCGGTCTTGCTTGGAAATGTTCGATCACATCGACGTCGTCGAGGTCGCCGAGAACGGCGCCGACGCGCTGGAGAAGTCCGCCGCGACGTCGCCCGACATCGTGCTCATGGACATCAACATGCCGGAGATGAACGGCTTGGATACGGCCGACCAGTTCCGCGAGCGGTTCCCCGACGTCCGGCTATTGTTCCTGTCCATGCACGACAACCGCGAATACATCACCCGCGCCGTGCAGTGCGGGGCGCGCGGCTACGTGCTCAAGGACGTCCCCACGGTCGAGATCGTCACCGCCATCGAGGCGGTCTACCAGGGCGGCACCTACTTCTCGTCGGGCGTCTCGGAGATCCTGCTGAACCCGGAGACGCCGAAGGCCGAGGTCGAGGGGCCGCTGACGCACCGCGAGCAGGTGGTGCTGCGCTGCGTCGCCGACGGCATGAGCAACAAGCACATCGCCCGCGACCTGGATATCAGCCTGCGCACCGTCGAGACCCACCGGCGCAACATCAAGCGCAAGCTGAACGTCGATTCCACCGCCGGGCTGACCCGCTACGCCATCGAGCACGGCCTGATCGAGGTCGAGCAGCCCTAGCGGACGCCCGCCGCTTCGATGCCCGCCGGGCTTTCCGAAACCTGGAAAACACGGATAGACTGACCACTCCGGAGGAACCCCATACGCATTCACGGCTGTGGGAAGGGGCGCCATGCAGCTTGACGCGATTTTCGATAAACTTCTCGGGAACCAGGTCATCAGCTCGATTGTCCTGATCGGCGCCGTCATTGTCCTGCGCGTTTTCGTCCACCGGTTTCTGCGGGCCCGAAAAAGTATCGACGCGGATCAACGCCGGCGCATCGATTCGAACGTCAAGAACGCCCTCCTGTTGCTGGTCGGCGTCGGGTTGCTGTTCATTTGGGCGCCGGCGCTCCGAACCTTCGCCCTTTCGCTGACGGCGTTCGCCGTCGCCATCATCCTGGCCACCAAGGAAGTCATCCTGTGCGTGAGCGGCGCGCTGGTGAAGGCCACCAGCGGCTCCATGCGGGTTGGCGACTGGATCGCCGTCGACGGCATTCGCGGCGAGGTGACCGACCAAAGCCTGATGTCCACGTCGTTGCAGGAACTCGGCCACGGGCCGCTCGCCTATGAATTCACCGGCCGCACCATCGTCCTGCCGAACAGCGTCTTCCTGGCCGAACCCGTGACCAACGAACAATTCTACAAGCGATACGTCATCCACTCCTTCGCGCTGGTAACCGAGGCGGACGTCGATCCGGACCAAGTCAAGGACGCCATGCTGGAGGCGGTTCACGCCGAAATGAGCGACATCGAGGAGGTGACCCGCCGCTACAAGGCGATGATTGAGAACCGCGCCAGTATCGATCTTCCGGACATCGACGCGGCGGCGCACGTGTCGACCACGGCTGAGGGCCGGCTGCGGATCGTGCTGCGGTGTTTCCTGCCGACGAAATCCGCGATTGCCATTGAGCAGGCAGCTCTGAAGGCGGGCCTCCGAAGCGCGGCCGGGCAGCGCGCCGCGAGCGGATAGGCGCATGTGATGGCTCCGAACGGACAAGGGACACGGGACGACGGACATGATCGACGATGATGGCTTGATCGCCGCTTTCAGGCTCGACGGAAAGGGCGGCGGTGAGGAAATGGACTGGGCATCCGTTCACGCGGCAACCGATGCGGGGGAAACCGTCTGGATACACCTCGACCGTAACTCGGAAGGCGCGCAGGCCTGGCTGAACGGGCGGAGCGGCGTCGACCCCGTCATCGCCGGCGCCTTGATGGCCGAGGAGACCCGGCCCAGAAGTTTCTCGACGGCGAGCGGCCTATTCATGGTATTGCGCGGCGTCAACCTCAACCCCGGCGCCAATCCGGAGGACATGGTCAGCCTAAGGGTCTGGCTGGAGGAAAACCGGATCGTCACCGTCCGTGTCCGCCGCCTGATGGCGGTTTCCGATATCGCGGAGCGGATCAAGGAGGGGCGGGGCCCGGCGGGCGCGGGCGATTTCCTGGCCATGGTCACGGACCGGCTGATCGAACGGATGGGCCCGGCCATCGGCGACATCGGCGAGGCGCTCGACGATCTGGAAACCTCGATGGCGGACTCGGAGCCCACGGACGCGCGCCAGCGCCTGTTGGCGCTCCGGCATCAGGCGGTCATCCTGCGCCGCTACCTCGCGCCGCAACGAGAGGCGCTCGGCCGCATTCAAATGGAAAAACTGCCATGGCTGCACCAAGGCCACAAGATGGAAGTCCGAGAGGTCACCGACCGGACGACGAGATACGTCGAGGATCTCGACGAAATTCGCGAGCGCTCGATGATCCTTCAAGACGAGTTGCTCAACGAGGTCACCATCGACATGAACCGCAAGGTTTACGTGTTGACGGTAATCGCCGCGATCGTCCTGCCCTTGAGTTTCATAACAGGCCTATTCGGCATCAACGTCGGCGGCGTTCCGTTGGCAGAGACCAAGAACGGATTCTGGATCGTCACCGGCGCCTTGGCCGTCGTCGGTGCGTTTGAGATCATGTTCTTGCGCCTGGTGAAGTGGATTTGAGCCACGGCGCGCCTAGCGCCCGATCCTCTCGGTGAAGTAGGCGCAGGCGCTGCGGTTGCCGGAAAACCGGCTGGCTTGCAGGATGCCTTCGGCGTCCGCCGTCGCCTCGACGACGCAGGAATGGATGTTGGTCTCCGTCGAATAGGTGGGGATGGGAAACCAGCCGGTGACGCCGGCGAGCGTCATGTAGTGGAAGCTGGGCTCCGGTATCAGCGACGTGTAGGGATGCGCGTGGCGCCAGGTATAGAGGGTGCCGCCGTCCTTCGGGGCCTTCGATCGCGGCGGGCCGAACCGCTCGACGAGGTCGCCGGCGGGACGTCCCATCATGTCCTGCAGGCCGGCCTTCAGGTCGCTGAACGTCGAGCACCCGGCGAGCGCCACGACCATCAGCGCGACGCCGGGCCGGAGGTTCAAGGTCATCCGACGACCTCCCGTCGAGATATTCCGCCGCGTCCAGTCTAGCGCGAATAGGGCGGCCGGCGCCAACCGGGCGCCGCTCGGCCGCCGGCGCGGCGATCCTACGGGTAGTCGTAGAAGATATGGCGGCCGATCTTGGCGACCTTGCGCTTCTTCGCCGCCCAGGCCGGTTTGACGTAGTCGGCGTGATACCAGAGCGCGCCCCGGGTCGGGTCGCTGACGACGCCGGCGTGGGCGAGGCGGGCGACCTCGGAGGCCTGGCGCCAGGCGCCGGCCTCGCGGGGCTCGTCCCTCTTGCCGTCGCACCACCAGGAGAACTGGCAGCGGTGCCGGCGCGCCTCGCCGCCCTGGCGGACGACGGCGCAGGTGTCGGCCGGAAAGCCGGGATCGGCGACCCGGTTGAGGGTCACCGCGGCGACCGCCAGCTGGCCTTCGAGAGGCTCCGAGCGGGCTTCCCAGTAGACGTTCAAGGCGAGGCACTCGAGCCCACGCCGGGACTCGGCGTGAGAGCGGAACATGCCGTCCAGGTCGAGCCGCGCCATGACGCGTTCCGTCGGCGCCGCGGAGTCGGTTTGCTTGGAGGCGTCGGCGCCGGGGATCAGGACGGCGCCGGCGGCGAGCACGAAGCCGGCGGCCAGCCATTTCCATTTCAGCATCATGACAATGTCCGGCCGCCGGGTCGTCGGAGATGGCGGACGGATCCCATCCAACATTGAAACTCGGCGTCAGATAGGCCGGCCGGCCGGCGATTTCAATCATTATTGTGCACTGCACAATATTTTATGGAATTTGTGTTGCATTGCGGCATCAGTGACGCCCAACGGCCCCGAATTCAGCCCTTTCCGAGCCGCGCCTCGCGGTGCGCGATATAGGCGCCCGAGGCGAAGATGACGCCGCCGCCGAGCCAGGTCGCGAGCGTCGGCACCTCGCCGAAGGCGATGAAGGCGATCAGCGAGATCCAGGCCAGCTTCATGAAGTCGAAGGGCATGACGACGCTCAAATCGGCCTCGTGCAGGGCCTGGGCCAGGAGGTACTGGGCGCAGCCGCCGGTCAGCCCGACCAGGGCGAGCCAGAACAGTTCCGTCGGATTCGGCCATTGCCAGTAGAACAGCGCCGGCACCAACGACAGCGGCGTCATCAGGATGGCCATGTAGGCGACGATGGTGATCGACGCCTCGGTGCGGCTCAGCGACTTGATGATCAACAGGCAGCCGGCCCAGGTTGCGGCCGCCAGCAGGGTCATGCCCTGGCCGAAACTGACGGTCTCGAAACCCGGCTGCAGGATGATCAGGGCGCCGACGAACCCGACGACGATCGCCGACCAGCGCCTGAGCCCGACGACCTCGCGGAGGATCAGCACGCCCAGGAAGGTGGCGAAGATGGGCGCCGTGAAGCCCAGGGCCACGACCTCGGCCAGGGGCGTGATCGCCACCGCGGTGAAGAAGAACAGCATGTTGACGACGTTCAGGCTGGCCCGCCCGAGATGCCCGCCGAAGCGATCCGTCCTGAGTACCGTCAACCCGTAGCGGGCCAGCATCGGCAGCACGAACAGGAAGGCGAACAGGTTGCGGAAGAACACCAGCTCGAACGGGTGGATGGTCTCGGAGACATGGCGCGCGGCCGAGTTCATGGTCGCCGACAGGAACGTCATGGCGATCATGAAGGCGATGCCGCGGAGCGCGCTCGGCGCGCGCCCGGGCGCGGTGCCGCCGCCGGTCATATGGCCCGGCTACTTGGCGGCGCTGACGACGATCTCGACGAGCACGTCGGGCTCCAACTGAACGCCGCCGATGCAGGCCCGGGTCGGGCGGTTCAGATCACCCAGCCAGGCCTTCCAGACCTCGTTCATGGCCGGCTTCAGCCCGATGTCCGTGAGGTAGATGGTGGCGCTCAGCAATTGCGACTTGTCGGTGCCGCACTTGGCCAGGCGGTCGTCGATCTTGACCAGCACCTCCTCGGTCTGGCCGGCGACGTCGAGGCTCCGGTCGGTGGGCGTCAGGCCGCAGAGGTAGACGGTGTCGCCGTGGGTCACGGCTTGGCTCAAGATCTCGCCGGAATCGAGGTGTTCGATGGACATGGAGGGCTCCTGCGCTAGGTGAAAGGTGGGGGTGCCGAGAGGGCTCCGACATCAGAGCACTTGCCCGGACGCGCATCAAGCCGGCGGCGCGCGCTAGCCGCGGTCCGCCGCCTCGAGTTCCTCGCGCTCCAGTTCCAGGGCCAGCCATTCGTCCTCCATGGCGGCGAGTTCGTCCTCGGCCGCCTTCAGTTCCGCCGCCAGCCTGTCGAAGCCTTCCGGGTCGCGGGCGTAGAGGTCGGGGTCGGCGAGGGTCTGGCGATGCGTCTCGATCTTCGCCTGGGACTTGGCGATCTTCGCCGGCAGGGTCTTCAGCGCGTGCGCCTGATGGAAGGAAAGCTTGCGCTTGCCGCCCGCCGCCGATTTGCCGGCGCTTTTCCCCTTGGCCTTCTTGGCGCCGGCGCCCGCGTCGGCATCGGCCTGGCCGCCGCCGCGCTGCGACTTCAGATCGCTATAGCCGCCGGCGTACTCGCGCCAACGGCCGTCGCCCTCCCAGGCGATCACCGAGGTCACCACCCGGTCGATGAAGTCGCGGTCGTGGCTGACCAGCAGCACCGTGCCGTCGTACTCGGCCAGCAGTTCCTGCAGCAGATCGAGGGTTTCGAGGTCGAGATCGTTGGTCGGCTCGTCGAGGACCAGCAGGTTCGACGGCCGGGCCAGCGCGCGGGCCAGCATCAGCCGGCCGCGTTCGCCGCCCGACAGCTCGCCGACCGCCGTCGGCGCCTGCTCGGGGGCGAACAGGAAATCCTTCATGTAGCCGATCACGTGCTTGGTCTTGCCGGCCACCGAGACCGTGTCGCCGCTGCCGCCGGTCAGCGCGTCGGCGAGCGACGTGCGCGGATCGAGGCTCTCGCGCTTCTGATCGAGGCTGACCATCTGCACCGTGGCGCCGAGCCGCACCGTGCCCGCGTCCGGTTCGAGGACGCCGGTCAGCATGTTCAGCAGCGTCGTCTTGCCGGCGCCGTTGGGGCCGACGAACCCGATCCGGTCGCCGCGCTGGATGCGGGCCGAGAAATCCTCGACCACGGCGGGGCCGCCGTAGGCCTTGCCGATCCCCTTGGCCTCGATGACCAGCTTGCCCGACGTCTCTCCGGCGGTCGCGGTCATCTTCACGTCGCCGGTGACCTGGCGCAGCTCGCGGCGCTGGCGGCGCATCTCGTGGAGCTGGCCGAGGCGGCGCTGGTTGCGCTTGCGCCGGGCCGAGACGCCGTGGATCAGCCAGTGGGTTTCGGCGACGATCTTGCGGTCGAGCTTGTGGCGCTCCAGGCTCTCGAGTTCCAGGGTCTCGTCGCGCCAGGCCTCGAAGGCGCCGAACCCCTTGTCGAGACGGCGCGCCTGGCCGCGGTCCAGCCACACGGTCTCCGTCGACAGGTTCTCCAGGAACCGCCGGTCGTGGCTGATCATCACCACCGCCGAGGGCATCTGCTGGAGCTCCGCCTCCAGCCACTGGATCGCCGGCAGGTCGAGATGGTTGGTCGGCTCGTCGAGCAGCAGGATGTCCGGTTCGGGCGCCAGGGCGCGGGCCAGCGCGCAGCGCCGGGCCTCGCCGCCGGAAAGGGCCGCCGGCGCCTCCTCGCCGGTGAGGCCCAGCACCGTCAGCAGGCGCTGGGCCCGGTGCGGGTCGTCGCCCGGCGCGAGGCCCGCCTCGGCATAGGCGCGGGTCGTCGGATGGTCGCCCAGATCGGGCTCCTGGGGCAGATAGCGGACCGTGGCGCCGGGCTGTAGGAATCGCTCGCCCAGGTCGCACTCGACCTGGCCGGCGGCGATCTTCAGCAGCGTCGACTTGCCCGATCCGTTGCGGCCCACCAGGCAGAGCCGCGCGCCCCTGGACACCGAAAGCTCGGCGCCCTCGAGCAGCGGCGTGCCGCCGAAGGTCAGGTGGATGTCGCGAAGCGTGAGCAGCGGTGGGGCCATGGTCTCGGCGCTTGAATTGTCGGATACGCGGCCCCCTTACTAGCGGGCCCGGCGCCGACATTCAATTGCCGAGACCCGGTCCCCCGCTCAGGCGGCGATCTTCTTGTGCAGATGATCGGAGACGCAGCCGACGTGGCGGTGGTCCGTGCCGCAACAACCGCCGACGACCCGGAGGTTCGGGAACAATGGCGTCATCTCGGCGTGCAATTGGCCGAACTCCACCGGGTTGCCGTCGTCCAGGGTTTCCGAGTTGTCGAGTTCCTCGTGGCTCATCCGGGACGCATTGGCCCTGAGGCCGCCGATCCTGGAAAGCCAGTCCTCGCCGGTTTCCATGGCGCCGCGGAAGTGGTCCGGATGGGCGCAGTTGACCATGTAGTAGAGCGGTTCGCCGCCGGTCGCCGCGTCGGTCCGGGCGATGGCGTCGGCCAGGGTCTCGCCGGACGGCAGCCGGCCGTCGGTCTCGACGGTGAAGGAGATCACCACCGGGGCGCCGGCGTCGCGCGCGGCGCGGACGACGCCGATGGCTTCCGCCGTGTTGGTCATGGTGATGGCGGAGATCATCTCGGCGCCGGCGTCGACCATGGTCTTGATCTGCGGCGTGTGCAACGCCTCGGCGGAAGCCGCGTCCGGCGCGGTGGTGGCGTCGTATCCGTCGCCCACCGGCCCGATGACGCCGTTGACGACGATCGGCTGCACCCGCGGCGACCAGGCGTCCCGCGTTTCCACGGCGAAGGCGACGGCATCGCGCGAGAGACGCAGGAGATCGCCGGCCGTGGTATCGAGTTTCGCGGTCCAGCTGATGCAGCCGCGCCAGGTGGCGGTGTCGAGAACGAAGCCGGTGCCCGCGTCGGCGGCGATGGCGAGATAACGGTCGAAGTTATCGCGCATGGCGGCGCGCGCCTCGGCGTCGTCCATCAGCATCAGTGCCGAGAACTCCGGCGCCTCGAAGCCGTCGACGAAGAACATCCAGGTCTCGAAGCCGCCGTCGGTGAGGAACGGCGTCGGTGTATTCATGAGTTTTTCTACGTTGCGCATGGGGTCTCCCGTTCGGTCATCCAGGGGTCACAAAGTGAAGAGGGGCGGGTTGTACCCGCCCCCCGTTTCAGTCTGATGTCCGGATCCGGGAGATTTGTTTCAATTGTTTCAGGGGTTGGAATCTGGCGACCAGGCGCCGGAAAGGCGGCGCATTCTCGGTCCCCGGGCGCATTTCCATAATTCAATCATAGAAAAGTATTATAGAATAATTTTCTAGTTATAATGTATTTTATCCAGACGATGGCGTTGATTTCGACGGCATTGGATATCGGACGTCAGAACCGGGGAGGCTGCTGCCATGGGCGTGTACATGAATGATCTGGACAAATGGGACGTTGTCGATTCGGTTATCCAGCTTCCCTATGAATACGATTCCTCCGTCACCTCAAGCATGAAGAAGGTCATCGAGGCGGCCATGAAGGTTTGGACCGATTGCGCGGATCCGGCGATCGTTGCCTTCACTGAACGAAACAGCGAGACCAACTACATACTATTCGACGAATCCGACCTCCCGCGGGTCAGTTGGAGCGGTAGTGGCGCGGCGTCCCCGCAAACGGTTTATGTCGCGCCATCAGCGGAAGTTAAAACCGTCGTGCACGAACTTGGACACACCCTTGGTCTCAAGCACGAGCAATTGCGCCCCGACCGGGACGACTACGTTGATGTGATCCCGCATTTGGTGGTGGACGGGGCCTTGGACCAATATACGCCGGCCCTTGATTCGTCGAAGTGCACGACCGTCGGAGATTTCGACTATAAATCGACGCAGATGTACCGGTCGGATTTATTCATGGGCGATTGCAACCGCTGGTCCGAGGGGTGGGATCTCGTCATCCATTGGCGTGTTTGGACGTCGATCGAGCATGACCGTGTGTTTATCATCAAGTCGTCGACCGGCGAGTGCGAAATGCGCGAGATCAATTTCGACGGCACCCTCTCATCGGCGCAACAGACGGTAACCCTCGACACCGGTTGGACGGCCGGCGCGATACCCATCGGTCAAGCGTCAGGGGATGGCATCACCGGGACGCCCAGCGTCATGTATTTGTTCAATGCCGATACCGGTAAATACAAATCGTACACGGTGACGGGCGACGGCGTGGATACGTCGAGCTCCGTCGA
>JAPPPF010000113.1:332-9258 GCA_028817665.1 Magnetovibrio sp. | reverse complement strand
GAAGATCAGCGGGCCGATCATGCCGCCGACGTGGACGCCGACCATGGAATAGCCCATGGAGGACGCCGCCAGACGCGGATCGACCATTTCCACGGCGATCGCCTGGGCGACCGGGGCGAAGGACGCGATGGTGACACCGAGGGCGCAGACCAGCGCCAGCCCGAGCCACAGGCCCCAGCCCGGCCCGACCCAGGCCATGGCCGCCAGGAAGACGACGGCGGACCCGCAGATCCAGTTGTTGAGGACGACCCGGCGGCCGACGAATTTGTCGCTCAACGCGCCCCAGCCGATGCGGGCGACGAAGCTGGCGGTCTGGGCGAGGCCGACGGCGAAGCCGGCGAGCGGCTGGCTGGCCCGGGCGGCCTCGGTGAGGAACAGGGTCAGGAAGCCGAAGAAGTTGGTCTGCCCGACGTTCAGGAGACCGTTGGCGACGGAGAAGCAATGCGCGTTCGGATCGCGCAGCACCTCGCCGATATGCGTCATCGGGCCCTTGCGCTGCTCCGGCGGCGCCGGGCGGTGGTAGCGGATCAGGGTCAGGCAGAGGAATCCGTTGAGCAGGATCGCCGCGGCGACCCCGAGCATGATCGTGTGCCAGTCGACGATCGTGACCAGCGCGCCGTTGGCGGCGGCGATGATGCCGCCGGCGGGGACGCCGACCTGCTTGATGCCCATGGCGACGCCGCGCCGGGTCGCCGGGAACCAGTCGAACACGCCGCGCGCCGTCGATGGGTTGTTCATGGAATAGCCGATGCCCATGAGGAACAACGCCATTAGGCATTCGAGGTAGCTGCCGGCGAAGCTGAGCAGCACCGCCGACGCCATCATGATGACGTGGCCGATGGCCAGCGAGCGGCCGATGCCGTAGCGGTCCGTCATCGCCCCGGCGGGCAGCGAGCCCATGGCCTGGGCCGTGTAGTAGGCGGTGACGAACAGGCCGAACTCGGTGGCGCTCAGATCGAGCTCGACGCTGATCACCGGCGCCATGGCGAGGACCGAGACGATGTTCGCGGTGCCGACCGTGTGCGCGCCGACCAGGATCGGCAGCCGGGTGAGCCAGGGGTTGCCGGCCGTCTCCTCGCCGCCGCTCATCGGCGCTCCAGGGGCCGGCCGTCCATGCCGTCCGCCGGCAGGCCCAGGTGCGCCAGGAAGGTCGGCGCCAGATCGACGGCGGAACTGGGCGCGTCCGTTTCCGTGCCCGGCGCGTGGCCGCCGCCCAGGAGGATCAACAGCGGGTTCTGTTCATAGGCGCCGAGCCCGCCGTGTTCGCCGTGGCCCGGCGCCAGCTTGGCGTTGAAGCGGTTGGCGAAGGCGGCGCTGGTGCCGGGGATCCCGAAGGCGTTGGCCCGCTCGCTCTTCGCCGCGTCGACGGCGATCGCCAGCGCGCCGTCGCTCCGTTGTCCGAGGGCTTCCAGCTCGGCGCCCGCATAGACGGCGCCGACGCCGTCGATTCCGGCCAGCCAGGCGGCGATCTCGGCCACCTTGGGCCGGGCCGCGTCGGCCAGATAGATGAAGGCGCTGGCGCCTTGCGAGGTGACGACGCACTCCGCCGAACCGGCGCCGGCCTTGTAGCCGGCCTCGATCATCAGGGCCTCCAGATCGATCACCCGCTCGACCGTCTCGTGGCCGTGGTCGGAGGCGATGGCGAACAGGACGTCGTCGCCGGCGGCGGCCAAGGCCCCGACGGCCTCGGCGACACGCCCGACGTTGGCGTCGGCGGCGGCGATGGCGGCCAGATGTTCGGGCGATCCCAGGGGGTGTGCGTGCTGGGTGTGGTCGGGTTCGCATTGCCAGAGCACGGCCAGCGCCGGCCGGCGCTCGGTCAGCACCTCGGCGCGGAACCGCTCGGTCATCGCCGCGTCGCCGGCGGCGTCGTGGCTGACGTCGAGGCCGTCGGCGCCCGTCAGCGGCACCAGCCCGGGACCGAAGGAGCCGGCCCGGTGGTAGACGTGGCCGTGGCCGTCGGGGTCCTGGAAATAGGCGGCGCCCGCGGAGACATTGGAACAGATGATGGCGCCGCCGTTCCCAGCCAGGCGCTGGGCCAGGGTCGGCACCCGGAGCGTCCGGCCCGTCGCGGCGCGCAGCCGGTCGCGGAAATCCGGCGCCTTCGCCGACAGCGGCACCAGGCCGTCGCCCTCGTCGAGGGCCACGGCGTTGCCCTCGAGCCCATGGCGGCGCGGATGGCAGCCCGTGGCGATGGACGCCGACGTGGTCCGCGTCGTCGACGGAAAGACGCTCCGGTGGTTCAGGAAGCGGCGCCCCCCGGACGCCAGGCGGCAGATATGGGGCGTCCATTCCGGCCGCACCATGTCGGCCCTGAGCCCGTCACACACGACCAGGACGACGCGTTTCATGGCTTTCGGTAACTCCCTCCCCGAGCGGCCGGCGCCATTATGCGTTAAGCCGGATCAGCGCGTCCACCGCGACGACGCCGGCGCCGTCCGCCATCACGCAGAGCGGATTGATCTCGGCCTCGAGAACCTCCGGGTCTCGGAACAGCGCCAACTGCGACAGGCATGCCACGGCGTCGGCCAAGGCCGCCAAGTCACCCGCCGGCATGCCCCGGTAACCACGGACCGGCGCCAAGCCGCGGACCTCGTCGATCATCTCGCGGGCCGTCGCGGCATCGACCGGCGCCGGGCGCACCGCGGCGTCGCCGTAGATCTCCGCCAGCACGCCGCCGACGCCGAGCACCACCACCGGCCCGGCCTCGGCGTCGCGGCGGAAGCCGACCAGGACCTCGGCCAGGCCCCGGACCATCGGCTGCACGAGAATACCGTCGAGGCGCGCATCCGGCTGATGCGCCCGGGCGGCGCGCCAGATCCGGTCGGCGGCGCGGCCGAGGGCCCCGGCGTCCGCGATGTCGAGCGCGACGGCGCCGGCCTCGGTCTTGTGCGGCAGGTCCGGTGACAACACCTTGGCGGCGACCGGATAGGGGAGCGACGGCGGGATCGCGGCGCCGGGGCCGGCGAGCACCTCCGAGGCGGCCATCGGCAGGCCGAGTTCCCGGAAGACCGCCGCCGCGTCGGCCTCGCTCAACACCGGCGTCGCCGATCGGCCGAGGATTTCCCGGGCCGCGTCTCGCCCGCCGGTGGCGGCCGGCACGGCGGCCGGGGCGCGCCATTTCAGCAAGGCCCGCACCGCGTCGGCGCAGGCCTCGGGCGTGCGGAAGGCGGCGACGCCGGCGGCGCTCAGCAGCTCCAGGGACCGCGCCGCGTCCGGCACCAGGAATGCGGCGAGCGGCGTACCGGTCCTCGGCGCCTCGATGATCGGCCGCACCGCGACCTCGGGATGGAACTGGGCCGACGTCCCGACCACGGCGACCACGGCGTCCAGATCGGGCTCGCTCAACAACACCTCCAGGGCGGCGGCGTAGACCCCCTCGCCGGTGCCGGCCATGGTCAGGTCGATGACCCGCCGGTTTCCCAGGTTCAGACCGAACTCGGCCATCCGCGCCTTCAGCCGCTCCGACGGCGGCACCAATTCCAACCCGGCGGCGCCGAGCCGGTCGACGACCATCGCCGAGCCGCCGCCGGTGGTGGTGACGACGGCGACGCGCTCGGACGGCGCCGGCCGGGCGCCGCGCACCAGCGCCGGCAGTTCGAAGAGCGTCTCCAGCATGTCGACCCGGAGGATGCCGTGATGGCGGAAGAAGGCGTCGACGGAGGCATCGGGGCCGGCGATGGCGCCGGAATGGGACACCGCCAGCTCGCGGCCGACCTCGGATCGCCCGAGCTTGTAGGCGATCACCGGCTTGCCGGCGGCGAAGGCCCGCCGGGCGGCGGCGGCCAGGACGTCGGCGTCGCGGATCGCCTCCAGGAACAGCAGCACCGCGTCGGTCCCGGGATCGTCGACCATCAGGTCGACCAACTCGCCGACGCCGATGTCGCATTCGTTGCCGATCGACACCAGGCTGGAAAAGCCGACCCCGCGCGCCGCGCCGCGCGACATCATGGTGCCGATCACCGAGCCGCTCTGCGAGATCACACCGATCCGCCCGGCCACCAGGTCGGGCACTTCGAGGAACGCGTTGATGCTGAGGGTCATCCGCGAGCGGGTGTCGATGACGCCCATGGAGTTCGGCCCGATCAGGCGTACCCCGCCCTGCCGCGCGATATCCACGATCCGCGCTTGTTCGGCGGCCCCTTCCGCGCCGGTCTCGGCGAAACCGTCGGTGTAGATGGTCGCCACCGGCACGCCGGCGCGCGCGCAATCCTCGACCGCCTGGCCGACGTGGCCGGCCGGCACCATGATGAAGGCGTGCTCAACGCCCGCAGGCGCGTCGCTCAGGCGGCCATAGGCCTTTTCGCCCTGGACCTCGTCGCGGTTCGGATTGATCGGCACGATGCGGCCCTCGAACCCGTGCGCCCGGAGAAACCGCTGCGGCCGGCCGGTGTTCTTGGCCGGATCGGCCGACGCCCCGATCAGGGCGACGGTTTCGGCGCCGAACAGCGCCTTGGCGAGGAGCGATGACGTCATGGCGGCCTTTTCTAAATCCGTTCGACCTTGACGGCGAAGATGTAACCGGCGTTCCGAACCGTCTTGATGAGGTTCGGCTTCTGGGCGTCCGCCTCGATCTTCTTGCGCAACCTGGCGATCTGCACGTCGACGCTGCGGTCGAAGGCGGGCGTGTCGTCGCCGTGGGTGAAGTCGAGAAGCTGATCGCGGCTGAGCACCTCGTTGGGATGTTCGGCGAAGGCCTTGAGCAGCCCGAACTCGCCGCTCGACAGGCCGACCGGGTCGCCGCCGGGGCCGGTCAAGGCGCGCGCCAGGACATCCAGTGTCCAACCCTCGAACCGGTAGGCGCCGCTGGCGGCGGGCCGGGCCGGCGCGGTGCCCAGCCGCCTGAGGACGCTGCGGATGCGGGCCAGAAGCTCGCGCGGCTCGAAGGGCTTCGACAGGTAGTCGTCGGCGCCGATCTCGAGGCCGATGATCTTCTCGGTGGTCTCGCCCCGCCCGGAGATGATGACCACGCCGACGTCCACGTGCTCCTTCAGCGAACGCGTCAGGGTCAGGCCGTCGACGCCGGGCAGGCCGAGATCGAGAACCACGAGGTCGATATGCTCCTTGCGGACCAGGTCGAGGACGCCTTCGCCGGTGCCCGTGGAAAACGCCTCATACCCGGCGTCCTCCAGCATCAAACTGACGATCTCGCGGATATCCGGCTCGTCATCGACGACCAGAATTCTCTTCGCGGCGCTCACGATGGGTGGATCCTTCGACGGCTGCTTGAGGAAATATTCTGAAATATCGGGTCATACATTGAAATAGGTTTTCGTGCCGCCGCCTACAACAGATCACGACGCAGCCGAATATAATGCATGGACCCCGGCGAGCAAAAACAAAGGCGCGAGATGAAGTCCGATTTCCACGACGAACATCCACTGGGGCGGCCGCGCGGACGCCTTGCCGCGCTGGCCGCGGGTCTGACCGCGGCCACCGGCGGCGCGAGCCTCGCTGTCATGTGGGGGGTCTTCGGCGCCGGCCCCGGAACGCTGGTCCTCGCCGCGGCGGCCCTCGCCGTCACGGCGGCCGGAGCCACTGGGCTCGCCGCGCGGATTTACGGCGATGCCGTCGAGGTGGCCCGGCGCGGCCGCCGCGACAGCGAACGGCGCCAGATCATGAACGCGGTTCCGATGATGCTCGGCTACGTGGACAACTCCGGTTGCTACCAGATGATCAACCGGACGTTCGAGGAATGGTTCGCGGTCAGCGGTGCCGAGGTCCAGGGCCGTCCGGCCCGCGACGTCCACGACGGCCAGGTCTTCGCCATCCTCCGCCGCCACATGAACGCGGCCCTGACCGGCAAGGAAATCCGCTTCGAGACCAGCATTCCCTATCCCGGCGCGGCGCCGATTCCTGGATATCGGGGCGGGCGGCGGATCGAAGTGGTCTACACCCCCGACAAGAACGAAGACGGCCGGACCGCCGGCTTCTTCATCGCCGCCAACGACGTGACCCAAAGGATGCTGTCTGAAGCACAACTCCAGCAGTCCCAGAAGATGGAGGCCGTCGGCCAGTTGACGGGCGGCGTCGCCCATGACTTCAACAACCTGCTGGCGGTGATTGTCGGCAGCCTCGGGCTGCTGGAGGGTCGGATCGACGGCGAGCGCGAAACCCGCCTAGTCGGATCGGCGCTTCGCGCGGCGCGGCGCGGCGGCGAGCTGACGCAACGCCTCCTCGCCTTCGGTCGCCGGCAAGCCCTGATGACCGAAATCACCGACGTCAACGAACTGATCGAGGGGCTGACCGAAGTGCTTCGCCGGACGCTCGGCGTCGCCATCGAGATCGAGCAGCGCCTGAGCGGCGACTTGTGGCTCATGGACGTGGACCGCGGCCAGCTGGAGAACGCGCTGCTCAACCTATCGATCAACGCGCGGGACGCGATGCCGGACGGCGGCCGCCTGACCGTCGAAACAGCCAATGTCTTGTTCGTCGCCGGCAGGCGTCCGCCGCCCGCCGGCCTGACGCCCGGCGCCTACGTGACGATCACCGTTTCCGATACCGGTACCGGCATGGACGCCGACACCCGCGAACGCGCCATCGAACCGTTCTTCACGACCAAGCAAACCGGCGAAGGCAGCGGTCTCGGGCTCAGCATGATTTACGGATTCACCAAGCAATCCGGCGGTCACCTGGGGATCGACAGCACGCCGGGAGCAGGCACCAGCGTCAAGATCTACCTGCCCGCCGACGAGACCCTGGCGCCCGACGCGGAGACCGGCGGCGGCGCGATCGACGATCTTCACGGCCGCGGCGAACGGGTTCTGATGATCGAAGACGACCCCGATGTCCGGCAGATGGCCATGGCCATGCTCGAGCGCCTGGGGTACGTGGTGATCGAGGCGGCGACCGGCCACCAAGCCCTCGAAATCGCCGAGGCCGGAGAGGCCATCGATCTGGTGTTCACGGACGTGTTCCTGCCGGACGGCCTGAACGGGCCCGAGGCGGCGCGCCGGATCAAGGCGGTGCGGCCCGGGGTGCCGGTGTTGTTCACCTCCGGTTACAGCGCCGATCAGATCAGCGGCGACGATCTCATGGGCGATTCCGTGCAGATCCTGCCGAAGCCCTACGAGATCGAAGCCCTGGCGCGGAAGCTCCGCGAATGTCTCGGCGACGCCTGAGCGCGGTTCCGGTCGGCCGCGCGCGCCCAATCTTTGCTTGGCCAATCCCGGCGCGGCGGCTATGAGTCGGGCTTCGCTGCAATGCACAACCGGCGCCCGCCGGCCCGCGCTGACAACAACGGAGACGCCCCCAGATGGCCTACCAACACATCATCGCCGAGAAAAAAGACAACGTCGGATCGATCACCCTCGACCGGCCCGAGGCCCTGAACGCGCTTTGCGCCGATCTGGTCCGGGAGATCGCCGAAGCCGTCGACGCCTTCGAGGCGGATGATGACATCGGCTGCATTTTGGTCACCGGCTCGGAGAAGGCCTTCGCCGCCGGCGCCGACATCAAGGAGATGAAGGATTTCACCTACATGAACGCCTACCTGGGCGACTTCATCACCAAGGATTGGGAGCGCCTGTCGCACTGCCGCGTGCCGACCATCGCCGCGGTCGCCGGCTTCGCGCTCGGCGGCGGCTGTGAAGTGGCGATGATGTGCGACATGATCATCGCCGCCGATACCGCCAAGTTCGGACAGCCGGAAATCAAGCTGGGCACGCTGCCGGGCGCCGGCGGCACGCAACGCCTGACCCGCGCCGTCGGCAAGGCCAAGGCCATGGATCTCTGCCTGACCGGCCGGATGATGGATGCCGAGGAAGCCGAACGCGCCGGCCTCGTCGCCCGCGTCGTGCCCGCCGACGAGCTGGCCGAACAGGCCATGGAGGCGGCGAAGACCATCGCCGGGATGTCCAAGCCCGCCGCCATGCTCAACAAGGAAGCCGTCAACCGGGCCTTCGAAACCACCCTGAGCGAGGGCATCCGGTTCGAACGCCGGGTCTTCCATTCGACCTTCGCCACCGAGGACCAGAAGGAAGGCATGGCGGCCTTCGCGGAGAAGCGGAAACCCGAGTGGCAGCACAAATAAGCTGGTATATAGGGAACTCATCCAACGGGAGGTGCAGATGATCCGATCCATATTCTTGGCCGTCGCCGTGGCCGCCCTGTTCGTCGCGGGGCCCGCTCAGGCGCTCGATCTCAACCCGCTGTCGGCGATCAAGAGCGCCGTCGAGGCGGCGGTCGAGGACCGTTCCGCCGACGACATCGGCACGGATACCCGAATCAAGGCGGAAATCACCGCCGAGGTCGTCGACAAGATGGCCTCCGAGGTGATCTCCATCAGCGCCGACGTCTACGAACAGGACGTCATGCTGACCGGCGTCGTGAAGACCGCCGAGGTCCGCGCCAAGGCGGCCCGCCTGGCGCGCTCCGTCGAGGGCGTGAAGAAACTCTACAACGAGATCCTGGTGATCAAGCCGGTCGACAAGAAGAAGGGCGCCGTCGAGGGGTTCGTCGACGACACGGTGATCGAAACCAAGATCAACGGCCTTCTTCTCGACGCGTCGGGGGTCAACGTCACCAACTTCCGCTGGCGTTCGGTCCAGGGCCACGTCTTCCTGTTCGGCCGGGCGCTGAGCGCGGCGGAGCTTCAGAAGGCGGCCAACATCGTCAAGGGCATCAAGGGCGTCGCCAACGTCACCAACCGGGCCAAGGTAAAGCCGAAGGGCTGAGCGGTCCGCTCAGGTGCCGCCGAGGCGGCCCTCCTCCTCGGTCGAGCGGTAGCGGTGCTGCAGCGCCACGGTGATCCCCTTGATCCGCGGCAGGACGGCCATCACCGAGCCCACGACGAGCGGCGACCAAAGCACGACGTGAACCCAAACGGGCGGCGCCCAGGTGAACTCGACGCCAAGCGCCAGGCGGGCGATGACCGAGCCGGTCATCGGCATCGCCGGCACCGCGGCGGCGTCACCGCCCTCGTGTC
>JAPPPF010000113.1:0-322 GCA_028817665.1 Magnetovibrio sp. | reverse complement strand
ACCGGGCAGGCTTCGGCGAGCTTCAGATAGCCCGAAACCATGCGGCCGCCGCCACAACGAGGACATCGGCCGCGAAATCCCAGTGAGATCAGTTCGCCGGTCGGACGCTCGGGAAACTCCTCTTGGTCCGACATCGGCGCGCGATCAGGACGGCGGAACGTATCCGGAGCTGCCCCACCAGTAGATGCAGCAGAACAGGAACAGCCAGACCACGTCGACGAAGTGCCAATACCAGGCCGCCGCCTCGAACCCGATATGCGCTTCCGGCGTGAAGTGTCCCTTGAGGACGAGGAAGAAGCAGAGGATCAGGAACTGGGTTCCG
>JAPPPF010000138.1 GCA_028817665.1 Magnetovibrio sp. | reverse complement strand
GCCCAAGACCATGGACGGCCGCGTCCTCTTGGAGGTGCTCGTGGGTTCGGACGATACTCCGCCCATCGCCGAAACCGACGTCCGTTCCGTCACCCGTGGCCGGATAACCCAAAACTTGAAATACACGCGTGTCGGCGCGACCACCTATCTCGATGCGGGGTGGGTCGACTGACCGCGTGCGGCACGTCGCGGAAGATCTCGGCCGACCCTGTTTCCTCCGCCAAGGGGCGGGAGCGGCCGTCGGCGCGCGTCATGAACCCTGCCCGCCTCAATCCTGATATCTGACGTCGAATGTCATCGGGAATCGGTCCAGGTCAGGGAATATCCGGATTCTTATTTGCAAATGATAATCATTTGCAAATAAGAATCGATCCTGTTATGGGTAGGGACCCGCCCACAGCCGGAGGAAATCCCAGGTGTCCCAACGATCCCGCATCCGCCAAGAACCGTCCCTGCGCCGCCGCGCGTCCTGCCCCGAGCTCTGCCGCGTCGAGCGCCTTTTGGTTCAGGGATTTCGCCGTTGGCTGCGCGGCGACGCCGAATGGGACCGCGCGGCGCGCGACGCGACGCGGGTCCTCAGGCCGGCGCAGGCAATGGTCTTCCTCAACGCCGTGAACGGACTGGCCGAGGTCATCGACGCCAACGCGCGCCGGGTCATCCGCCTCCGGACGCCGTCCAGCAAGCGGGTCAGCACCGACGAGCGCGCGTTGATCGCGCTGTTCGGCGCCGCCCAGCACGGGCGCTTCGGCCACGCCCGGGCGATCCTCGATTACCTGGTCGCGCCCGGCTGCCACGCCAAGGCCATGGCGCACGTGGTCAGTGTCACCCGGGTGTTGGACAAGGCGGCCTTGCGGCTGGCGCCGCCGCGCGCGCAGCGGCCGCCGGCCGGCTGCGAGGCGCCGCTCCGGGCGATCGCCTGAGCGCTATTTCTGCAGACGCGGCGGCAACGGGTCGTCGGGCTCGATGGCCTCGCCGCAATGCGGGCAATGCGTGATCATGTGCTTGAGGCGCTGGCGGGCCGCGTTCAGTACCCCGGCGGCCTCGCGGTCGGTCAGGCCGAGGCGGTCGCGGGCCTCGTGCAGGATGGAATGGTCGTCCTCGGTGATCTTGCCGTCGGCGAGGATCTGCTCGATCACGTCCTCGAACTCCTGGCGCCGGTACTGAAGGGCCTGCGCGAAGCCCGACGCCAATAGCCCCGTCGGCAGCGCCACCAGGCCGACCGCGATGATCCCGATGATCGAACCGAAGACCTTGCCCCAGGGGGTGATCGGGTAGGCGTCGCCGTAGCCGATGGTCGTCATGGTGACGATCGCCCACCAGAGCGAATCGGGGATCGAGCCGAAGCTTTCGGGTTGCGCCTCGGCCTCGACCAGGTAGATGACGCTGGCCGAGAACACCACCGCCATCATCAGGATGAACAGCGCCGCGCCGATGTTGGCGGACTCCTGTTTGACCACGTCGACCAAGAGCCGCATGGAGGACGCGTAACGGGTCAGCCGGAAGATGCGGAGCAGCCTGAGCACGCGGAGGAAGCGGAGATCGATGTTGACGAAGAAGGCCAGATAAACGGGCAGCAGGACGAGCAGATCGAGGCCCGCCATGGGTGTGCGCATGTAACGGAGCCGCCCCCATAGGGGATGGGCGTACTGGGAACTGCCGTGCTCGACGCAAGACCAGACCCGGAGCCCGTACTCGACCGTGAAGATCGCCACCGAGACCATCTCGAAGACGAGGAATTGCTCGGCGTAGGCGGCGTGCAGGGTCTTCATGGACTCCAGGATCACCGCGAGCACGTTCAGGGTGATGATGGTGATCAGGAAACAATCGACGACGCGGCTCAAGGAATCGTCTTCCTTGGCGGCCTCCAGAACCTCGTAGGTACGGCGCCTGAATGTCGTCATGATCCTCGCCCCTTGCGCCCCAGGTTACTCCGCCGGCCTCGCCAGCGCAAAGTGGCGCCCGGTCATGGCGGCGGCCCGCCCCGCCTCCGCAGCAGGCCGGAGACGGCAAGTAGCGCCCACCCGGCCATCAGGGCGAACCCGCCGGCCGGCGCGCCGCCGTAAACCATCACCTCGCCGGTCCCGGCCATGGCGTAGAGGTTGCCGGGGAACAGCACGGTGCCGGCGACGAAAAGGACGCCGCCGGCGCCGCAAAGCCAGGCGACGACGAACAGCGCCAATCCGTGCCACATCTGATACTGGACGCCGAGCAGGAAGATCTCGCGCATGGCCGCGTCGGCTTCGAGGGCGTGCCACCCATAGGCGCCGAAGGCGACGGCGCTGCCGCTTAGCGCGGCGCCGAGCACGATCCAGGCGCGCGCCGAGGTCAGTACCGCGCTCACCGCTCCAGTGGCTCCAGGCCGCGGACCACGCCGAGCACCGCGTCGGCGAGGTCGTCGACGCCGACCGCCGGGTCGCCGGCGACCGCGTCGAGGAAGGCCTGGACGTCCTTTTCCAGGATGCCGATGGTGTTGGCCGGGTCATAGCCCTCGGCCGCCCAGGAGATGCGGTCCAGGTTGTCGCCGTACCAGGTGTTGCCGGAACTGGTGCGCATGACGTCGAGCAGCCGGTCCGCCTCGAGGCCGAGCCGGTCGGCGGCGGCGAGCGCCTTGCGCACCGCGGCGCCGCCGGTGCCGCCGCAGAAGGTGTTGATCACCTTGCAGGTCATGCCGGTGCCGGTGGCGCCGAGGTGATGGATGGCGCCGCCCATGGCCCGGAACGCCGGCATCAGCGCGGCGACGGCGTCGTCGGGGCCGCCGACCATGAAGGTCAGCGTGCCGTCGGCGGCGCGCGCCGGCGCCCCCGACATGGGCGCGTCGAGGAGCGCCGCGCCGTCCGGAAGGCGGGCCGCGATCTCGGGCAGGATGCGCGGCGACAGGGTCGAGCTGACGACCAGGGTCTTCGGCGCTTCGGTCGCCGCGAACAGGGCCTGGTCGTCGAAACAGAGGTCCATGGTCTGGCGCCGGTCGCGGACCACCGAGATCACGGTGTCGACCCGGGCGGCGAAGGCCCCCGGCTCGGCGATCATCCGCGCGGCGAAGGCGTCGAACTCGGCGGCCGGGCGGACGTCGTAACCCCAGACCTCGAAACCCGCGTCGGCCAGGCGTTCCGCCATCGGCAGGCCCATGGCGCCGCAGCCGGCGACGCCGATGATCTGTGTTTGATTATTTCTGTTCATTCATGCCAGCCGAATTCATTCAGACATCGGTGTCAAGGGGCACTGAATGAGAGATCGCTGAGGCGTTGACAAATTGGATTCAACGCAATATATTGCGGTTGGATTCATGAATCCACTATATATAGCACCTTGATTTATAATGAAATTGGACACGGACTCTCATGGCGGAGGACAATTGGGCAAGTAGCCGAGTTAAGGGAGTATCCGAACGAGAACTAATCATTCCGACGATAATTACACTTGCGTCACCAGAGTTTGCTGACGTTGGAATTTCCGTTCAGGAGTTGGAGCCAATTCTCAGGAAGATCATTCGTCCTTCAGGCCATGACCTCAAAATAATTCCGAAAAGAAAAGACGATTTCTTTAGTCAGAAAGTGAGGAATTTGGTCTCTCATCGAACTCTCGTAAAACTCGGCCTAGCAGAATTTCGGACTTCCGGCGGAATTGGCCGATATTTCATCACCCCAAAAGGAACGTATGTCGCTGTGAAATACGCCGAAAAAGCCGGAACTGACCTTGGCCAGCTTGAGCCCGCCCAAATGGTTTTGTCGCTTGGTGATGCAAGGAAAGTTGTAAACGATATCCGTGACTTAACCGATTGGCCTGGTGGTCTTCAGGCCAATGCCGACACAGAAAACAACACCTGCTAGCGAGGCCGCTATCCACATTTTTCCGAGATTAGGAGCGTCGAATAGAACCGAAGAATTACGCAGAGCGCAGGATGGGAAGGGTGCTGGCCCTTACCCATCCTGCATGTCCGCTTCTCGCACTTGAACGGGCGTCCCGATGCGAGGCGCACGTTCGTTACCGAGCAAACGAGCAATTGTCATGGTTACAGCCGGTAATGAATCGTGCAAGCGATAACTCCACGCCCTGGAGGACGTCGAAATGTCGACAAAAGATGATGGGTCGAAGAAAGGTGGAGTTACTTTCCGGCGCTACATTACGTTGAAGAATGGTCGTGTGCTTGATGCTTACGACTATGGCTTGAAAGCGTGGCCAATCGGAAAGAAGAAGTAACGCTAAATTTGGCCATCTAATCAGAGTCGCCGGCGGCCTCGACGAGGGCCGAGAACAGGTTGAAATTGGGATCGCCGTCGGCGGCGAAGAATTCGGGATGCCATTGCACGCCCAGGCAGAACCGCCGGTCCGGCACCTCGATCCCCTCGACGACGCCGTCGCTGGCGACCGCGTTGACGACCAGTG
Source organism: Magnetovibrio sp. (assembly GCA_028817665.1). GTDB lineage: Bacteria > Pseudomonadota > Alphaproteobacteria > Rhodospirillales > Casp-alpha2 > UBA3470. The sequence continues at coordinate 4,936 of JAPPPF010000138.1, read as the reverse complement.
CGTCGGGGTAGGCCTTCAGCGCCTCCTTGTGGGCGGTGTTGACGTCGAGCGCGTCGACGCCGAGGACGCCGTGCAGGCGGGTGCCGGCGGTCACCGCGACCGGATGCGCCGTTTCCTCGGCCGGACGCTCGTTCAGGTGGTCGATGGCCGTCGGCAATTCGGCGCGGACGTCGCGGTAGAGGGTCGCTCCCATCTCCGCGGCGATCACCTGCATGCCGGCGCAGATGCCGAGCGTCGGAGCGTCGGCGTCGAGGGCGCGCCGCGCCAGGCCGGCCTCGAATTGGTAGCGCGGATGAACGGTTTCGCCGGCCGGCGGCGGGTCGCCGTAGAGCGCGGCGGGGAAGGGGTAGAAGCCGCCCGGCAGGATCAACCCGTCGCATTGGCTCAGGTAATCCTGGGCCGCGTCGGCGATGTAGGGCAGCGCCATGGGCAGGCCGCCGGCGGCCCAGACGGCGTCGAAGTACCCGCACCTCAGCGCGTAGTGCGGGCGCGTCGAGAAGCTGCCCTCCGATTGGTAGTCGAGCAGGATTCCGATGACGGGGCGCGAACTCATGGGGCGGCCTTTCCCGGCGGTATTCGATGATCCTTCGATAGGGTAATCTTCTAAAGGCGCGGTTAAAATCGTTGCGATTACCTTACCCGCCGCCGCGAGCGGTGCAACAGCAATGGCGCGAGGCACGATGGACGTCCGGTACAACCGGCTCAAGCTCGAACGGCTCGGTTTCGACGACCTCGGCTGGGCCTACGCCTATTGGCGCGGCAAGTGCCAGGGGCGCTGGGCGCCGGCCTGGCCGGACATCGACCTGGCCGCGGTGCCGCCGCCGGTGCTGCCCCGGGTCTGCGTCATCGACGTGAAGACGGCGCCGACGGATTTCGTCTACCGGTTCTGGGGTACCCGGATCACCGACATGCACCACTACGACCTGACCGGCCGATCGGTGCGCCGGTTGACGCCGCCGGAATACGCCGAATGCATCTGGCGGCAGTACCTGGAGGTCTACGAGACGAAATCGCCGGCCGCCTTCCTCACCGAGGTGCCGCTGGATATCGGCGCGCACGCCTATTACGCCGTCGTCCGGATGCCGCTGTCGGCGGACCTCGAAACCGTCGACACCATCCTGTCGGTGGAACAGTACGGCGATCAGTCCGGTGAGCTGAAGGAGATCTTCGAGAAGCAGTGGCGCGACGACCAGGGCTAGCCCCGGCCGGCTCAGCCCTCGGCGATGATGCCGTCGGCGGCGAGCGCCGCGATCTCCTCGGCGCCGTAGCCGATATCCGCGAGGATGGCGGCGCCGTCGCCGCCGAGGCGGGGCGCGGCGCCGGAAACCGGTTCGAAGCCGGAGTAACGGACCGGCGAGGCGAGGCCGCGCAGGCGGCCCTCGCTGGGATGCTCGTAATGCTCGAACAGGCCGCTGGCGCGCAGTTGCGGATCGTCCAACAGGTCGTCCAGGGTGTTCACCGGCGACGCCGGCACGTCGATCTCGCGCAGCGCCGCGACCCATTCCGCGGTGGTCCGGCTCGGCGTCACCTCGCCGATCATCTCGTAGAGCTCGGCGACCCGGCGCGAGCGTTCCGGCGGGTCGGCGATCCACGCCGCCTCGGCCATGTCGTCGCGGCCGATGAGCTTGAAGAAGCGCTGCCAATGACCGGTCGTGTAGGGCAGCAGGACGATATAGGAATCCTTGGTCCGGTGCGGCCGCCGGCTCGCCGAGGTGACGCGTTGGTACCCCGGCCGGCCTTCATCGCCGCCCCGCGGCGGATCGAAGGACGCGTCGGCCAGGTGCTCGAGCAAGACGAAGTGGGCCAGGCACTCCATCATCGGCACCTCCACGTACTGGCCGGCGCCGGTCTGTTGCTTGACCAGCAGCGCCGTGATCAACGCCTGGGTCAGGAACAGCCCGGCGATCTTGTCGGCGGCGATCGAGCGGATCAGCCGGGGCGCGCCCTCGGCGCCGGCCAGGCTGGCCAGGCCCGAGGCGGCCTGGATGACGTCGTCGTAGGCGGGCAGGTCGCGGTTCGGTCCGTCGCTGGCGAAACCGCAGGCGAAGGCGTAGACGATGTCGGGCTTGATGGCGCGGATGTCGTCGTAGGTGATGGCCAGCCGCTCGGCGGCGCGGCGGCGCATGGAATGGGCGAAGACGTCGGCCGTGGCGACGAGCTTGCCGAGCGCCGTTCGCCCGGCCTCGGTCTTCAGGTCGATGGCCAAGCTGCGCTTGCCGCGGTTCGAATTCATGAACACCGTGCTCATCCCCGGCGAGCGCGTGTGTCCGCCGTAACGGATGATGTCGCCCTCGAGGCTTTCCACCTTGATCACCTCGGCGCCCAGGCCGGCCAGGGTCTGCGTCGCCATGGGACCGAAGATGACCGCCGTGAGGTCGACGACGCGGACGCCCTGGAGCGGCAGTGGAGCATGGGATGTCGGCATGGCGGTACCTCGAATGGGAAGGGCTTGCGGCGGCGCGGCGGCGGCCGTCCGGACAGAATTTGCATTTCGACGGAACTTGTGCAATTCTTTGTGAAACTAAATTTCAACTAATGAAATCATCGGAGGTTGAGTGGGGTTGCCCACGATCGAACATGGCGAGCTACACACCCGTTACCGCGTTCGTACGCGGCCTGGAGGTCCTCAGGACCCTGAACCTGCTCGGCGGCAAGGCCAGCGTCGGTGAGGTGCACGGACGCACCGGGATTCCGAAGCCGACCATCGTCCGGCTGCTCGAGACCCTGATCCACACCGGCTACGTGAGCCGCGACACCACCGACCGGACCTACGTGCTGACCGCCCGCACTCTGTCGCTCTGCGAGGGATTCCGGGCCTACGACGATCTCCTGGCGCGGGCCCGCCCGATCCACAACGCGATGCGCGAACGGCTGGTCTGGCCCTCCGACCTGGCGGTGCTGGACCGCAACGCCATGGTCATCCTCGACACCAACCGGCAGCCCGGAACGCTTTGGTTCAACCGCACCGCGGGATCGCGCGTGCCGATCCTGCTGACCGCGCTGGGCCGCGTCTTCCTGGCCTTCATGACCCCGGAGGAACAAGAAAACGTGATCGCCGAGCTGGCCCGCTCGTCCGACCCCGACGACGCGATGGCCCGCGATCCGGACGCCGTCTACGCGATGCTCGACGAGACCCGGGCCCGCGGCTTCGCGACGTCCAACCGGGAATGGATGTCGCAGGCCCGCGCCGCGGCCTTCCCCATATTCCACCAGGGCCGGGTGATCGCGGCGGCGAACGTCATCGTCGTTGCCGAGGCCATGAACATGGATACGCTGATCGAACGTTATGCGCCGCCAATGAAGGAGATGATCGCGAAGATCGAGGCGGCGTTGAACGGCCCCGCGCAAAACGAGAGGGGGGCGGCAACGCCGAATTTGCGCATTTCACATTAAGCCGTTGAATAATGGACGGCGACGAGAGAAGATGTTCGTCCATTATTCGACCGAGACCAAATGGGAGGAAAAGACCAAAATGAAACACGGAAAACTATTGGTAGCGGCAATGGCCGGTGCCGCATTCACCTGGGGCGCCATCGCATCCATGCCCGCTGAGGCCGCGGTCGACGGACCGAAGGTGACTTGGAAATTCAACGTCTGGGGCAAGAAGCGGGCCTTCACGGCCGATGTCGAAGCCTGGGCCAAGCACGTCAAGGACGAGACCAACGGCAAGTTCAAGATCAAGATCTTCTATGGCGACCAACTGGGCGGCAAGAAGCAGAACCTCGACAACCTGAAGGCCGGCGTGTTCGACGCCGCCAAGGTTTGCTGGTCCTATCATCCGGGCAAGAACCAGAGCATGACCGTGCTCAACCTGCCGTTCCTGCCGGTCAAGAACTTCGACGTGCAGCGCAAGGTCGCCGAGGCGATCCACAAGCATCCGATCTCGTCGAAGGAGGTCAAGGACAAGTGGAACGTCTTCGCCTTCTCCAGCTCGCAGCTGCCGCAGTACGAGTTCCTGGGCCGCGGCGAGGTGCCGACCAAGCTGTCGGCATGGAAGGGCATGACCGTGCGTTCGCTCGGCGGTCTCGCCGACGCCATGCGCAAGCTCGGCTCGTCGATCTCGACGATGACCGCCACCGAGGTCTATCAGGCCCTCGATCGTGGCGCCGCCGACGCGGTGTCGTTCCCGTCCACCTACGCGCATTCGGCCTACAAGATCGACGAAGTGGCCGAGTGGTTCACCTCGAACCTGGCGCCGGGCACCAACGACTGCCCGAACGTCATCAGCTATGCGTCTTGGAACAAGCTTCCGGACCAGTACAAGAAGCTGATGAACCAGGCCAAGGAAAAGGGCTACGCGGCGCTCAAGGCCGCCTACAGCGCCAAGGACAAGGTCAACCTGCCGAAGTGGCGCAAGCACCTGAAGGAAGTCAGTTACACCGACGCCGAACTGGCTCAGTTCCGCAAGGTCGGCGGCCAGCCGGTGTACGACGATTGGGTCAACAAGAACAAAGACAAGTTCGACTCGAAAGCGTTGCTGGACGCCGTTTTCGCTGCTGCGAAGTCGGGCTCCTAAGGTCGTCCCCTTTTTCCGTTAAGGGACGAACCCGAGAGACTATCGATTACAAGACCGTGCCGGAGCATTTGCTCCGGCACGGCGTATCGGGGGAAGTTCAATGGTCGGCAACACCGCCGAAAACACATATTCCGATGACAGTCTCCTGTCTCGCCTCGACCGCAAGCTGGCGAAGGTCGAGGATTTTTTTAGTTTCGCCGCCGCGATGGTGATCCTGGGGCTGATGATCTTCGGCACCATGAACGTCATCGGCCGCAAGGTCTTTAACAACCCGCTCTGGGGCTACAACGACATCGTCACCCTGGCGATGGTGGCCTTCTCGTTCCTCGCGATTTCCGCGATGCAGAGGGTCGGCGGCCATATCCGCATGGAACTGGTGGTCAGCAAGATGCGCGGCCGGGTCTTGTGGACGGCCGAATT
>JAPPPF010000247.1 GCA_028817665.1 Magnetovibrio sp. | reverse complement strand
GGCCAAGAAACTGCACCGGCGCTACGTCGGAATCGAGCGCGAGGCCGAATATGCGGCGCTGGCCGAGGAGCGGCTGCGCAAGGTCCATCCGTTGGCGGAGGAGGAATTCCTGAAGATCGAATTGAAGAAGGAGCAGCCGCGCATTCCGTTCGGCTGGCTGGTCGAGCGCGGCCTGTTGGAGCCGGGCCAGGTCTTGACGGACACCCGGCGGCGCCATACGGCGCGGATCCGCTCCGACGGCACCCTGACCACCGACGGGTTCCGGGGGTCGATCCACCAGGTCGGCGCCTACGTCCAGAAGGCCCCGGCCTGCAACGGCTGGCAGTTCTGGTGCGTCGAGCGGCGGGGCGAGCTGGTGCCCATCGATGCCTACCGCCAAAAGCTTCGGGCCGAGTTGCACTGACCGTGGAACGAGAGGGTTCCGGGGAGGACCATAAAAATAACGAAACGTCGAAGGACGACTGGGAGACGGGGCCGCGGCCCCGTTTTTTTTCGGGCCGGTCAGCGGGTTTCCGCGCGGCGCGCCGAGAACACGAACAGGAACCCCAGGACCGGGACCAGGGCGAAAAGCCCGAAGGTGTTCGTGTAGCTGCCGGTGAGGTCGTGCAGGAGCGCGAACACCGGCGGTCCGACGAGAATGCCGGAAAAGGTAACGACCAGGACGCCCCCCGTCGCCGCGCCGATCAGGCCGGGCGGCGCCATGCGAGCGATTTCCGCCATGGCGACGCCGTTCCAGCCGACGGCGGCGAAGCTGAACGCCGCGAACAGCCCATAGACCGCCGGACCCGGCGTCGCCGGCGACAACTGCCAGGTAGCCACGGTGGCCATGGAACTGACGGCGGCGATGATCAGCAGCACGGCGTTGCCGTCGCGCAACCGGTCGGCCATCCATCCCCAGAACACGCGGCCCGCGACCCCCGCCGCCTGCAGGACGGCGAGAACGACGCCGGCCTCGACGAGGCCGAACTCCAGGTCGGCGACCAGCAGGGAAACCGCGAAGGTGGTCAGGGACAGCTGCATGGCCGAGTAGAAGAAGGCGGCGAAGGCGAACATGCGCAGCCGCATGTCGCCCCACATGATCCCGAGGTCGGCGAACGGGTTCTGTCCGAGCGAGATCCTGGAATCCCTGTCGGCGTCCCAGGACGCGCGCAGGCCTTGGAGCGCGACCATCACGGCGAGCGCGACGGCGGTGCCCGCGAGCAGCGCCGCCTGCCATCCGAACGCCAGGGCGACCGGCGGCGCCATCATCCCCGCGGCGATGCCGCCGAGGGGCACGCTGGTCTGCTTGATGGAGAAGATGAAGTTCCGGTCCCGCGCCGTGGTCACGCGCTGCAAAAGGTGCGAGGCCGGAGGATTGGTCAGCGCGTACCCGAAACCGCAGACCACCGCGCCGCAACCGAACACGGCCAAGTTCGGCACCGCCATCATCGCCGCGCCGATGGCCGCCAGCAACAGGGCCGCCTGGCTGGCGCGGACCGCGCCCCAGCGCCGGACCAGGGTCCCCGACACGGTCGACAGCACCATCGCGCCGCCGTAGGCGATGCCGATCTGCACGCCCACCAGGGACGCCGAGACGCCGAGTTTCGCCGCCATTTCAGGCGCGATCGCCGCGGGGATCACGACATTCATGGTGACCAGGGCCTGCACCGTCGTGGTCACCAGCAGGACGAGAAGGGTCTCGTGACGGGATGCTGACGGCGCGGAAGGGTCGGACCCGGCGTCCCGATCAACCCTTGCCATGGGCCGCCATCATGCAGTCACGCCGGATCAGGGTCGCCTGCGCGCGCTGTTGCTCCTCGGCATCCCAGGCGTGTTCGCGCATGGCCAGCAGCGCTTCGCGGTTCGCCGGCTGGGCCTCGGCCAACTGGGCGTTGATCTCGGCCAGGGCGGATTCGCGGTTGCGCTCGATCTCCGCGATCAGTTCCTTGAAATCGGCCTCGCACATGGCGCTCGGCACCGAGCCCGAGCGGGCGGTCACGACCCAAAGGCCGAGCAACAGCGCGGCGGCGACCAGGGGGACGGGCGTTTGACGCATGGCGGCGGGACTCCGGTTGGCCTTCCCGGCGCTCAGTCTCCCATTCCCCGGCGCTTCAGGTCAATTCACGGGCGCGGGATGGCGGCGCAGCCGCGGCCACGCGCGATGCCAGGCCTTGGCGGCGGCGCGGTTCCGGAAAACCGGCATGTTCCGCCGCGCCGCCGGCGTCGGCCGAACCCGCATGGCGAACAGGTCGGCGAGCCCGAGCGGCGCCAGCAAGGTCAACCGGCCGTCGGCTTCGAGCCTGACGGCGACGCAGGTCGGCGTCTCCAGCCACCGGGCCAGGGCGTCGGCGGTGCAAGCGTAGGGCCGGTCCCGGTTGTGGCGGTGCATGCGGGCCTGGTTCTTGACCGACCACGGAACGCCTGGGCGCGCCCGGGCCAAGGCCCGCTCGACCGCCCGGTCGCGGCCGGGCCCGGCGTTCGCCGGATCGAAGTAAATCACGTCGATATCGGCGAGCGGCGTCGGCTCTCGGACCCCCGACAGGGCGTCCCAGACCGCGGCGCGGACGAAGCCGGCACCGACCGCCCAGTCGCGAAGCCCCTGACGCCGGACCACGTCGAGCAGGTCCATGCGCCAGGTGTCGTTTGCGATCAGCGATATGACGTCGTCGGCCGTGGCGGGGCGAACCGGAGACGGGATGTCCGACGCCGGCGCGGCGGGCCGCCGGTTACCGGGTCGGGACGGGTTCGTCGCCGGAATAGTCGTAGAACCCGCGGCCGGTCTTGCGGCCCAGCCAACCGGCCTCGACGTACTTCACCAGCAGCGGACAGGGCCGGTACTTGGTGTCGGCGAGACCGTCGTGCAGCACGTGCATGATGGCGAGGCAGGTATCCAGTCCGATGAAGTCGGCGAGTTCCAGCGGCCCCATGGGATGGTGGGTGCCCAGCTTCATGGCGGTGTCGATGGCGTTCACCGAGCCGACGCCCTCGTAGAGCGTGTAGATGGCCTCGTTGATCATCGGCAACAGGATGCGGTTGACGATGAAGGCGGGGAAATCCTCGGCGTTGACGGCCTTCTTGCCGAGCGAATCGGCGAGGCTGCGGACCGTGGCGTAGGTCTCTTCCTCGGTGGCGATGCCGCGGATCAGTTCGACCAACTCCATGCGCGGCACCGGGTTCATGAAGTGCATGCCGCAGACCTTGCCCGGCCGGTCGGTCTGCGCCGCGAGCCGCGTGATCGAGATCGACGACGTGTTGGTGGAGATCAACGCGTCCTCGGGCAGGACGGCGCACAGCTCCTTGAGGATGGCCTTCTTGACCTCCTCGTCTTCCGACGCGGCCTCGATCACCAGCTGGCAATCCTTGAACCCGTCGTAGGCGGTGCCCGTGGCGATGCGCCCGGCGGCGGCGTTCCGCGCCTCTTCGTCGAGGCGGCCGCGCGCGACGTCCCGGTCCATGTTCGCGCTCAGGGCCTCGAGGCCCTTGCTCACGGCCTCGTCGGTCTGGTCGATCAGATAGACGTCATAGCCGGCGACCGCGCACACCTGCGCGATGCCGCCGCCCATCTGGCCGGCACCGACGACACCGATTTTCTTGATATCTACGCTCATGGTTGGGGTCCCGTTATTATTATTGCTACTTGTCGAGTTCCGCTGAAAGCTCCGGCACGGCGTCGAACAGGTCGGCGACCAGGCCGTAATCGGCGACCTGGAAGATCGGCGCTTCCTCGTCCTTGTTGATGGCGACGATGACCTTCGAATCCTTCATCCCGGCCAGGTGCTGGATGGCGCCGGAGATGCCGACCGCGATGTAGAGGTCGGGCGCCACCACCTTGCCGGTCTGGCCGACCTGGTAGTCGTTCGGCACGAAGCCCGCGTCGACGGCGGCGCGCGAGGCGCCGACGGCGGCACCGAGCTTGTCGGCGACCTCCTCGAGCATCGGGAAGTTGTCGCCCGACTGCATGCCCCGGCCGCCGGAGATGACGATGCCGGCGCTGGTCAGTTCGGGCCGCTCGGAGACCGTCAGGTTCTGGTCGACGAAGCTCGACAGCCCCGCCGCCTCGGTGGTCGCCACGTCCTCGATGGCGGCCGAGCCGCCCTCGGCGGCGGCCGCGTCGAAGGCCGTGGTGCGCACGGTCATCACCTTGACGGCGTCCGCGGACTGCACGGTGGCCATGGCGTTGCCGGCGTAGATGGGCCGGACAAAGGTATCCGGGCCCTCGATGGCGCTGACATCCGAGATCTGGGCCACGTCGAGGAGCGCGGCGACCCGCGGCATGACGTTCTTGCCGGTCGTCGTCGACGGCGCCACGAGATGCGTGTGGTCGCCGGCCAGGCTGACCAGCAACGGCGCGATGTTCTCGGCCAGGCGGTTCGCGTAGACCTCCGAATCGGCGACCAGCACCTTGGCGACGCCGTCGATCTTCGCCGCCTGATCGGCCGCGCCGCGGCAGTTCTCGCCGGCCACCAGCACCGTGACCTCGCCCAGTTCCTTGGCCGCCGTCACCGCGTTCAGGGTCGCGGCCTTGATTTCCTCGTTGTCGTGAATGGCGAATACAAGAACGCTCATCAGATCACCTTCGCTTCGTTCTTCAGCTTGTCCACAAGTTCGGCGACGCTCTCGACGATGACGCCGGCTTCGCGCGCCGGCGGCTCGGTCACCTTCAGCGTCGTCAGGCGCGGCGCGGTGTCGACGCCGAGCTCGTCGGGGGTCATGGCGTCGACGGGCTTCTTCTTCGCCTTCATGATGTTCGGCAGCGACGCGTAGCGCGGCTCGTTCAGGCGGAGATCGGTGGTGATCACCGCCGGCATTTTCAGCGACAGGGTCTGCAGGCCGCCGTCGATCTCGCGGGTCACGTCGAGCTTGCCGTCGCCGAAGTTGAGCTCGGAGGCGAAGGTGCCCTGCGACCAGCCGAGGAGCGCGGAGAGCATCTGGCCGGTCTGGTTGCTGTCGTCGTCGATGGCCTGCTTGCCGAGGATCACCAGGTCCGGGCCCTCCTTCTCGACCACGGCCTTCAGGAGCTTGGCCACGGCGAGGGGCTGCAGCTCGTCGTCCGAGTGCACGTGGATGCCGCGGTCGGCGCCCATGGCGAGGGCCGTTCGGATCGTCTCCTGGGCTTGCTGCGGGCCCATGGAGACGGCGATCACCTCTTCGGCCGTGCCCGCTTCCTTCATGCGCACGGCCTCCTCGACGGCGATCTCGTCGAACGGATTCATGGACATCTTGACGTTGGCCGTCTCGACGCCCGATTGATCGGCTTTAACCCGGATCTTGACGTTGTAGTCGACGACCCGCTTGACAGCGACAAGTACTTTCATCGGTAAACCTGCGATCCCCTGAAAATCTCAAACCCAACAGAAAAATCCCTGTGCCGGGGGTGCGTGGCGCCCGAGGAGGCCTCGGAACCCATGGATTCGACTGTTTTTTCCGCAGCGCACAATATGCGCCCCCATACCCCAGGTCAAGGCGGCTTTGCGGCGCCGGATAGCCCCTTCGTGTGCGGGTGCGAAGGCGGCGCCGGAGCGCCGGCGCGTCTACTGATTGGCGCCCGGCTGCCAGAGCACGTCGAGGCGGCCGTCGTCGTTGACGTGGCGGGCCAGCACGAACAGGTGGTCCGACAGCCGGTTGGCGTAGATCACCGCCTGTTCGTTGAGCGGTTCGGTGGTCGCCAGTTCGGTCATCAGCCGCTCGCCGCGCCGGATCACGGTGCGCGCCAGGTGCAGGTACGCCCCGGCCGCCGTGCCGCCGGGCAGGACGAAGGATTTCAGCGGTTCCAACGCCGCGTTCATGGCGTCGATCTCGCGCTCCAGGCGCTCCACCTGCTGGGCCGTCACCCGGAGGGCGCCGTCGCGGCGCTCGGCGCCTTCCGGCACGCAGAGATCGGCGCCCAGGTCGAACAGGTCGTTCTGGATCCGGGCCAGCATGGCGTCGGCCTCGCCGTCCGTGTGCAGCCGGGCGACGCCGATCACCGCGTTGGCCTCGTCGGCGGTGCCGTAGGCGGCGACGCGCAAACTGTGCTTGGCGACCCGTTCGCCGCCGCCGAGCGAGGTCTCGCCCTTGTCGCCGCCGCGCGTGTAGATCTTCGAGAGCGTCACCATCGGCCGATCACCTCCTCAAGCCAGGACCGTGTACATGAGCAGCGCGAAGAAGACGAGCGCCAGGGCCTGGAAGATCACCCGGTAGCGCATCAGCCGGTTCGAGTTCCGCCGGTAGAACTCGCCGTGGACGCCGAAGGAAATGACGCCGACGACCAGCACCCCGAGGGTGAGGAACATGGCGATGCCGAGGAGCACGGTGAACAGGGTTTCCATGGCCAACATATAGGCGTTTACGGAGGAGCCGTCATGACAAATCACCGCACCGGCGCCGCCAGGCGTCGCGGTAGGCGGCCTCGACGGCGGCCGCGAACGGGCCCCCGTCGGTGAACCCGGACGCCTCGAGCTTGTCGCGGAGCCCGGCGCGGAGGGCGCCGAGCCCGGCCAGGTCGCCGGCCCGCGCCGCCGCCAAGGCGCGGTAGGCCCCGGGGTCCGGCGCGATCCAATCGTCCAGTCCGGCGCGCCCGAGGATGCTCGCGCCGACCCGGGCGGCGTGCCAGTCGCCGGCCAGCGCCACCACCGGCACCCCCATCCACAGCGCCTCGGCGGTCGTCGTGGTGCCGTTGTAGGGGAAGGTGTCGAGACCGATGTCGATTTGGCCGTAGGCGTCCAAGGGCGCGCCGTCGACGATCCAGCCCCGGCAGTCGACGCGGCCCGGATCGACGCCGTGCCCGGCGAAGGCGGCCCGGACGCGGTCCTGGACCGCCGGATCGCCGAGCGCCTTGGCCTTCAAGACGAGGCGCGAATCGGGGACGTCGGTGAGGATCCCGGCCCACGCCGCGATCACGTCCGGCGTCACCTTGGCCAGGTTGTTGAAGGACCCGAAGGTGACGAAGCCGTTGGCGTCGGCCGGCGGCGGCGCCACCGTCGGCGCCTCCGGGTCCGGCGCGTAGCAGAGGAAGCCGGGCTCGATCCTGACGAGGTCTTCGGTGTGGAACGCCTCGGTGGCGCCCGGCGGATCGGCGGCGGCGTCGGTGAGCCGCCCGTCCATGGCCGCAACGCCGGTGGTCGCCGGATAGCCGAGGTAGCTCAGCTGCACCGGCGCGCAGCGGCGCGCGAAGGCGCCGAGCCGGTTGCCCCGCGTGTGCCCGGCGAGATCGACGAGGACGTCGATCCCGTCGGCCCGGATGAGGTCCGCCAGCGCGGCGTCGTCCATCCCGAACACCGGCCGCCAATGCTCGGCGTGGCCCCGGAGCCGCGCCGTCACCGCGTCGCCGTCGCCGGCCATATTGGCGTAACAGAAGACCTCGACGGCGCGTTTGTCGTGATGGGCCAGCAGGGGCTCCAGGAAATAGGCGACGGAATGGCGGCGGAAGTCGGGCGACACGTAGCCGACGCGGAGCCGCCGTTCCGGGTCGCGGTCGCGGCCGGCGAAGTCCGGGGCCGGACCGGTGTTCAGCACAGCACCCCAGTCCGTGTGGCGGCGCGCGATCTCGGCCGGCGCCATCCCGGCTATGTTGCAGAGCGCCAGCAGCATGTTGGAGGCCATGCCGGGCTCGTCCGGGCTCAGGGCGACGGAGCGTTCGTAGGGCTGGAGCGCGTCTGCGGCGCGGCCCGTGTCCTTCAAAACCTCACCCAGGTTGGAGAGCGCGTCGGCGTAATCGGGGTCGAGGGCCAGGGCCCGGAGGAAGTGCGCCTCGGCGTCGGCGTAGCGGCCCCGGCGCTGCAGGACGGTGCCCAGGTTGTTGTGGGCGACGGCGTAGTCGGGCCGGAGCTCGCAGGCCTTGGCGGCCGCCGCCTCGGCGTCGTCGACCCGGTCCAGATCCATCAACACGTTGGCGTAATTGGCCCAGGCCTCGCCGTAGTCCGGCGCCAGCTCGACGGCCTTGGCGTAATGCGCCGCCGCCTCGTCGAGGCGCCCCAAGGGCCGGAGCGCGGCGCCGATGTTGTTGTGGGCGGGCGGATAGTCCGGCGCCACGTCGATGGCGCGGGCGAACGCGGCGACGGCGTCCTCGGCGCGCCCAAGCCCGGTCAGCGCGGTGCCCAGGTTGTTCAGGAAGGCGACCTCGCCGGGCGCCAGATCCACCGCCTTCTCGATGAACTGGACGCCGAGCTCGGCGCGCCCGGTGCGGCACAAGACCACGCCCATCAGCGAGACCGCCGGCGCGTGCCCGGGCGCCGCCTCGAGGAGTTGGTGACACAGCGCCTCGGCGGCGTCGAGACGGCCTTCCTCGTAGGCCGCCGCGGCCTCCTCGAACAGATCGTTGATTTCCCGGACGTCCGCCATTCCAATGCTATACTCGCGCGCCCGCGAGACGATGCCAAGCGGGGCGGTCCGAACGCCCGGGAGGACGCCATGGACGAAGAGACCCGCGCCAACCTGGAAGCCATCTCGGTGGCCACCGTCAGCATGCAGCTCCTGAAGCGCGGCCTCCGCAACGTCTCCATGGCCGGGCCGAAACCCCTGAACGCGCCGGCGAAGCCGATCCTGTGCGAGGCCTACACGCTCCGCTACGTGCCCATGCGCGAGGACCTGTCGACGCCCGACGTCCTGGGCGACCCGGATTTCCAGCCCCGCGTCGCCATCGAACAGGCGCCCGAGGGGGCCGTGCTGGTCATCGACGGGCGCGGCCGCGCCGACATCGCGGTGGCCGGCGACATCCTGGTCGAGCGGCTGCGCGTCCGCGGCGTCGCCGGCCTGGTCAGCGACGGGGCGCTGCGCGACCTCGCCGAATGCCTGCAGGCCGGCTTCCCGCTCTACGCCGCCGGCGCCGCCGCGCCGGCCAGCGTCGCCGGCCATTCGGCCGGCGATCTGCAGACGCCGGTCTCGTGCGGCGGCGTCGCGGTGATCCCGGGCGACGTGATCAAGGCCGACGGCGACGGCGTCATCGTCATCCCCAAGGCCCTGGCATCTGAGGTCGGGCGCGACGGCGTCGAGCAGGAACGCTACGAACGCTTCGCCAAGCTCCGGGTCGCCCAGGGCCGCGCCGTGCCCGGCATCTACCCGCCGAACGACGCGGCCCGGGCCGAATACGCCGACTGGCTGGAAGCCGGCGAACCGGAAGACTGAGCCCGGCGCCCGGCCACGAGGGAAATATCCGCCTCCATCCCCATCGATACGCAAACCTTCGCATTTCCGGGGGTCTTCATTACCAAGATCGTTGAGTTTCAATGGCTTGCCCGGCGTAGGTTTGCGATGACCCAGGCGAATTTCATCCCCTTCCTTCGCATCCGCCGCCGTTTCCGAGGCCCGCATGCTTCGACAGGCCCGGCATGAGGGTTTCTCCGAAACCCTGAAACCGGCTCCGCCGCCACCTTGCCAACCGCCATTCCGAATTCCTCCTCAACCC
>JAPPPF010000006.1:2652-9369 GCA_028817665.1 Magnetovibrio sp. | reverse complement strand
TGACTGACAAAACCGAACGCTTGCTGGAGATCATGGCGAAACTGCGTGATCCCGAGGGCGGCTGCCCTTGGGACGTGGAGCAGGATTTCCGGACCATCGCCCCCTACACCATCGAGGAAGCCTACGAGGTCGCCGACGCGATCTCCAAGGACGACATGGAGGGCTTGAAGAACGAACTGGGCGATCTGCTGTTCCAGGTGGTGTTCCACGCGCAAATGGCCCGCGAATTGGGGCTTTTCGATTATGACGACGTGGCCGACGCGGTATCCGACAAGAAGGTGCGCCGCCATCCCCATGTGTTCGCGGACGGCCATGTCGCGAGCGCCGACGCGCAGACCGCGGCCTGGGAGGACATGAAGGCGGCCGAGCGGCGCGAGGACGCCGATCCCAGCGTCCTCGCCGACGTGCCGGTCGCGCTGCCGGCCCTGACGCGCGCCGAGAAGCTGCAGAAGCGCGCGGCCCGCGTCGGTTTCGACTGGGCCCGGCCCGACGAGGCGCTCGACAAGGTCCGCGAGGAAATCGCCGAGATCGAGGCCGAAGCCGCCGATGGTGCGCGCCCAGACGCCATCGCCGAGGAGATCGGCGATCTGCTGTTCGCCTGCGCCAACTTGGCCCGCAAGTGGGGCGTCGATCCCGAGACCGCGCTGCGCCACGGCAACGAGAAGTTCGAGAAACGCTTCCGCGCCATGGAGCGCAGGTTCGCCGAACAGGGCCAGCAACTCGACGCCACCGCCCTCGAGGTCATGGAAGAGGCCTGGCAGGCGATCAAGCGGGCCGAGCGCGAGGCGGCGGAATGAGCCGGTTTCGGGGCTATCGGGACGGCGCCATCGGGGGTAACATGGCGTATATGCCGACACGCACCCTTCCCCGCTGGCGCGCCTGGCGCCGCCCGTTCGGGCGGATCGCCACGATCATCGTGGCCCTCGTCGTCATTTCCGGCTGCTACATGCCGATGCGCTTCGACGCGGAGATCGAGATCACGCGCACCGGGCACTTCAGCTTCATCTTCGACGGTTACCTGGCTAAGGTGCAGCTCTACGACGATCTGCGCCAGAACAAGATCACCCCGACCCAGGAAAAGGAAGAGATCGAGAAGATCCGCAAGGACATGGCGCGCGACAAGAGCGCGTCGGAATTCTCCTATCTCCGGAAAGGCTATTTCCGGGTCCATTGGGAGCGCAAGGGCGACCTTCTGGCGTCGAAGACGGTGATCTTCATGCGCCGCAACGAACACATGCTCGGCATTTCCTACAACAACGAAACTGGCCGGGCGGCGGTTTCCGGGCGCTCGCTGAAGCGCGACACCCGCAAGAAGCTGGACGAGATCGGCCTCGGCGGCGCCAACGGCGAGATCCGGGTGATCAGCGACGCGCCGGTGCTCCGCCACAACGCCACCACGGTCAAGAAGCTGCGTTCGCGGGGGGCCGGGTTCAAGATGTACATCTGGAAGATCAAGAACATCTACGCGCCGACGCCGAGCATCATCATCGCGCTCCGCTGACCGCCCGTTTCGACCAAGGAAAAGGGGGCCGAAGCCCCCTTCCCCGGCCGTTTCCGGCCCATTTTCCGCTGATCGTCAATCCTGGGTCAGCATCCGCAGCAGGCTCGACGTATCCCAGCGGTTACCGCCCTTCGCCTGGACGCCTGCGTAGAATTGATCGACCAGCGCCGTCACCGGCAGCCTGGCGCCGTTGTTCTTGGATTCCTGGAAGCAGATGCCCAGGTCCTTGCGCATCCAGTCGACCGCGAAGCCGAATTCGAACTCGTCGTCGATCATCGTCTGGGCCCGGTTCTCCATCTGCCAGGACTGCGCCGCGCCCTTCGAGATCACGTCGATCACCTTCTTCATGTCGAGGCCGGCCTTGGTGCCGAAATTGATGCCCTCGGCGAGGCCCTGGACGAGCCCGGCGATGCAGATCTGGTTGACCATCTTGCAAAGCTGGCCGCTGCCGACGGGGCCCAGCAGCGTCACCGCCTGGGCGTAGCTGTCCATCACCGGCTTGGCCTCGTCGAAGGGGGCCTGGTCGCCGCCGCACATGACCGTCAGCACGCCGTTCTCGGCGCCTGCCTGGCCGCCGGATACGGGCGCGTCGATGAAGCGGATGCCCTTCTCCGCCGCTGCGGCGTAAATCTCGCGCGCCACGTCGGCCGAAGCCGTCGTGTGATCGACGAAGATCGCGCCTTCCTTCATCCCCGCCAGGATGCCGTCGTCGCCGTAGACGACGCTTCTCAAGTCGTCGTCGTTGCCGACGCAGGCGCAGACCACATCGGCGCCCTCGGCCGCCGCCGCCGGCGTCGCTGCGTGATTGCCGCCGTGCTCGCCGGCCCATTTCTCGGCCTTCTGGGCGGTCCGGTTGTAGACGGTGACGTCGTGGCCCTTGGCGGCCTTGTGGCCGGCCATCGGATAGCCCATGACGCCGAGGCCGATGAATGCTGTCTTGGTCATTATGCTGGTTCTCCCTTAACTGCTCCCCTTGGCGCGCCGCATCTCCGGCGGAACGCGGGCCGTTCCCGCTCATCACACGTCTGTTTGCGGTGATGTCCTGTCGAATTGGGGCGGCGATTATAGGAAGGGGGCGGTCAATTTCAAAGCCCTGTTCGGCGCGATTCCGTGCCGTATCGGCACAACACCTGGGCCGCCGCCGGCCGTGGCCGCCGGTTCCCGCCCGCTTCACGATCATGTCAGGCCCGGCCGCGGCTTCCGTGGTTCTGGAAAGGGGCCGTTGAAAATGAGATAAACGCGGACCCAGTGCAAATAAAGGTCGGAGACCCCAACCGTGGCAGAGTCCGTCGCCGTAGAGGTATCGTTCGGTGAGTTGATCGACAAGATCACCATTCTCGAGATCAAACTCGAGCGGATCGACGATCCGGCGAAGCTGAAGAACATCCGCGCCGAATGGGAAACGCTGACCGCGTCGCGCGACGCCGCGGTCGCCGGCTCTTCTGAGCTGACGGCGTTGAGCGATGAGTTGAAGCGCGTCAACGATGCGCTCTGGGCCATCGAGGACGACATCCGCGATTGCGAGCGCGCCGGCGACTTCGGTGACAAGTTCGTGGAACTGGCCCGCGCCGTCTACGTGACCAACGACCAGCGCGCCGATTTAAAGCGTCAGATCAATATCTTGCTGGGTTCCCGCCTGGTTGAAGAGAAATCCTACGCGGCCTATTAGCGCGCCATGACGATGCTCCGTGAAATCTGCGACTCCCTGCATCGTTGGAAACGGTCGCGGACCGGGCGGCCGGGCGATCCGCCGAGCGGCGTCCTGCTGATCTCCTCGGGCGGCCTCGGCGACACCATCCTGTTTTCGCTGATCGCGCCCCGGTTCGCCGCCCTGGCGGCCGACGGCGAGGCCGTCGACGTCATCGTTCAGGAAGGCAGCGCGGCACTGCAGTTCCTGTATCCGGCGCCGCTCCGGCTCATTGGCCTCGATTACCGCCGGTTCATCCGCGACCCCTTCTACCGCTACCGGATGTCGGACCGGTTGTTCGCCCGGCGCTACCGGCTCTGCGTGAGCACCGATCACCTGCGCCTGCCCACCGTCGACGACGCGCTGGTCGCGGCGGCCGCGGCGGAAAAGTCCTATGCCCTCGAACCGCGTTCCTGGGCCAAGCACGACGCCGAGCTCGCCGCCAACCGCCGTGATTACACCGACTGGGTGACGCCCTCGGCGGGCATGGCGCACCGCATGGTGCGCTGGCACGAACTGGTCTCGGCGCTGTCCGCGTCGCCGCCCCCCCTGCCCCGGGTCCGGTTTCCCGACGCCGTGCTGCCGGCGCCGGAAACCCGGGCCCGGCCCTTCGTCGTCTTCCATCCGTTCACCAGCGAGGCGGCGCGCCAGCACGCGCCGGAAACCTGGGCCGCCCTGGCCGACGCCTTGGCGCCGGACCACGACGTCGTGCTCTCCGCCGGCCCCGGCGACCTGGCCCGCAATCCGGGTTACGACGATCTGGCGGCGCGTGACGACGTCAGCCTCGACGAACGCGGTTTCGAGGCGAAGCTCGGGTTGATCCGGGCAGCCCGTTTGGTCGTCGCCGTCGATACCTCGATCATGCACCTCGCCGCCGGCGCCGGCGCCCCGACGCTCTGCCTGGCCAGCGCCGCGCACGTCATCGACAGCATTCCCTACGATCCCAGGATCGCGCCCGGGAACGTCGAGTTCCTGTACCACGACATGCCGTGCCGCGGCTGTCTCGGCGCCTGCGTCCACCCGCTCGAGGGCGGCCGGTTCGCCTGCGTCGACGGCCTTGCCGCGGCGGACGCCGTCGCCAAGGCGCGCGCCATGCTGGCCGAACCGGAATCAGGTGGAGAGTAGGTCGCTGAGACGCTGCCAGTCCGCCGGGCGCGGCGCCAAGAGCAGGGTTTGCTGCGGGAGCGCCGCCGCCGGCGCATAGGCGGCGTCCGTTTCGACGATGCCGTGGTGGCCGCCCGCTTCCGCGTGAATCAGGACGCCGGCGGCGTGATCCCAGGGCTTCAGGCGGCCGGCGTAGCGCGCGAATTGCAGCTTGCCGCGGGCCAGGTCGGCGTATTCGGCGCCAACGCAGCCGTAGCGGCAAATATCGGTCGGCAGACTGGCCGCGTCGCGGCGCCGGGCGTCCTCGAGGCGCCGCCGGAAGCGTGGATTGAGGGAGCCCTTGAATTCGGCGAAGGCGACGCCGTCACCGATGGTGAGCCGCCGGCCGTTTTCCCAGGCACCGGCGCCGCGCCGAGCCCAGACCGTGGTGTCGGCGATGGGTTCGTGAATCCAGCCGGCCTCGGTGACGCCATCGACGGCCAAGGCGACGATGACCGCGAAACAATCGTCGCCGTCGGCGAAATTCTGGGTGCCGTCGACGGGATCGATGATCCAGACGGGCGCCGGGCCGGCCAGCGCGTCCAGGCTCTCCGGCGCCTTCGCCGCCCCCTCCTCGCCGACGACGCCGGCACCCGGCAGCAAGGGCCCGAGCGCCTCGGTCAGCGCCGCTTCGGCGGCCTCGTCGGCGACGGTGACGACCTCGCCGCGATTCTTTTCGGTGATTTCATGGGATTTCAGGTTGCCGAAGCGCGGCAGGATCTCGTCGCGGGCGACGGCGCGCAGGGCCTCGGCGACGGCGTGGGGATCGGCGATCATCGGCGGATTAAGGGGCCTAGGCCGAGCCATGTCCAGCTTTACCGCGCGGCCCGTCAGTTTTTGTGGAGATCACGGTCGCGATGGTAGGCCTCGATGATGTCGTCGAGGGCGCGGGCCGCCTCGGTGCTGTAGTCGGCGCGCTGGATCAGGGCGCGGGTCAGGAAGGCGCAGAAGGTCACCGCCTCGCCTTTGCCGCGCAGCCGAAAGCTCTCGGCGAAGGCGTCGAGGTCCTCGTGCACGTGCTTGCGCGCCATCACGTTGAGCTGAGACTTCACCAACCGGTTCTTGTCGCGCCATTTCTTCTGATGGTCCGCCGTCGCCATACGTATGTCCTCCTTGCGGATAATTCTACTAGTAGAAAACCGGCGCCATGTCAAACCGCGCCCGGCCCGGCCGGCGGCGGCGCGTCGGTCAGTGGGCTTGGTGCTGGTAGCGCGCGGCCTCGGCCGGCGACAGGCGGACCTTGACGTGGATGGCGTCCTCGTCGTCGCGGCGCTCGACCACCTCGCCGTGCTGATAGAGCCAGGCCAGACCGGCGCCGTCGGCCGGATCGATACTGAGCTCGAGGGTCTCGAAGCCGGCGCTGAGGCGGTCGGCGACGAGTTGGCGCAGCGACGCGCAGCCCTCCCCGGTCTGGGCCGAAACCGGGACCGCGGCCAGGTTGCTGCGCTGCGCTCGGTTGGCGACGTACTCGCGGGCCGCGTCGTCCAGGAGGTCGATCTTGTTCAGCACCTCGATGATGCCGGCGCGCTTGGTCTCGTCGATGCCGATCTCCGAGAGCACGCCCATGACATCGGTGCGCTGCGTCTCCGTTTCGGCGTGGGCGATGTCGCGGACGTGCACGATCACGTCGGCCTCCTCGACCTCCTCGAGGGTCGCGTGAAAGGCGTTGACCAGTTCATGCGGCAGGCTGGAGACGAAGCCGACCGTGTCCGACAGGATGGCGCGGTGGCCGCCGGGCAGTTCGATCGCCCGCATGGTCGGGTCGAGGGTCGCGAAGAGCTGGTCCTTGGCGACCACGTCGGACCCGGTCAAGTGATTGAACAGGGTGGATTTTCCGGCGTTCGTGTAGCCGACCAGGGCGATCACCGGATAGGGCACGCGCTGGCGCGCGTCGCGGTGCAGGGCGCGGGTCCGGCGGACGTCCTTGAGGTCGCGCTTGATGCGGTCGATGCGCTGGTCGATGAGGCGGCGGTCGAGCTCGATCTGGCGTTCACCGGGACCGCCCATGAACCCGGCGCCGCCGCGCTGCCGCTCCAGGTGCGTCCAGCTGCGCACCAGCCGGCTCCGCTGGTAGGTCAGCGCCGCCAGTTCGACCTGCAGCCGTCCTTCCCGGGTCCGGGCCCGGGCGCCGAAGATCTCCAGGATGAGGCCGGTGCGGTCGATCACCTTGCAGTTCCAGGCCTGTTCCAGGTTACGCTGCTGGACCGGGCTCAGCGGGCAATCCATGACCACCAGGGTAACCGCTTCGTCGGCGTCGGCGTGGGCCGCGATGATCTCGCCGATCCGCTCGACGGCGCCGCGGCCCATGAAGGTGTCGGGCTTCGGTTTGGCGATGTTGCCACGCACGTCTACCACCACGGCCAGAACGATTGACAACGCCAGGGCG
>JAPPPF010000006.1:0-2642 GCA_028817665.1 Magnetovibrio sp. | reverse complement strand
GATCGATGGCCGCCGCCAGGCCGGCGCATTCCTCCATGCTCGCCGACGTCGGCGGCGCGTCGGCACGACCGCCACCGCGTCCGCCGATGTGCGGATGAACGATGATGCACCGGGTCCCGGTCGCGTTTTCGCCGTCGCGGTCGATCACGTCAGAAGGCGGGCGAAAACGGCGAAGGACAGGTGATCACGTATCGCCATCTCCGTCCTTGTCCGGCTCGAAGAGCTGGATCGGCATCGACGGCATGACCGTCGAGATGGCGTGCTTGTAGACGAGCTGCGTGTGCCCATCGCGGCGCAGCAGCACCGAAAAATTATCGAACCAGGTGACGATTCCTTGCAGCTTGACGCCGTTCACCAAGAAAACCGTTACCGGGGTCTTGTTCTTCCGAATGTAGTTGAGGAAGACGTCCTGGACGTTCTGCGATTTTTCCGGGGACATTTTGGTACCCTCTTTTTTTAACCGCGATCCGGGTGATAATCACGGCACCCTCCCTAAATTATCGTTTCTCGAGGCTTATCGCACCCGTTTCGAGCGCCGAAGCGCCGGATGGTCCCATCCGCAAACGAAATAATCCTACATTTTATCGACGAACTTGGAAAGCGCCATACAGCCGTCGAAATGAAGCACCGGAGGGAAGCCGGAAAACTCGTCGGGACCGGGCGCCTCGGCGCGGATCAGGACACCGGCGCAACCGCTGGCTTCGGCGCATTCCATGTCGATGTCGGCGTCGCCGGCGTACCACACGCTCGGCCCCGGCTCGAGGCCCGCCGGCGTGAGCGCCAGCTTGATGGGGTCCGCCGCCGGCTTATCGCGCACCGCGTCGTTGGCCCCGACCATGGCGCCGAAATAATCGTGCCAGCCCAGGTATTCGGCCTCGGCGCGCAGGATGTCGCCACGCTTGTTGCTGACCAGGCCGAGATAGAGCTCGCGTTCCGCCAGGCCAGCCAGCATTTCGGCGGCGCCGGGCGCGGGTTCGAGCTTGGTCATGTGAATTTCCTCGTAGCGCGCGTAGAACATGTCGGCGGCGTCGCGCCAGGCGTCGCCGAACATTTTCGGGAATCTGTCGCGCACGGAATTCCTGACCCGGACGCGGACCTCGGCCATCGTCCAGGGCTCGTGCCCGAAGGCCGTCAGCGTCGTGTTCAGGGCGTCGCGGATGACCGGCCAGGTATCGACCAGGGTGTTGTCCCAGTCGAACAGGATGGCGTGCGGGGTCTCGGGCGGCGGCGCGCCGGCGGCGGCGTTCAATTCCAGGAGTCCGTGACCTGCGGGCCGCCGTGGCCCTCGATGTAATCGACGTAGAGATCGAGGACCCGCGTCGTCAGTTCGCCGGCGTGGCCATTGCCGACCGATTGCCCGTTGATTCGGGTCACCGCCTTGACGTGCGACGTCGACGACGAGATGAAGGCCTCGCGCGCGCTCAATGCCTCATCGACGCTGAAGGCGCGTTCGCTGACGTTCACCTGGGCTTCCGCCGCGGCCTCGAGAATGGCGAGCCGGGTGATGCCGTTGAGGATCGACGTCGAGATGTCGCGGGTCACCAGTTCACCGTCCTGGGTAACGATCCAGGCGTTGGTCGAAGTCCCCTCGGTGACCATGCCGTCGGCGTCCACCTGCCAGGCCTCGAAGGCGCCGGCGTCCTTGGCCTGTTGCTTGCCGAGGATGTTCGGCAGCAGGGCGACGGACTTGATGTCGCAACGCTGCCAGCGGATGTCGGGGATGGTGAGCACCTCGACGCCCTTGCAGAGCGCCTCCTTGTCCATCGGCTTCATCGACTTCGCAGTGATCACCAGGGCGCTGTCGGCCTCGGCCGGAAACGCATGGTCGCGCGGCGCGACGCCGCGCGTCACCTGCAGATAGATCAATCCGTCACGGACGTGGTTGCGGCGCCGGACCTCCTCGACGCAGACCATCAGCGCCCGCCGGCCGAGGGGCCAGTCGATGCGCAGTTCGCCGAGCGAGTGTCCGAGCCGGTCGAGATGCCCCTGCTCGCCGATCAGCTTGCCGCCGTGGACGGCGAAGACCTCGTAGACGCCGTCGGCGAACTGATAGCCCCGGTCCTCGATATGGACGACGGCTTCACGGTGCGGCACGTAGCGGCCGTTGACATAGGCTATGCGGGACATCCCCTGCTCCTTCTAGAAATACTCAAGCTGGACCGAGAACATCTTCTCGACCTTGCGAATGACGTCGGCGGCGGCGAACAGCACGATGCGGTCGTTCGGCTCGACGATGGTGGAGCCGCCGGGGCAGATCATCTTGTCGTCGCGGACGATGGCGCCGAGCAGGACGCCGCTCGGCAAATTGACCTCGCGCAGCGGCTTGCCGACCAGTTCGGAGGTTTCCAGCGCCTCCGCCTCGATCAACTCGCCGAAGCCCTCGCGCAGGGTGTGCACGGAATGGATGCGGCCGCGCCGGATATGCTGCAGGATCGTCGAGACGGTGATGTTGCGGGGGCTGACGGTGACGTCGATCTCCAGGGAATTGATCAGCGATTCGTAGGTGCCCTTGTTGATCAGCGTGATCGCGCGCTGGCAGCCGTAGCGCTTGGCCAGCAGCGAGGCGAGGATGTTGGTCTCGTCGTCGTTGGTGACGGCGACCACGGTTTCCGTGGTCGCCACGCCGGCCTCCTCCAGGATAT
>JAPPPF010000265.1:12488-34722 GCA_028817665.1 Magnetovibrio sp. | reverse complement strand
GCCCTGACCCTCCCCCACAAGGGGGGAGGGGAAATTCAGCGGTCTGTCGCCTGATGGCCACCCGATGGGTATCAATTGGAACTTTCGTCCCATCCTGTACGCATCCAAGCCCTTGAAATTGTTGGAAGGATTTCTGGAAATGTCCGCCGATGCGTACGGATGTCCAGCCTTGCGGACATTTTCCTGAGATGTGAACGGCGGTAACGCGCGCCTATTCGACGGTGACGCTCTTCGCCAGGTTCCGGGGCTGGTCGACGTCGGTGCCCTTGATCACCGCGATGTGGTAGGCCAGCAACTGCACCGGGATGGCGTAGAGCAAGGGCGCGACGATGGGGTCGACGGCGGGCAGGGTCACCGTCGCCGTGGCCTCGCCGCCGAGGCGGGCGACGCCGTTCGCGTCGGAGAGGAAGATCACCCGGCCGCCCCGGGCCATGACCTCCTGGACGTTGGAGACGGTCTTGTCGATGAGCCCGTCCGTGGGCGCGACGACGACCACCGGCACCGCCTCGTCGATCAGCGCGATGGGCCCGTGCTTCATCTCGCCGGCGGCGTAGCCCTCGGCGTGGATGTAGGAGATCTCCTTGAGCTTCAGCGCGCCCTCCAGCGCGATCGGGTAATTAGTGCCGCGGCCGAGATAGAGCACGTCGCGGGCCTCGGCCATGTCCTGGGCGATCCGGGCCAGGTGTTCGTCGTGGTTGAGGATCTCGGCGGCGCGGGCCGGCACTTCGGTCAGGGCGCCGACCAGGCGGCCGCGCTCGGCGTCGTCGATGGCGCCGCGGGCGTGCGCCATGGCGATGGCCAGGCAGGCCAGCACGGTCAGCTGCGTGGTGAAGGCCTTGGTGGAGGCGACGCCGATCTCGGGGCCCGCGTAGGTCTGCAGGACGGCGTCCGATTCCCGCGCGATGGCGCTTTCCGGGACGTTGACGACGGAGAGGATCTTCTGGTCCTGGGCGCGGGCGTAACGGAGCGCCGCCAGGGTGTCGATGGTCTCGCCCGACTGCGAGATCACCAGCGCCGCCCCGCCCTTCGGCATGGGCGCCTCGCGGTAGCGGAACTCCGACGCGATATCGACCTCCACCGGCACCCGGGCGATGGTCTCCAGCCAGTACTTGGCGACCAGGCAGGCGTAGTAGGACGTGCCGCAGGCGATGAGCGTGAGTTTCGTCGCCTCGGCCGGGTCGAAGCCGAGCTCGGGCAGCGTCACCGCGCGGCTCGCCGGGTTGACGTAGGAATGCAGCGTGTCGCCGATGACCTGCGGCTGCTCGTAGATCTCCTTCAGCATGAAGTGCCGGTAGCCGCCCTTGCCGATGGCGGCGCCGGTGAGTTCTGTCAGCCGGATGTCGCGGCGCACCTCGTTCCCCGCGGCGTCGAAGATGGTGTAGTTCTTGTCGGTCAAGACCGCGCAGTCGCCGTCGTCGAGGTAGATGATGACCTTGGTCAGGGGCGCCAGGGCGATGGCGTCGGAACCGATGAACATCTCGTCCTCGCCGACGCCGATGGCCAGCGGACTGCCCTTGCGGGCCGCCATCATCAGCTTGGTCTCGCCGGCGAAGACGATGGCCAGCGCGAAGGCGCCGTCCAAGCGCTTCAAGGCCGCCTGGGTGGCCTCCTGCGGGCTCCGGCCATCCTTCAGGTACTGGTCGATGAGATGGACGATGACCTCCGTGTCGGTGTCGGACGCCAGGTTGTGGCCGGCGGCGACGACCTCGTCGCGGAGCTCCTGGAAGTTCTCGATGATGCCGTTGTGGACCACCGCGACCCGGTCGGTGGCGTGCGGATGGGCGTTGACCTCGTTGGGCACGCCGTGGGTCGCCCAGCGGGTGTGGCCGATGCCGGTGGTGCCGGTGATCGGTTCGGCGTCGAGCAGGGCGTCCAGGTTGCCGAGCTTGCCCTCGGCCCGGCGCCGGTCGATGGAGCCGTTGACGATGGTGGCGATGCCGGCGGAATCGTAACCCCGGTACTCGAGCCTCTTGAGCCCGTCGAGCAGAAGGGGCGCGACCTCCGTCTTGCCGATGATGCCGATGATGCCGCACATGGGTCGAAGGTCCTTCCTAGCTTTTCTTGTTCTTGGCGCGGAACTTGGCGGCCCAGCCGTCGGCCTGCT
Organism: Magnetovibrio sp.; assembly: GCA_028817665.1. Lineage (GTDB taxonomy): Bacteria > Pseudomonadota > Alphaproteobacteria > Rhodospirillales > Casp-alpha2 > UBA3470. The sequence goes on along the minus strand of JAPPPF010000265.1, from coordinate 32,618 downwards.
TCTGCGGGGCGCGGGTCACGGCCAGCGCGTCGGCCTCGACGTCCTTGCTGACGACGCTGCCGGCCCCGACGATGGCGCCGTCGCCGACGCGGACCGGGGCGACCAGCGCCGTGTTCGAGCCGATGAAGGCGCCGGCGCCGATCTCGGTCCTGTGCTTGGCGAAGCCGTCGTAGTTGCAGGTGATGGTGCCGGCGCCGACGTTGGCCTTGGCGCCGACGTGGGAATCGCCGACGTAGCTCAGGTGGTTGACCTTGGCGCCGGCCTCCAGCTGGGCGTTCTTGATCTCGACGAAGTTGCCGATGCGGACGTCCGGCCCCAAGTCGGCGCCGGGGCGGAGCCGCGCGAAGGGCCCGACGATGGACCCCGAAGCGACGGTCGCGCCCTCCAGGTGGCAGAACGGGCGGATGGTGACGTCGTCGCCGATCCGGCAGCCCGGCTCGATGACCACGTTGGGGCCGATGGTGACGTCGCGGCCGATCACCGTGTCGTGGCTCAGGAACACCGTCTCCGGCGCCACCAGGGTGGCGCCCCCGGCCATGGCCCGGGCCCGCAGCCGCCCCTGCAGCACGGCCTCGGCGCGGGCCAGGTCGGCGCGGGTGTCGACGCCGATCAGCTCGTCCGCGTCCAAGGCCTCGACCACGGCGGCGGCGCGGCCGGCGGCGCGGGCCAGGTGGATGATGTCGGTCAGGTAGTATTCGGCCTTGGCGTTGTCGTTGCCGACTTTGTCCAGGAGCTCGAACAGAACCGCGCCGTCGACGGCCATGACGCCGGAGTTGCAGAGATCGCCGGCGAGCTGTTCGGGGGTCGCGTCGCGGGCCTCGACGATGGCCTCCAATCGGCCGTCCCCGTCGACGATGAGGCGCCCGTAGAGGCCGGGATCGGCGGGCCGGAAGCCGAGCACGACGACGGCCGGATCGTCGGCCTCGCGGCGCCGCTCCAGGAGCCTCGCCATGGTTTCCGGCGTGATCAGCGGGTCGCCGCCGAACAGGATCAGGACATCGCCGGAGAGCCCGGCCATGGCGGCCTCCGCCTGCAGCACCGCGTGGCCGGTGCCGAGCTGCTCGGATTGCACGGCGGTCGGGTGCGGCGCCACCGCCTCGGCGACGTCCTCGGCGCCGTCGCCGACGACCACGGCGATGCGGTCCAACGCCAGTTCGCCCAGGGAGGCCAGCAGGTGCTGGATCATCGGCCGTCCGGCGAGCGGGTGGAGAACCTTCGATTTCGCTGATTTCATCCGCGTGCCGAGGCCGGCGGCGAGGACGATGGCGGCGGCGGTTTTTTCGCTCTGGCTCTTGGTCATGGACCGTCAGTCGGCTACAAGAAGGGCCGGCGTATGCCAGCGCGGGGACATTGCCATAGGCGCCGAATCCCGCCAAGTCAAAGTTTGTTTCGGATTCTTGCAATGCCCCCAGACGCTTCCCACGCCCTGCCGGCCCGCATCGACGCCGTGATCTTCGATCTCGACGGCACCCTGATCGACAGCGAACCCGACCTGCGCGCCGGCCTGAACAAGTTGTTGGCGGAGATGGACCGCCGGCCGGTGGTGCGCGACGAGGTGGTGATGATGGTCGGCGACGGGGTGCCGAAGTTGGTCGAACGCGCGCTCGGAGCGACCGGCGGCGTTCCAGACGGCGGCCTCGACGCCGCGGTGGCGCGTTTCCTGGGGTTCTACGAGGGCGCCGCGGCCGACTTGACCGAGCCCTTCCCCGGCGCCGGCGAGATCCTCCGCGACTTGAAGGCGGCGGGCGCCAAGCTCGGCATCTGCACCAACAAGCCGGAAGCGCCGACCCGCGAGATCCTGGCGAGCTTCGGGTTCGACGCCCATGTCGACGCCGTCGTCGGCGGCGACACCCTGGGCGACGTCCGCAAACCCGATCCCCGGCACCTGGCTGCGGTGCTGGAGCGCCTCGGCGTCGCCGCCGATGGCGCCGTCATGGTCGGCGACAACGCCAACGACGTGGCCACCGCCCGGGGGCTCGGCGTGCCCGCCGTCGCCGTCTCCTTCGGGTATTCGCGCGGCCCCGTGGCGGCCCTCGAGGCCGATCACGTGATCGACCGGTTCGACGAGCTCTGGGCGGTCCTGGCCGGGCTTGCCTGAGGCGCCGCCAGGCGCTATATCACGGGCCTTGCCGAGGATATCGGGCGCGTAGCTCAGCGGGAGAGCGCTCCGTTCACACCGGAGAGGTCGCTAGTTCAATCCTAGCCGTGCCCACCATTCCCTAGAAATTGCTGATGATGCCGGGTTTCGCCGGTTCCGGCGGCCGCGCCGCCCACCATTGGGCGGCGTCGAGGATCAGCAGCCCGGTCCCGATCAGGCACAGCAGAAGGGCGACGCGGCCGCGCCCGCCGGGCCCCCGGAACGAGCCCGGCGGCTCGTCGTCGGTGAGGATCTCGACGGATGGTCCCATGCCGCGTTCGCGCCGCCGCGCCTCCAGGTAGCCGCCCTCCAGGTCGCGGAACCCGGCGCTGACCGCCAGGTGCTCGGCGAAGACCGGCTGGAACAGCCCGGCCAGGTAGACGATCAGCGCCAGGCCGCCCCAGAGCGGCACGTAGTTCGGCGCCAGCACGTAGCCGCCATAGCAGGCCGCGATGACGACACCGGCGGCGTTCAGGCCCATGATCAGGCGCATGGGGGTTTCCCGTCAGCTTCGGTCGGCTCGAATCTTAGAACGCCCCGGCGGCCCATCACAACGCCGCCGGACGGCGTTCCATGACCAGCGTCGTCCAGCCGTCCCGGACGATGCGGCGGCTGAGCCTGAGCCCGTGGCTCCGGTAAGCCTGGGCGACCCAGTTGCCGTCGCGTTCCAGGAGGCCGGAAAGGACCGCAGTGCCGCCGCCGTCGGCCGCCGGGCGGAGGTTTCGGGTCAGCGCTCCGGCCATGGCGATCAGCGGACGCGCCAGGATGTTGGCGCAGATCAGGTCGTAGGGGCCGTCCCGGCGCACCGCCGGCAGCTCGAACCCGCGCCCGCATCGGGCCCGGACCCAACCGCCAACGCCATTGCGCCGGGCGTTGACGGCGGTGACCCGCGCCGCTTCCGGGTCGAGGTCGCTGGCGACGACGGGAACCCGCCAGGTCTTGGCCATGGCGACGGCCAGAATCCCCGAGCCGCAGCCCATGTCGAGGGGCCGGCGGGCCTGGCGCCGCCGCGCGAGGCCGTCGATGGCTTCCAGGCAGGCCGCCGTGGTGGCGTGCTCGCCGGACCCGAAGGCGGTGCCCGGGTCGAGGCGGATGGCCAGCTTGCCGGCCGGCGGGCGGGCCTCGAAATGCGAGCCGTGGATGAAGTAGCGGCCGATCTCGAGCGGCGGAAAGGAGGCCAGGTTGTCGGCGAGCCAGTCGCGCGGCGCCACCTGCTCGCAACCCAGGCGCGCCGGCGGCGCCATGCCGGCGGCGGCGAGGGCGCCCGCCAGGTCCCGGGCCAACGCGCTCCCGTCCGGCTCGGCACCGGTGAAGCCCTCGACCCGCCAGGCCACGCCGTCGGCGATCTCGAAGGCCATGACGGCGACGCAGCGCTGCTCCAGGAAATCCTCGACGACGGGCCGGGCGACGGCCGGCACCTCGGTCTCGATGCGCCACAGGAAGGTCGGCTCGATCATCGTTTCAAGTGGCCTCGACGAAACTCATCATCACCTTCTTGGTGCCGGCCTTCTCGAAGGCGATCTCCAGTTTCTCGCCGTCGATGGCGACGATCCGGCCGTAACCGAACTTCTGATGGAAGACCCGCTCGCCTTCCTCGAAGCCACCGGCCGGCGCCTTGCGCTCGGCGACCCGCCAGTCGGTGTCCTCGAGGGTCACGGCCTTGCGCCGCCGGCGCGAGCGCCAGCCGGCCGAGACGAAGGCGTCGGCGGCGTCCTCCAGGCCGCCGAAGCCGGCGCTCGTGCCTTCGTAGAGGCCCGGCGCGCTTTCCAGTTCGATGTTGTCGTCGGGCAGTTCGTCGACGAACCGCGACGGCACCGCGCTCTGCCAGGTGCCGTAGATCCGGCGGTTGGCGGCGAAGGAGACGATGGCGCGCTGGCGGGCCCGGGTCAGGCCGACATAGGCGAGACGCCGTTCCTCCTCGAGCCCGCCGGTGCCGCCGTCGTCGAGGGCGCGCTGGTGCGGGAACAGGCCTTCCTCCCAGCCGGGCAGGAAGACCGTCTCGAACTCCAGCCCCTTGGCGCCGTGCAGTGTCATCAGGTTGACCTTGTCCTCGATCATGGAATCCTCGTTCTCCATGACCAGGCTGACGTGCTCGAGGAAAGCCGCCAGGCTGTCGAAGTCCTCGAGCGCGGCGATCAGTTCCTTCAGGTTGTCGAGGCGCCCCGGCGCCTCCGGCGCCTTCGATTGCTTCCACATGGTGGTGTAGCCCGATTCGTCGAGGATCGTCTCGGCCAGTTCCGGGTGGCCGACCATCTCCGCCAGCCCGCGCCAGCGCTCGAAGTCGGCCATCAGGTCGGCCAGCGACTTGCGGGCCCGGGGCTTGATCTCGTCGGTCTCTATCAGTTTGCGGACGGCGCGGCCGAGCGAGATCCGCTCGGCCCGGGCCAGCAGGTGGATGGGCTGCAGGGTCGCCTGGCCGATGCCGCGCTTCGGCAGGTTGACGATGCGCTCGAAGGCGAGGTCGTCGTCGGGCTGCGCGGTGACCCGGAGATAGGCGACGGCGTCACGGATCTCCTGGCGCTCGTAGAAACGCGGCCCGCCGATCACCCGGTAGGGCACGCCGATGGTGATCAGGCGTTCCTCGAACTCCCGGGTCTGGAACCCGGCCCGCACCAGGACCGCGATCTGGTTGAGGGCGTGGCCCTTCCCGTGCAGGGCCTCGATCTCCTCGCCGACCCCGCGCGCCTCCTCCTCGCCGTCCCAGACGCCGCGCACGCGGACCGGCTCGCCCTCGTTCATCTCGGTCCAGAGCGTCTTGCCGAGGCGGCCCTCGTTGTGGGCGATCAAGCCCGAGGCGGCGGCCAGGATGTGCGGAGTCGAACGGTAGTTGCGCTCGAGGCGGACGATCTTGGCGCCGGGGAAGTCGTCCTCGAAGCGCAGGATGTTGCCGACTTCGGCGCCGCGCCACGAATAGATGGACTGGTCGTCGTCGCCGACGCAGCAGATGTTGCGGTGTCCCTGGGCGAGCAGCCTAAGCCACAGGTACTGGGCGACGTTGGTGTCCTGGTACTCGTCGACCAGGAGGTAGCGGAACTGGTTCTGGTAGCGGACCAGGACGTCCGGCTGGTTGGCGAACAACTCGAGGCAGAGCAGCAACAGGTCTCCGAAGTCCGCCGCGTTGACCTGGGCGAGCCGGGCCTGATAGTCGGCGTAGAGGGCCAGGATGCGGCCGTCGGCCATGTCGGCGCCCTCGTTCAGGGTGACCTTGTCCGGGGTCAGGCCGCGGTCCTTCCAGCGCTGGATGACGCCGGCGATGGTGCGCGCCGGAAACCGCTTGTCGTCGATCTCGTGGACGTCGAGGAACTGTTTGACCAGCCGCACCTGGTCGTCCTGGTCGAGGATCGTGAAGTTCGGCGTTAGGCCGACGGCTTCGGCGTGATGGCGCAGCAGCCGGGCGCCGAGGTGGTGGAAGGTGCCGACCCACCAGCCCTCGACTGGCCGTCCGACCAGCTGGGCGACCCGCTCGCGCATCTCGCGCGCCGCCTTGTTAGTGAAGGTGACGGCCAGCATCTGGCCGGGGTGGGCGCGGCCCTGCATGAGGATGTGGGCGAGGCGCGTCGTCAGCACCCGGGTCTTGCCGGTGCCGGCGCCGGCGAGCACCAGCAGCGGCCCGTCGATGCTTTCCACCGCCTCGCGCTGGGTCTCGTTGAGGCGCTCGAGATGCATGCCGCCGGCCGTCGCCGGCGGCGCCGAGGGCTCGGGCCGGGTGTCGGCGTCGGTCAGTTCGAAAGGGTCGTCCATGGACCCTATATAGCACGTCCCGCGGACATGGCACGGCTGGTGAGCGGGGAATTCCCGCGGGCCGCCCGGGCGCCGATAAAATAGACGTGAAATTCGGATATAGAGCGCCGCCGGAAACGGTTCCGCATGCTACACTCTTGGCCCACTGATCGATGGTTTTGGCGGAAGGTGCCCCATGATTGCGTTCTTGAGGACATGGAAGCGGTGCCCGGCGGGATTATCCGGGATCGGGTTCGGCGCGATGCTCGCGGTGCTGGTCTGCGCGCCGGCGGCGGCGGAAAAGCTGACCTTCGGCGATATCGCCGGCGCGGTCGTGCAGGTGCATTCGGAAATCAAGGAAGGCGCGCGGACGGCGCGCTCGCTCGGACTGGAGCGCGCCGGCAACGGCGTCGTCATCGACAAGGACGGGCTGATCCTGACCATCGGCTACCTGATCATGGAATCGAAGTCGGTCTCCGTCGTCACCCAGGCCGGCCGCAAGGTGCCGGCGCGGTTCGTCGCCTACGACCATCCCACCGGCTTCGGATTGATCCGCGCCGATTCGTCGCTCGGAATCCGGCCGATCGCGTTGGGCGAGTCGGCGTCCGTGGTCGCCGGCACGCCGCTGCTCGCCCTGTCGGCGGCCGGGCAACAGCCGTTCACGCCGGTGCGCGCAGTGTCGCGGCGGACCTTCGCCGGATACTGGGAATATCTCCTCGACAGCGCCATCTTCACCATGCCCGTGCACGGCCAGTACGGCGGCGCCGCGTTGGTAGATCTGCAGGGCAACCTCGTCGGCATCGGTTCGCTGTTCATCAATGATGCCCTGGAACCCGGCCAGCCGGCGCCCGGCAACATGTTCGTGCCCATCGACCTGTTGAAACCCATTCTCGACCGGTTGATCCATTCCGGCCGGTCGGGCCAGCCGGCGCGGCCGTGGCTCGGCGTCTACACCGCCGAGGCCGAGGGCCGGATCATCGTCAACCGGGTCGCCACCGGCGGTCCCGGCGAGACCGCCGGTATGAAGCCCGGCGACATCATCGTCGGCATCGGCGGGCGCCGGGTCGCCAACATGGCGGACCTGTTCCGCAAGGTCTGGTCGACGGGTAAAGCCGGCGTCGACGTGTCGCTGGACGTCCTGCCCATGAACGCCGGAAATCTCGATATCAAGAAGGTGGTCATCCATTCGCGCGACCGGCGCCAATGGCTGCGGCTCGACGAGAAGTAAAAAATCGCCGGGGGCGGCCTATTCGCCGTGTTCCTCGTGGCGCGCCTCGACCAGCGCCTTGTTGTAGGCGGCCATGACCTCGCTGTGATGGACGCAGCCCCGATAGTTCATGGTCAGGTTGTTGTCGACCACGGCGATGTGTTCCTCGCCCGTGTCCGTCATCAGCGTCAGGGCCGTCTCCAGATTGTCGTAAAGCGTCAGAAACGGCGGATGGAGGCGCGCCACGTCGCCGGCGTTGACCAGATCGTCGAATTCATGGTCGAAGGCGGACTCGCTCAAATCGGCCAGCGTCACGGTGCCGTAGAGCTGCCCTGCCTCGCCGAGCACGAAAAGCTCGCCCATGGGCGATTCCTGCAGTTTCTCGCGAAGTTCCTGAAGGCAGGTGCCCGGGGTGACGGTGGGGCCGTCCTTGGTCACCACCTTGCCGATCTTGATCGAGCGCATCACCTCCGATTCGAACCCGCCCTTGACGTCGATGCCGCGCTCCAGGAGCTGCACGCTGAAGAACGAGCGGCCGTGGAAGTGCAGGGTAATTTCGGAGGCGATGACCACCGCCACCATGACCGCCAGCGTCAGGGCGTAGTTGCTGGTCATCTCGAAGATGATCAGGGTCGTCGAGATTGGCGCCCCCATCACCGCCGCGGCGACGGCACCCATGCCGACGATGGTATAGGCGCCGGGGCCGGACGAGAACTCGGGGAAGACGGCGGTGGCGATGATGCCGAAGGCGCCGCCGACGGTGGCGCCGATCACCAGGCTCGGCGAGAACACGCCGCCGCCGAAGCCGAACCCCAGGCAGATGGCGGTGGCCGCGACCTTGGCGACGCCGATGACGATCAGCATCGTCAGGGAGATCTGCAGCAGCAGCGCCGATTCGGTGACGGCGTAACCGACGCCAAGGACCTGCGGCAGCTGCGTCGCCATCAGGCCGACCGCGAACCCGCCGATGGCCGGGCGGAGCCACGGCGGCACCGGGATCATCTGCGCGACCTTGGCCGACCAGGAAATCGACTTCATGAACACCACGGCGGTGATTCCGGCGCAGATGCCGAGCAGGACGAAAGCCGGGAACTCCCAGAACGAGGCGATGATGCCGGTGTTGAAGGTGAAGGCGGGGAAATCTCCGAACCAGCTCCGCGAGATCGCCGTCCCGGCGACGCTGGCGATGACCACCGGCGCGAACGCCTTCAGCGCGTAATGGCCGACCACGACCTCGTTGGCGAAGAGCGCGCCGGCGATCGGCGCGTTGAACGACGCCGCCACCGCCGAGGCGACCCCGCAGCCCAGCAGGGTGCGGGTCAGGGAGCGCGAGAGGTGCAGGCGCCGGCCGATCCAGCCGCTCAGGGAGGCGCCCAGGTGAACCGCCGGACCCTCGCGGCCGACCGAGGCGCCGGCGCCCACGGAAAGCCCGTTGACCAGCGCCGCCATGATGCCGACGCGCGACGACATGCGGCCGCTGCGCAGCGCCGTCGCCTCGATGACGTCGGCGACGCCCTGCGGGCGCCGGTCGGGCAGGAACCGGTAGACCAACACGCCGACCACCAGCCCGCCGACGGTCGGAACGGCGATGACGTGCCACCAGGGCAGTTCGGCGGCATAGTCGGCGAGGCGTTCCGCCTCGGCGCGAAAACCGACGAACTGGACCAACGCGATCATTTCGCGAAGCACGACGACCGCCGCGCCGGCGATGCAGCCGACCACCAGGGCGAGGACGGACAGGATGAGATGGTCGTTCCGGAGCATTCGCCGGAAATGGGCCAACAAGCGCAGGTACGTAATCCGGGGCTCGTGCATCTCTCTTAAGGAATTGAGAACTGGCGCGTAAGTGCCGGATTGTAAACGGGTTTCATGAAAGAAGTCTTACCGCATTTTGGGCGGCAGGGGAATGACTTCGGATCACATTTTACTGGAATCGAGGCTGTAACCGGCGGACCGCACGGTCCGGATGATGTCAGCCGCGCCATCCTGATTAAGCGCCTTGCGGAGGCGGCGGATGTGGACGTCGACGGTCCGGGTCTCGACGTAGATGTCGCGGCCCCAGACCCGGTCCAGGAGCTGTTCGCGGGAGAACACGCGGCCGGGCCGCTCCATCAACGTCCGGAGCAGCCGAAACTCGGTCGGACCGAGCTGGACCGACCGGTCGTCGCGGGTCACGCGGTGTTCCTCGAGGTTCATGACCACGCCCTCGTAGGTGAGGATATCCGCCTGCTTTTCCGGAAACGCCCGGCGCATCACCGCCTCGATCCGGGCCAGCAGTTCCGACGGTAGGAACGGCTTGACGATGTAGTCGTCGGCGCCGGTCTTCAGGCCGCGGACCCGGTCGCCTTCCTCGCTCCGCGCCGTGAGCATGATGATCGGCAGTTTCCTGTGCGAGGTGCTTTGCCGCAACTGCCGGCAGAGCTCGATACCCGAGACGTTGGGCAGCATCCAATCGAGGATGACCAGGTCCGGTTCTTCGTCGTGGACCGCGGCCATGGCCTCGTCGCCGTCCTCGACGACGGAGGCTTCGTATCCGGCCGTATCCAGGTTGTAGCGCAGCAACTCGACGAGGGCGGGATCGTCCTCGACGATCAGGATCCTCGGGCGCGCGCCGTCCATCATCGGGCGGCCTCCGGTTCGTCCGCCGACGCGACCACCGTGTAGCTCGACGCGTCGCTCTTGCGGCGGCGTTCCGTCGGCGGGTCGCCATGGACCAGGATATGGACGTTCTTGGCGATGTTGGTGGCGTGATCGCCGATGCGCTCGATGTTCTTGGCGACGAACAGCAGGTGCGTACCGGCGCCGATGACCCGCGGATCCTCCATCATGTAGGTGAGCAACTCACGGAACAGGCTGGTGTGCAGGGCGTCAACCTCCTCGTCGCTGTCGCGGACGTCGTTGGCCTTGTCGGCGTCGCGGTTCACGTAGGCGTCGAGAACGTTCTTGATCATGCTTTGCACGAGCCGCGCCATGCGGACGATGGTGCGGGTCGGCCCGATCGGCGGCGTTTGCGACAGCGCGATGGTCCGCTTGGCGATGTTCTTGGCGTAATCGCCGATGCGCTCCAGCACCGCCGACGTCTTCAGCGCCGCGATGACCACCCTTAAGTCCTCGGCCATCGGTTGTCGGCGCGCCAGGATGGCGGTGGCGAACTCGTCAAGCTCGTGTTCAAGCTCGTCGATCCGCTGATCGCGCTCGATCACCCGCTCGGCGGCCTCGACATCGCGCTTCACCAGGGCGTCGATGGCGTCCGCCAGCTGAACCTCGGCGATGCCGCCCATCTCGGCGATGATGTTGTCGAGGCGGCGCAGGTCATCGTCGAAGGATTTGACGATATGGTCCGTTGTCATGACAGTTTCCTCTCGCGTGCCCTAGTTTATCCGAAACGGCCGGTCAGGTAGTCCCGAGTTTTGTCGTGCGCCGGGTTGGTGAAGATTTGATCCGTTTCGCCGTGCTCGACCAAGACGCCGAGGTGGAAGAACGCCGTGCGCTGCGACACGCGCGCGGCCTGCTGCATGGAGTGGGTGACGATCACGATGGTGAAGTTTTGACGCAATTCGTCGATCAGTTCCTCGATCCTCGCGGTGGCGATGGGGTCGAGCGCCGAGCAAGGCTCGTCCATCAGGATCACCTCCGGCTGCACGGCGATGGCGCGGGCGATGCACAACCGCTGCTGCTGGCCACCCGATAACCCGGTGCCCGGTTGGTCCAGGCGGTCCTTGACCTCTTCCCAGAGAGCGGCGCGCCGGAGGCTCCGCTCGACGATCTCGTCGAGGTCGGATTTGCTCGCCACCAGGCCGTGGATGCTCGGGCCGTAGGCGATGTTCTGGTAGATCGACGTGGGGAACGGATTGGGCTTCTGGAAGACCATGCCGATGCGGGCCCGCAGGTGCACGACGTCGAGCGCGGGATCGTAGATGTCATCGTTCTCCAGCATCAAGCGGCCGCTCACCCGGCAGATATCGATGGTGTCGTTCATCCGGTTGATGCACCTCAGGAACGTCGACTTGCCGCAGCCCGAGGGGCCGATCAGGGCGGTGACCTCGTTGGCCATGATGTCCAGGTTGACGTCGAACAGCGCCTGCTTGTCGCCATAGAACACCGAGCAGTTCTCGGCGCTCACCTTCACGTTCCGCGCCGGTTCGGCCTGGGCGCCGACGCCGGTTTCAACAACAGCGGTCTGTTGCATCGCTTCCTACCCTACCATTTCCGTTCAATTTTCTTCCGCAACACCACCGCCAAGGCGTTCATCAGCACCAGGAAACCGATGAGAATGGCAGTCGCGGCGGCGGTTTTTTCGACGAACGCCCGTTCCGGACTGTCCGACCAGAGATAGATCTGCACCGGCATCACCGTCGACGGATCGGTGAAGCCGCCGGGAACGTCGACGATGAAGGCGACCATCCCGATCATCAGCAAGGGCGCCGTCTCGCCCAGCGCCTGGGCCATGCCGATGATCGTGCCGGTGAGGATTCCCGGGAAGGCTAGGGGGAGCACGTGGTGGGCGACCATCTGCAGCCGCGACGCGCCGAGGCCGAGCGCCGCCTCGCGGATCGACGGTGGCACCGACTTGAGCGCGGCGCGCGCCGAAATGATCACCGTCGGCAGGGTCATCAGCGACAGCACCATGCCGCCGACCACGGGCGCCGATCTGGGCAGGTTCATGAAGTTCAGGAACACCGCCAGCCCGAGCAGGCCGAAGACGATGGACGGCACCGCCGCTAGCCGCCGATGATGCCGGCGGCGATGATGAAGGCTTGATTGTCGAGACCCTCGGTGACGGCGCGGACGGCCAGCCAGACGACGGCCAGGAAAAGAACGGCGGTGCCGATGCCGACGGTCCGCCTGGCCATGATTTGCGTGAACGAGCCGACCTGCTCGAACTTCAGAAGGTCCTTGGAAAGTGTTTCTTTGTACACGGTGTTGGCGCTCCTAGGGTCGTCAGGATGGCGCCTTCATATGACATTTGTGTAACAGATTTATGACACGCCGGCGCCGTTCGCCGTCAATCCGTCGGCAGGAACACGCTGAAGGTGCTGCCCTTGCCGATTTCGCTCTCGATCTGCAGCCGCCCGCGGTGCCGGTTGACGATGTGTTTGACGATCGCCAGCCCGAGCCCGGTGCTGTTCGGGTTGCCGGTGCGGTCCGGCGACCGCGCCGCGTCACCGCGGTAGAACCGTTCCGTCAATCGGGGAACGACCTCCTTGGGGATGCCGTCGCCATGATCGGTGACCCGGACGACGACGCCGGCGTGGCCCGAGTCCGGGATCCGGTCGACGGCGGCGATCGAAACCTCCACGGCGGTGCCGCCGGTGCCGTAGACGAGGGCGTTCTCGATCAGGTTGCGAAACACCTGGGTGAGCTGGTCGGCGTCGCCGATCGGTTTCCGCAGATCCGCCGCCGCCGTCATCGACATGGTCATGCCGCGGTCCTTGGCGCGGTCTTCCAGGATGTCGATGACCCCGCCGACGACGCCGACGACGTCGGCCCGGCCGCGCGGGCGGACGTGCTCGTTGGCCTCGACCCGCGACAGCGACAGGAGATCCTCGATCAACCGGCGCATGCGCTCGGCTTCCCTTCCCATGATGCCGAGGAAGCGCTTGCTGGCCTCCGGGTCTTCTTGGGCCGGCCCCTTCAGGGTCTCGATGAACCCCAGGATGGCGGTCAACGGCGAGCGCAGTTCGTGCGACGCGTTGTTGACGAAATCGATGCGCATCTGTTCGGCCCGGACCGCGGTCGTCATGTCCCGGAACATCACCGTGGCGACCACGGAATCGCCGCTGCCGTCGTCCTCGACCCGGCTCGCGTGCATTTGGAAGGTCCGCTGGATCGGCACCGGCATGGTGATCTCGGCCGTGTGCTCGGCGGCCCCGCCGAGAATGCGCTCGATGGCGTCGAGAACCACGGGGTGGCGGATCGACATGGCGAGGTTGTCGCCGGAGGCCCGGCATTCGAGCAGTTCCTGCGCGGCGGCGTTGGCGTAGACCACCGTGCGCTCGCCGTCGATGAGGACCACCGGGTCCGGCAGGCTGTCGAAGATGGCTCGGCTGATCGTCATGAGCTTCCGCCGCGGATCATCCGCGGCGCCGGATGCCGATGGTCCGCCCGGCCTGCGCCGGCGCCTCGAGACCATCGTGGGCAGCCCGCAGCGCGTGCAGCCGTTCGGCCGCGGAGTCCGACAGCGGCGCCGCGCGCCGCGTGTTCAAATCCACGGAAAGGATCATCAGTTCGTTGGTGGCGATGACCTCGCTGCCGCCGTTGGCGTGCATCCTGTGAAATATGTGCATCCGTTTCGCGTCGCAATCGAGGACCTGCGTCGTCACGCTCAACTCATCGCCTTCCATGGCCTCGCGTTCGTAGGTGACGTGGGCCTCGACGACGAAGACCGATTCGCCGGTCGCGTCGCGGTGCGCGTCATCGAGGCCGATGTGGTCGAGGAAGGCGTCCGTCGCGTGATCGAAGACCAAAACGTAGTAGGCGACGTTCATGTGGCCGTTGTAGTCGACCCAATCGGCCAGGACCGGTTCCCGGTGCCGGTCGAGAAGCAGGGGTTCGTTCATGGGGACCTTCCCTCGCTGGTCGCCGCCGCAATGGCGGCCAACATATCATGTTCGCCCTCGCGCGCCAGCCGCCGGCTTGTCGCTGCCAATTCCTTTCGACACTATGGTGCGGCAGGGAGGTGCCGCGTGCTGCAAGTCGAGAATCTATCGTGCCGGAACCTGGCGCCCGTCAGCTTCACCGTCGACGCCGGCGAAAGCGTCGCCGTCACCGGCGCGTCCGGCGCCGGCAAGAGCCTTCTCCTGCGGTCCCTGGCGGACCTCGATCCGAACGACGGCGAGATTTTCCTGGACGGCCGCGCCCGCTCGGCCATGCCGGCGCCGGCGTGGCGCCGCCGGGTCGTCTACGTGCCGGCGGAATCTGGCTGGTGGGCCGATCACGTCGGCCCGCATTTCGACGACCGCGACGCGGCGGCCGGGTTCCTGCACCGCTTGCAATTGCCGGCCGAGTGCATGGAGTGGCCGGTGGCCCGGCTGTCGACGGGCGAGCGTCAGCGCCTGGCCCTGGTCCGCGCCATGGTGCTGGCGCCGACGGTGATGCTGCTGGACGAGCCGACCTCCGGGCTCGATCACGAAACCACGCTCCGGGTCGAGGGCGTCCTGCACGAGCGCCTGACCGGCGCCGCCGCCATCATCTTCGTCAGCCACGACAAGGCCCAGGCGGACCGGTTCGGGCGGCGCCGCCTGCACATCGAGGATGGCGTCATCGAGGAAGTGCCGACGGAGCCCCGGCGGTCATGAACTACATCACCCTGGATTATTGGGACCTGGCGAGCGCCGCCGCGCTGTTGTTGATCAACGCCGGCCTTTCCATCGTGTTCCAACTGGGGTTGGCGCGGCGCTTGGTCATTGCCGCGGCCCGCATGGTCGTTCAACTGACCATGGTCGGCCTGGTGTTGAAGGCGCTGTTCGCCGTCCAATCGCCGTGGCTGACCATCCTCGTGGCGCTCGCCATGGTGTTGTTCGCGGGGCGCGAGGCTATCGCGCGTCAGGAGCGCACGTTCACCGGATACTGGTCCTACGGCATCGGCACCGCGTCCATGTGCGTCGCCGCGCTGATCGTCACGCTCTACGCGGTGACCACCCAGTTCGAGGCGCGAAGCTGGTTCGACCCGCGCTACGCGATCCCGCTGCTCGGCATGATCCTCGGCAATACCATGAACGGCGTCAGTCTTTGCCTCGACCGGCTTTTGTCGAGCGCGCACGCCGAGCGGATCGCCATCGAGGCGCGCCTGGCGCTCGGCGCCGATGCCCGGACGGCGCTCTCCAGCGTCAGCCGGCAGGCCATGCGGGCCGGCATGCTGCCCACCGTCAACGCCATGGCGGCGACCGGCCTGGTGTCGCTGCCGGGCATGATGACCGGGCAGATCCTCGCCGGCGTCGAACCCGTGGAAGCGGTCAAGTACCAGATCCTGATCATGTTCCTGATCGGCGGCGGCACCGCGTTGGGCGTGTTCGCGGCGATCCAGTTCGCCTCGAAGCGCCTCACCGACGCCCGCCACCGGCTGCGGCTCGACCGGTTGACGGTGAAAAATTGATCCCGGCGGGGACCGGCAATCGTCGAAAGTCCGTTGCTGAGCCGGAATGCGCGGTGTAAAAGCGGCCCCGGAACCCGTTTATCCGCTCTAACGGGCGGCAACATAAGGTTTTTCCGACGTTCGACCCATGGCCGCACCGGACCCAACCCAGCTCGAAATCTCGGTCGTCGTTCCGGTCAAGGACGAAGCCGAGAACCTGGAGCTCTTGATCGACGAAATCCGCGCCAGTCTCGGCGGCGCCGGCGTCGCCCATGAGATCGTCTACGTCGACGACGGCAGCACCGACGCCACCCCGGATATCCTGAGCGGCCTGATGGCGCGCTGGCCCGAGTTGCGGGTCGTCCGTCATCGCGCCTGCAGCGGGCAAAGCGCCGCCATCGCCACGGGCGTCGATCACGCGCGGGCGCCAGCCATCGTCACCCTCGACGGCGACGGCCAAAACGACCCCGCGGACATTCCCGCCCTGCTTGAGCGCTATCGTGCGGAAGCGGGCGCCGCCGTGATGATCGCGGGCCACCGCGCGAAGCGCCGCGACACCTGGCTGAAGCGCCTGTCGTCACGCGTCGCCAACGGCATCCGCGGCGGATTGCTGCGCGATCAGACGCCCGACACCGGCTGTGGGCTCAAGGTGTTCCCGCGCGCCGCCTTCCTGGCCATGCCGCGTTTCGATCACATGCACCGCTTCCTACCGGCGCTGATGATCCGCGGCGGCGGCCGCGTGATCTCGGTTCCGGTCAATCACCGGCCACGCGAACGCGGCGCCTCCAAATACGGCCTGTGGAACCGGCTATGGGTGGGTATCGTCGATCTCTTCGGTGTCATGTGGCTGGCCCGGCGCGCCGTTAACCCCGAGACCGAGGTACTGGAGCCGCGGCGGCGATGAAATGGCGCGTCCTGATCAAGGGTCTCGCCATGCTGGCGGTGCTGGTCGCGGTCGGCTTTTTGCTGAAATCGACCTCTCTCGGAACCTTCTTCGAGCGCGAGGGGATCGACCAACTGGTCAAGGGCAAGGGCCTGACCGGCGAGGTCATCTTCGTCGCCGCCGGTGCCTTGTTCACGGCCGTCGGATTTTCCCGGCAGGCCGTCGCCTTCATGGGCGGTTACGCCTTCGGCTTGGCGCACGGGACCGGGTTGTCGGTGCTGGCCGCCGCTGTTGGCTGCGCCATCACGTTTTCCTACGCCCGGTTCTTCGGCCGCGAATCGATCCAGCGCCGGTTCTCCGAGAAGATCGGCCGCGTCGACGCGTTCCTCAGTGAGAACCCCTTCACCATGACGCTGCTGATCCGGTTTCTGCCCGTCGGCAGCAACTTCCTGACCAATCTGGCGGCCGGCGTTTCCGGGGTCTCGGCGATCGCCTTCATATCGGGCTCGGCGGTCGGCTACATCCCGCAGATGTTGATCTTCGCGCTGGTCGGCAGCGGCATCCATCTTGACACGGGCTATGGGATTGGACTGAGTGTGATCCTGTTCGTCGTTTCCGGGCTGTTGGGCGTGCACCTCTACCGCAAGCACCGCCATGGCAAGCGGCTCGGTGACGACGTCGACCGCGAACTCGGCAACGGCAACGGCGCCTGACAGGCCGCAGGGGAAATCGAATTCGTCTGTCTTATATCTGGCTGGGACTGTGGAGCGCCGTCGTCGGCGTCGCGCTCGTCGTGCGCCCGCCGCTGCCGGTCGACGAGACCCGCTACCTCGCCGTCGCCTGGGACATGTGGCTGGAGGGCCACTACCTGGTGCCGCACCTGAACGGCGCCCCCTACAGCCATAAGCCGCCGTTGCTGTTCTGGCTGATGACCGGCGGCTGGCATGTCTTCGGGCTCAACGAATGGTGGCCGCGCCTCGTCGCGCCGCTGTTCGGGCTGGGATGCCTGGCGCTGACCGCGCGGCTCGCCCGGGCGCTTTGGCCAGAGCGCCGCGAGGTCGCGGACCTGGCGCCGCTGTTGCTGTTCGGCAGCGTTTTCTGGACGCTGTTCACGACGCTCACCATGTTCGACATGCTGCTGGCGTTCTTCGCCCTGATGGCGCTCCTGGGGCTTCTCCACGCGGCCCGGACCGGCGGATGGTCCGGGTTCATGGTGGCCGGCGTGGCGTTGGGCCTCGGCGGACTCGCCAAGGGCCCGGCGATCCTGCTGCATGTCCTGCCCGTCGCGCTCAGCGCGCCGTGGTGGGTGCCGCGCCTGGCCGGGCCCGTGCCATCCCCGTCCTGGGTACGCTGGTACGGCGGCGTCTTGCTGAGCGTCGCGCTCGGTGTCGCGATCGGGCTCGCCTGGGCGGTGCCGGCGGGCATCGCCGGCGGCGAGGCCTATCGGAACGCGATCTTCTGGGGCCAGTCGGCGGGCCGCGTGGTCAACGCCTTCGCCCACGCCCGGCCGTTCTGGTGGTATGTGGCGGTGTTTCCCGCGCTGGTTCTGCCCTGGCTGCTTTGGCCGCCGGTCTGGCGGGCCTTCCGCCGGCTCACCGGCGGACTCGCCGACGGCGGCCTGCGCCTCGGCCTGGTCTGGTTCGCCACCGCGTTCCTGGTTTTCTCGCTGATCAGCGGCAAGCAGCTGCATTACCTGTTGCCGGAGTTTCCGTCCTTGGCGCTGATCGCCGCCCGGCTGCTGGCTGACACGCCGGCGGGGGAGGACATGCGGCGCCCGTGGCTCGCCGCCTTCGTCTTCCTAATCCTCGGCCTCGCCCTGTTGGGCCTGCCGATGCTGCCAATAGAAGGCGCCGCCGCCGGCCTGGCGTCGGACGTGGCGCACGGCTGGGCGGGGCTGCTGCTGGCCGCCGCCGCGGCCATCGCCTTCGTGCCGCTGGCGACGGTCCGCGCGCAGGCCGTCGGGCTCAGCGGCCTCGCCGCGGTATCCGTGTTGACCGCCTATCTCAGCCTCTATCCCGTGCTGGAGAACCGTTACGACCCGACCCCCTTGGCGGCTCAATTGAAGGCCTTCGAGGACGAGGGCCGGGCGATCGCCGATTTCGGCAAGTATCACGGCCAGTATCATTTCCCCGGTCGGCTGACCAAGCCGATCGCGGTCATCGGCCTCGATCGGCGCGAGGAGGAAAAGTTCCTGGCCCGCCACCCCGACGGCGTGGTGGTCGCCTATTACCGCAATCCGCCGAAAGGCCACACGCCGTTGCATGCGTTCCATTTCCGCAAAATGACGGCGGTCATATGGCCGGCCAGGGCGCTGATCGAGACGCCGCGCCTCGGCGACCGCAGGTAAATATTCGAAAAAATATCGGGCCCGGGGGTTGACTTGCCCCCGTGGGCGGCATAAATCCCTGGCACTCATCGGGGGCGAGTGCTAACAGCTTTCGGTAACATGTTGAGTTTCAAGAATTTTTAAGGAGGAGTGACGATGAAGTTTCGTCCGCTGCATGATCGCGTTCTTGTCGAGCGTGTTGAGCAGGAAGAGAGAACGGCAGGCGGCATCATCCTGCCGGATACCGCTCAGGAAAAGCCCATGGAGGGCAAGGGTAAGGCCGTCGGCGGCGGCGCCAAAGCCGACGACGGCACGGTGACCCCGCTGGACGTTAAGAAGGGTGATCGCATCCTCTTCGGTAAATGGTCGGGTACGGAAATCAAGGTCGACGGCAAGGATCTGTTGATCATGAAAGAGTCCGATATCCTCGGAATCATCGAGTAACGGAGATTAGGAACAATGGCTGCTAAGGACGTCAAATTTTCGACGGAAGCGCGCGCGCGGATGCTCGCGGGCGTCGACACCCTTGCCGACGCGGTTAAGGTCACCTTGGGCCCGAAAGGCCGCAACGTTGTGCTGGACAAGGCCTTCGGGGCGCCGCGGATCACCAAGGACGGCGTGACCGTCGCCAAGGACATCGAGCTCTCGGACAAGTTCGAGAACATGGGTGCGCAGATGGTCAAGGAAGTCGCTTCCCGGACCGCCGACGAGGCCGGCGACGGCACCACCACCGCCACCGTGCTGGCCCAGGCGATCGTCAAGGAAGGCGCCAAGGCCGTGGCCGCGGGCATGAACCCGATGGACCTGAAGCGCGGCGTCGATCTCGCCGTCACCGACGTGGTCGCCGCCATCGAGAAGAGCTCGAAGCGGGTCAACACCTCGGGTGAGATCGCTCAGGTCGGCACCATTTCCGCCAATGGCGATTCCGAGGTCGGCGAGATGATCGCCCAGGCCATGGAGCGCGTCGGCAACGAAGGCGTCATCACCGTCGAGGAGGCCAAGGGCCTCGACACAGAGCTCGACGTTGTCGAGGGGATGCAGTTCGACCGGGGTTACACCTCGCCGTACTTCATCACCAACGCCGACAAGATGACCTGCGATCTCGAAAACCCGTTCGTTCTCATCCACGAGAAAAAACTTTCGGGCTTGCAGCCGCTGCTGCCGGTCCTGGAGCAGATCGTGCAGTCGGGTCGTCCGCTGCTGATCATCGCCGAGGACATCGAGGGCGAGGCGCTGGCCACCTTGGTCGTCAACAAGCTGCGTGGCGGCATGAAGGTCGCGGCCGTCAAGGCGCCGGGCTTCGGTGACCGCCGCAAGGCCATGCTCGAGGACATCGCCATCCTGACGGACGGCCAGGTGATCTCCGAGGATCTCGGCATCAAGCTCGAGAACGTTTCCATGGACATGCTGGGTACCGCCAAGCGGATCAACATCACCAAGGAAGAGACCACCATCGTCGAGGGCGCGGGCAAGAAGAAAGAGATCCAGGGTCGTTGCGCCCAGATCCGCGCCCAGATCGAGGACACCACGTCGGACTATGATCGCGAGAAGCTGCAGGAGCGGCTGGCCAAGCTGGCCGGTGGCGTTGCCGTAATCCGCGTCGGCGGTGCCACCGAGGTCGAGGTGAAGGAACGCAAGGACCGCGTCGACGACGCGCTCCACGCGACCCGCGCCGCGGTCGAGGAAGGTGTCGTCGCCGGTGGCGGCGCGGCGCGGCGCTACGCGGCCAAGGTCCTCGCCAATCCTAAGCCGGGCACCGCCGACCAGCAGGTCGGCCTCGACA
>JAPPPF010000265.1:0-12478 GCA_028817665.1 Magnetovibrio sp. | reverse complement strand
AGGAAGGCGTTGTCGCCGGTGGTGGCGCGGCGCTGCTCTACGCGGCCAAGGTCCTCGACAAGACTCAGCCGGGCAACGACGACCAGAAGGTCGGCATCGACATCGTCCGTCGGGCCCTGCAGACGCCGCTCCGCCAGATCGCCGAGAACGCCGGCGAAGACGGCGCCGTGGTCGCGGGCAAGCTCAGCGAGTCGAAGGACAAGTCCTACGGCTTCGATGCGCAGAACGGCAAGTACACGGACATGTTCAAGGCCGGCATCATCGACCCGGCCAAGGTTGTCCGCACCGCGCTTCAGGACGCCGCCTCGGTCGCCGGTCTGCTGATCACGACCGAAGCCATGGTCGCCGAGAAGCCGGAGAAGAAGGATCCCATGCCGGGCGGCGCGCCGGACATGGGCGGCATGGGCGGCATGGGCTTCTAAGCCCGCCGCTCACGCACCGAAGATCAGGGGCCGCGCCCGATGCGCGGCCCCTTTTTTCATTTCGATTTCAGCGGCGCCAGCCGCGTGCCGGCGAGCAGGAAGCCCCCCTTCAGGCCGAGCCGGGACCAGACGGCGACGTTCAGGGTGACGCCGGAAAGTGCGAAGGCGATGGCCGTCGCCATGGCCGCGCCGGTGATTCCGAACAGCGGAATGAGGGCGACGTTGAGGCCCGCGTTGATGGCGATGTTGACGGTCATCAGGCCGCTCTGCCATCCCGGCTGCCCGGCCTGCATGAGCAGGAAGTCGAGGGGCACGAAGGCCGCGTACAACGCCAGGCCGCCGGTCAGGACCATCAGGACCGGATAGGACCTCGCCACCAGGTCGTCCGGAAAAAACGGGCCGAGGTAGGGAAATATCAACAGCGCGGCGGCGGCCGCGGCCAGGAAGATGGCGAAGCTCATGGCCATAATCCGCCGGCCGAACCGGGCCAGTTCGGTCATATCGCCGGCGGCCGCCAGGCGGACCAGAACCGGATTGACCACGGTCCGGACCACCGCCGGAACCTGGTAGAGGCCTTCGATGAACATGGCCGCGAAGCTGTAGACGCCGACCGCCGCGTCGTCGACGAACAGCGCCAGCATGAGGATGTCGACGCGGATGTAGGACTCGGCCAGGAAGCCGTTGGGCAGCGCCTTGGTGCCGAAATCGAGATGGCGCCGAATCCAGGTCCGGGCACCCTCGGCGGCGCTCAACTCGGCCCGCCACGGTTTGATCAGGACCATCAGCGGCGGGAACAGCAGCACCTCGGCGACGCTGAAACCGGCGCCGAGCACGTGTCCCGGCCAATCCATGGCGGCGACCAGGAAGGCGAAGGCCAGGATCGTCAGCACCCGGAAGCTCTGGGCGACCGCGAAGGCCTTCATCCGCCGCTGTCCGTTGAGGATACCCATGAGCACCTTGTTCAGGGCGAAGAACAGCAGTCCCGGCGCCGCCAGGGCGACGCCCTCGCCGACCGGCGCGCTCTCGGCCAGGGCGCCGATCCAGCCGCTGAGCGCGAACACGGCGCCGGCGACGGCGCCGCCGATGACCCCGGCCAACAGGATCGCCGAGCGGGCGACGTCGGCCCGCGCCGCCGCGCCGCCGTGCTCGGCCGTATGCTTCTGCGCCGAGTCGTGAATGCCGAACACGGCCAGCTGGGCGGCGACGATGTAGACGGCGTAGATCTGATTGAAGATCCCCAGCGTCTCGACGCCGAACCGGATGGCGATGAAGAAATTCAGGATCACGCCGGTCCCCGCCATCAGGGCGAAGGCGCCATAGTTCCAGGCGGTGTCTCCCAGGAGCTTGCCGTCGATCCGGCCGGTCGGTTCAGGTGGAGATTGCATGGCCTCGCTTTGGCTTCTCCGGGGATCCATGATACGTGCTCCCCGCACAATAACGGCTCGACCGAGACATGGCGATAACTCGCGACCCTGCATCGGGCGGTGTTGACACCTCCGCGGTCGCCAACCATAAACCCACCAGACCGACCGGTCGCATCACTCTGTCGGGACCACGCTACCAATGGCCAGCGCTATTTCCACGATCGCCACGCGGCGCCGTTTCCTGCAAGCACAGTTCGATGTCAGCGGAAGGTTCGCGGAGCTCGAGGAGTCCTGCGTGCCCTCCTATTGTCACCGCAATGGACTCGCCGCCGGCGTCGCCTGGTGGAGGCTGGTCACCGCGGCGCGGCTTTGGCGGCGCCACGCCGGCTCCGGGCCGGTTCTTGATTTCGGTTCGAGTTGCGGCGAGTTGGCGCATTTCCTGGACGCGCCGGCCTACCATTACGTCGAGGAGGACGAGACCCTGGCCGAGGCCGCGGCAAGTTTCGTCACCGGCAGCCAGCGCCGCACCTTGGAAACCCTCGAGGCCGGGCATTACGGCGCCGTCTTCGCCCTCGATTCGCTCGAGCACAATGAGGATTTCGAAGGCCTCATCCAGCGCCTGATCCCGGCGCTCGCCGACGGCGGGGTGTTCGTGCTTTCAGGTCCGACGGAAAACCTGCTCTACCGCATGGGCCGCCGCATCGCCGGCTTCCGGGGCCACGGTCACGTCACCACCATCGCCGACATCGAGGCCGCCGCCGGCCGTCACCTCACGCGGGTCGGCCGCGTCCGCGTGCCTGTCGGCGTGCCGCTGTTCAGTATTTCGGTGTGGCGACGGCCCGACGCCTGAGCCGTGCTCAGTAGCGTTTCGGAATCTCGTTGATCCGGCTCAACACTTCTTCCAGGTTGATGCCGACCTGCTGGGCGAACTCGTAGAGAATGTTCATGTCCGGGTCGTTGTCCTGCGCGGTCAGGTCGATGGCGCGTTCGCGCTCGATCAGGCCCTTGCGAACCTGCTGGCTGCGGAAGGCGTCAAATTCCGAAAATCCACCGACCGTATAGTAGATGTAGTTCATGAAGGTCGTGTAGCCGTCGCCGATCCGCCACGTGTTCTCGTTGTCCGGGGCCGTTTCCCAAGCGTACTCACGCCGCAGCGTTTGGTTGATCGCGTCTTCGTCCCACTGTTCGTAATGAAAGAAATAGAGGAAGTCGTCCTTGGAGATAAAGGAAGACCGGAAGGCATGCAGGCTATCGAACAGCGACTCGTTGATGTATGCGGGGTTCCGGAGGTATTGGGACGCGTAAAATGCCGCGAGTTGGATTTTGTTGCCGAGCGAGAAATTGAAGAGTACCTGACCGTGCTTGGATTCCCGAACGCCCGCGTATCCAGTCTTGAAGTCGGTGCGTTCGAGCTCGTTGCCGGCGCAAAAAATAACCAGCGGAATATTCAGCTCCTGTTTTAACTCGCGGGCGATATCGAGAAAGAACTTATCGCCGGCGGTGAACAGCGGAATCATGCCGAGATGCGGGTTCTTCAGCCAGGCCTGGATATTCTTCCGAATGTAGCGGCGCTTGGTCGGGAGGTCGGCGGCCCTGAGGATGTGCTCGACGTTGAGCTTGCCCAGGATGCGCGCCTGGTTGCGGCGCGCGATGCCGGTGACCATGCCCCAGTCATATGTGAAGGCGATGGGCGTCATCCCGTAATGGGTCTTCAGCCGATGCAGACCATAGGAGCTGTCGCGGCCGCCGGAAAACGCGACGATACAGTCGGGGCTGCCATCCTTTGAACGATGCCGCGCGAGAATTTCCTCCAGGGCGCCCTCGCCTTGCACGGAGAAGGGTTCGTACTCCCTGCAGTATTGGCAGACGCCGGCGTCGTCGAATTCGATAAACGGGTAGGTTTCCGGCAAAATGCATTGGGTGCACCGTCTAATTTCCGACACCCGGTTGGTGTGATCGCTGACTTTGAACGGGACTTCCGCCGGTTTCGCCCGATCGGCCGCCACCGGCCCGCCGGAAGCGCGCTCGTCGAGTTCGAACACGTCGGGGGTCGGCGCGTCGATCGCGACGAGACAGCCCTTGCCCGCCTTCAGTTGTCGCGGCCGCACGTCCGATGAAACCAGGGATTTCATCTTACGTTCGACGAAGGTTTGCAGGATGTGGGCTTCCGAGGCGAATACGAAAAGATTTTGGTCTGCGATCTCCAGGAAATACAGCGAGCCCAGATTGGTGGCGAGCCCCAGGACCTTCGCGTCACGGCGAAAGAACGCGACGGAGGCGGATCCTTCGATATCGGTGAAGGTGTCGCGCAATCCGGTCTTCAGGTCATCGGCGGCCTCCGCGTGGTGGTCGATGAGACGGAACAGGATTTCAGAATCGGAATCGAAACGCCGGGCGATGTCCGGATTCTGCGACCACAAGGCCTGATCGTTGGTGACGATCCCGTTGTGAATGCCAATTGTCCGGTCGACCATGATCGGGTGGTTGTTACCGGGCACGATCTCGGCGCCGTTGGTCACCAGCCGGCAGTGGCCGATGACGGCCAGCGGGTGTTCGAGACGCCCGTCGGGGTCCGTCGACAAACCGTCCAGGCAGCCGTTCAGGAACAGGCGATAGTCGAGCGTCTTCAGCATTCGCCGGGGCGCCATGCCTCGCTTGAAGACATGGATCACGTCGTCCATGGCGATCGCCAGGCCGCTGGCTTCCTGGCCACGCGGCTCCGACAGACGAAACAGTTCCTGGAGATAATCCCTGACGCTGGCAGCTCCGATGGGCGCGCCCCGGGCCCCGACGAATCCGAATATGCCGCACATGGTAGGGGTTGGTAGCGGACGCTTTCGAGGAGGACAAGTTAAAAGATCAGTGGTCCCGGGACGGGCTATCCCCGGGCGCGGATAATCGTTGCAATTGTCCCTTCAGGCGCTACCTTCCGCCGGCATCGAGACCCGTCGGTACGACCCCGCCTGTGTAGGAAAGATCGATCGCGTGGACTATTTTTTTGAGCACTGGGGCCAGGCCCTTTCCTTGGTTGGCGTCGCCGCCGTCTGGCTCGCGTTTACCGCCATCGGCGCGTTTCTCGGCGGGGCGGAACGTGATCGGGCATACGACCCGATCATCGGCTGGGCGGCGGTCAGCTTTCTGTTCACCGCGGCCGGGGTGGCGACTTCTATTCCGTTCACCCATCTAGGCGGTTTAGCCGCGGCCGCGGCGGTGGCCGCCGGTGTGGCGGTCTGGCGACGCGATGGCGCGCTCGTGTCGCCGCAGCTTCTGCGCATTCTCGCCATGACCCTGCCCCTGCTGGTCTTGGTGTCGGCCATGCGCGGTTCGCAGTGGGACGAGTTTTCCGATTGGCTGATCATTCCCCGCTATCTGTTGGAAACCGACACCTTCCCGAGCAAGGAGAACCCGTTCCCGAAAGCCGTTTACACGGGATATCCCTATAGCTGGCACTTCGTCACCTATCTGGCTAGCCGCGTCGCCGGGTATCTTCTGGAGAACGCCGGCGCGTTGTTCAATGTGCTGTTGCTGCTGAATTTCGCTCTCGTCGTCGTGCGCCTGATCGCGCGCGGACTGGAGCGCGAGGACCTCGCCGACAAACCCGGCTGGCGGTTGCTGGCCTTCGCCGCCCTCACCACCACTCTGATCAATCCCACCTTCGCCCAGAAGGTGGTCTTGACCTCATACGCCGATACGCCATCGGCCGTTGCGGCCGGGATGGCGGTGGTCCTGGCTTGGTTCCTGATCGAGGACTTGGTTGCCGGACGTTCAAGTGGAGTGCGCCGTAACGCCTGGCAATTGGGATTGGTGCTGCTTTTGCTGATCAACCTGAAGCAGGCGACGATGGTACTGGTGACCCTGACCGTGCTCGCTGCCGCTTTCGTCATGATCCGCGATCCCCAGGTGCCGCTGGGCAAAGTCGTGCGGCTGCTGCCGGCGATCATCGGGCCGCCGGTAATCATCTATCTGGTGTGGCGTTATCACGTGAGCAGCGACTTGGCGGTGCGGGAGTTCTCTGTTCGATCCTTCGACGGCTGGTTCATTCATTTGATCCCGCAAATCCTCTGGAACATGCTGGTGGCGCTGTCCAAGAAGGGATACTACCTGGCGCTCATCGTGATCGCCGTGATCTTCGGCGTGCGCGGGTTCTTCCGGTCGCGCACGCCCTTTGACCGGTTCGCCGCGATCGCTGCCATGGTGGTTCTCGGCTACAACGCCTTCCTGTTGTTCGCCTACGTCACCACGTTCGGAGAGTTCGACGCGCTTCGGGTCGCCTCCTATTGGCGTTACAACATGCACTTGGGTGCCGTGATTGTCGCCTTTTCGGCCTACGGTGCCGCGGTCCTGTGGCGCCGCGGATTTCCGGGGCAATCCTACATGGCCCGCGTGTCCTGGCTGCCCGTGGCCTTGTTGATCGCGGCGCCCTTCGTCTTCGCGCCGAAGCTTCGTTTCGACAAGGCGCCGATGGTCGTTCATTATCGCGCCGTCGGGTCCGATGTCGCGCACCTGGTGCGGAAGGATGACGGCGTTTACGTCGTCGACCCGGGCGGCTCGGGGGAGTCCGGCGTGATCGCGTCCTACGAAATCGGCGAACGGGCCACCTGGTCCGGCTACGTTACGGCATTCTTCCCGAACCGCCTCGAAGCCCTCGCCAAGAATGCCAAGCGACCGGGCGTCACCGTTCTTGTCGTGCACTCCCTGGTCGAGGGGTACGAGGACGTCCTCGGGCTGACGTTGGCGGCGGATCGTTCACACATGCTGCGGAAGACCGGACCGGGGCAATGGACGATCGTGCAGTCCTGGCCGAAGCCGTCCAGTAACTAGGCCTCGGGATCGATCGCCTTGATCAGCGCCGCGTGATCGAGATCGCCGTGGCCCGCCGCGATCAAGCGGTCGTAGAGGTCGCGGCTCAAGGCCGTGGCCGGCATCTCCAGCCCCAGTTCCGCGGCCAGTTCCAGGGCTTGATCCATGTCCTTGCGTTGAATCGTTGACTTGGCGCCGGGGGCGAACTGGCCGTCGACCATGCGCCGGCCGTGAACCTCGAGGATGCGCGAGTCGGCGAAGCCGCCGCCCAGGGCCTCGCGGACCTTCGCCGGATCGACGCCGGCCCGGCGCGCCAGGGCCAGGGCTTCGGCGACGGCGCCGATGTTCAGGCCGACGATGACCTGGTTCGCCGCCTTCGCCACCTGGCCGGCGCCGACGGCGCCGACGTGCGTCGTCTTGGCGCCGAGGACGTCGAACAGGGGCATCGCCCGGGCCACGTCGGCCTCGGCGCCGCCGGCCATGATCGTCAGGGTCCCGGCCTCGGCGCCGATGGTGCCGCCGGAGACGGGCGCGTCGACATAACCGCCGCCCCGGGCCGCGACCTCCGCCGCCAGGGCGCGCGTCGTCGGCACCTTCGTCGTGCCCATGTCGATCACCAGGCCGCCGCCGCGGAGGCCCTGGAGGACCCCGGCTTCGCCGGAGATCACCGTCTCCACCGCCGGCGTGTCCGTGAGCATCAGGATGACGACGTCGGCGGCGGCCGCCGTTTCCGCCGGGCTCGCGGCGGCGGTCATCCCTTCCGCCGCCAGTTCCTCCATGGGCGCGGCGGATCGGTTGTGCACGATCATACGCGCGCCGGCGGCCGATAGATTGCGGGCCATGGGCCGGCCCATGTGGCCGAGACCGATGAGGCCGACCGCCGTGCCGTCGAGTGCCGCCATGATTGTTCCTCCCTTCAGGCTCGGGTATATGAACGTCCCTCGCTGAACCTTAATGAGCGGGGTTCTCCCGGGCAACGGCGGCGCATCGTCCGAGGACGACCGTCGGCGCCGGGGGTTTCGAGGGTTGCCATGGAACCGTTCGTCAACGTCGTCCTGCCGGTATTCACCATCATCCTTTGCGGATTCGTGGTCGGCCGTTTCGGCCTCTTGGGCGAGGCCAGCTCCGAGGCTTTGAACGGGTTCGTCTATTACGTCGCCTTGCCGGTGCTCCTGTTCTATTCGACGGCGCGGGTCGAGCCCGCCGACATATTTCAATGGTCGTACATCGTCGCGTTCACCGCCGGCAGCGCGGCGACGGTGGTCGTCGCGATGATCGTCTCCCGTTTCGTTTTCCGCTGCCGGCTCGCCGAACAGGCGATCTTCGGCATGACCGCGGTCTTCGGCAACACCGGCTACATGGGGATTCCCCTGGCGATCGTCGCCTTCGGCGAGCCGGCGGCGTTGCCGGCGATCATCGCGACGATCCTGCAAAGTTCGGTCCTGCTGGCGGTGTTCGCCGGGTTGGTGGAATGGGATCTCAGCGCCGACCGCGGCGGCGGCAACGTCTTCGCCGATGTCGGCGGGGCGTTGATCAAGAACCCCTTGGTCCTGGCTTCCGTGGCCGGGATCGCATGGTCCTTGAGCGGCCTCTCCCTGGCCGCGCCGGTCGAGACCTTCTGCAAGATCTTGAGCGCCGCCGCGGGGCCGTCAGCGCTGTTCGCGATCGGTCTGTTCCTGGTCGGTAAACCGTTGCGGCGGGGTTTGAGTGAGGTCGCCGTGATGACCGCGCTAAAGTTGGTCGTCCATCCGTTGATCACATGGTGGCTGGTGGTCCATGTGTTCGACGTGACGCCCGTCTGGGCCGCGGTGGCGGTGCTGATGGCGGCGCTGCCGGCGGGCGCCAATTGCTTCGTCCTCGCGCAGAACTACAATATCTACGTGCAACGGACGTCGGCGGCGATCTTGATTTCGACCGTCGTCGCCGTGGCCACCGTTTCGATCCTGTTCGCGATGCCGGTCATGAGCCCGTGATGTCAGACAAGCCCGAAAAACCGAAAAAGCGACTTTCCGGCATTCGCCACGTCGGCAAGGTGATCATGCTCATGGGCGCGACCGGCGCCGGCGCCGCGCTGGTCTGGTGGCTGTTGTTCTTCCACCAGATGCTCGGCGAGGACGTGAAGGCGGCGAGCGAATGCTTCTACCGGACCACCGTCGAATGCGAGATCGGCAACTTCGTCGGCCTGTTCATGGACACGCCGCCCTACGAGCCGGCTCTGCTGTGGCTTTCCGGCGCCGCCTTCGCGATCGGCCTGTTGGTCTACGCCCTCGCGCCGCGCAACTGAGGGCCTATTCGGCCGCCGCCGGGTGCGCCGACAGTGCCGCCAGCTCGGAGCCCAGATAGGCCGCCAAGGCACCCATGCCGGACGTTCCGGCGGCCCTTTCGGCTTCCGAATTGTAATTGGTGTTGGTGTTGAGGTCGTAGGTGTAGGGCCGGCCGTCGGCGTCGAGAATGAACTCGAAGGCCGCGACGTGGATGTCGTTGGCGGCGAGCAGCGCCTCGAACCTCGGGATCAACGGGCTCTGGAAATCCTTGATGATCTCGAACATCGGGCGCTTTTCCGCCGGCGTTTCGCCGACCGGGCAGAAGGCGTCGTCGATGGCGCAGACGTCGGCCGGGCACAGCTCGAAGCCCTTCGAGGTATCGACCCGGACCGCGTAGAGGAACTTCCCGCCAACGAACTCGACCCGGGTGATGAACGGCTCCGGCGCCTCGATATATTGCTGGACGAGGGTGACGCCGTCGCGCGAGTCCTCGAAGTCCGGGCCCTCCACATAGGCCTTCAGCGCGTCAGGCTCGCGGAACAACTGCACCCCCAGGCCCTTGCCGGCCCGGTTGTGCTTGGTGATGAAGGGGCCTGAGAACTGGCCGGCGGCCGAAATGATCTCATCGGCGCCGCGATGCCGAACCGCGCGAATTCCAGGTACTGCTCGACCTTGCTGACCTCCAAACGGAGCGCTTGGCTGCCGTTGAGGACGGTGCGGCCGTGGGCTTCGAGCCAGGCCAGGACAAGCTTCGCGTGTTCCGGCGCGTAGACATGGCCGCGGGTATGCGACGACGCGCTCATCCGGTTGTAGAACACGCCCTCGGGCGGCGGCGCCTGGAAATCGACGATGCCGTCGTTCAGGAACCATTCGGCGTAGGGCAGGCCGCGCCGGTCCAGTTCGTGGCGCAGGGGCTCGACCCACTCGGAATTCTCATGGAGGACATGGATAGTCATTTTTACACCATTACCGCGTATATTAATTTATTACACATATTATATGCGTATTTATGAACTATAGCCATTTGGAATCGGGAAAATACCCTGTTCCAGCAATTCAACAATCCGTGAGAAGACGATGCCCTAGGCGCCGGGATCGGCGAAAAAACTCCGGGTCTCGGCGATCGCCTCGGCGAGTCCGAGGCGTGTTACGTCGACGCCGTCGGGGAACGCGTCGAGCAGGCGGCTGGGCAGGCCCCGGTCAAGCATCACGAAAACGCCCCGGTCGTCCTGGCGGCGCAGCAGCCGGCCGTAGGCCTGCTTCAGCTTCAGCCGGGTCAGCATCTCGTCGTAGCCGCGGCCGCCGCCGGCGGCCTTGCGCGCCCGGTGAAGAACAGTCGGGCGCGGCCAGGGCACCCGGTCGAACACGATCAGGCGGAGCGACGGTCCGGGGACGTCGACCCCGTCGCGGACCGCGTCCGTGCCCAGGAGGCAGGTGTTCTTCTCGGACCGGAAGATGTCGATCAGGTTGCCCGTGTCCATGGGGTCGATGTGTTGCGCCAGCAAGGGCAGGCCGGCCGCTTCGAGCGGACCGGCGATGCGTTCGTAGACGGCGCGCAGCCGGCTGATCGCGGTGAACAGGCCCAGGCCGCCGCCGGCGGCGGCGACGAACAGCTCCCGATAGGCCGCCGCCACCGCGTCGGCGTCGTTGCGCCCGACATCGCCGACGACCAGCACGCGCGACCGCCCGGCGTAGTCGAACGGCGAAGGGTGGGCGGCCCGCGAGGTCGCCGCCCGGATATGGTTGACGCCGACCCGGCCATCGGCGCTCGGCCAGCCCTCGTCGGCGGGGTTGCCGGCCGCCTGATCGCGCAGGCTGGCCGAGGTCACGAGGACGCCGTGCGCCGGCGCGTAGACCGTTTCCGCCAGCGGCTGCGTCGGGTCCAGCCAGTGGCGATGGAAGCCGACGTCCGCGTCGCGTCCGCCGATCCGCGAGATCCCGAACCAATCGACGAACTCCGGCGGCGTCTCCACGCGAAGCGCCTGCAACATAGCGCGCCACGCCGCCAGCGCTTGCAGGCCGCGCCGGGTAATGCCGCGGGCCAGGCCTTCGATCCGGGCGCGGGTCGCTGTATCGAGATCGTCGGCATCCGTGTCGAGTCGGCTCATCAGGGCCTGAACCAGTTGGCCGAGAGGTTTCTCCAGTCTCTTCAGCGCGCCCTCCAATCGATCCGCGGCGTCCAGGAGGCCGTCCACCGGCGGTCGGGTCTCGGTCTCCAGGTCGTAATAGGCGTTGGGGTCCCGGTCGCGCGCGTAGACCTGCTGGCGGACCCGCGCCAGGAAGGTCTCGGCCGGCCCCACGGGTTCGCCGCCGCCGATCCGCTGTCCCCAGCCGCCTCCCGGCAGCGCGCGGGCGGCGGCCAGGGCTTCGTCGAGGGCCCGCTCGGCTTCATCGTCGCCGGCGATGAGTTCCTGGGCGCGTTCGCGCAAGCCGCGGCCGCGGCTGCGGCCGCCGCCCCGGCCGCCCTCGGGCCCCAGTATCCACCGCCTGAGATCGGCGGTCTCGCGGCCCGACAGATGCGCCGAGAAGGCACTGTCGGCGGCGTCGAACAGATGGTGGCCCTCGTCGAACACATAGCGCAGCGGCAGGGTCCCTTCCTCGCCGCCGCCCATCGCCGCCTGAACCATGACCAGGGCATGGTTGGCGACCACGATGTCGGCGGTCCGGGCGCGCCGGATGGTCCGTTCGATGAAGCATTTCCGGTAATGATCGCACGACGAATAGATGCACTCGCCCCGCGTATCGGTGAGCTCCCAGGTGTGCCGGGCGCCCAGCAGGTCGACCAGCCAGGCCGGGAAGTCGCCGCCGACCATGTCGCCGTCGCGGGTCGCCCCCGCCCACCGGGCGATCAAGCCGAGCGCCACGGCGTCGGCGCTGCCGCGGACCGGCAGGCGGTTCACGGCGTCGGCGAGATTGAGTAGGCAGAGATAGTTCTCGCGGCCCTTGCGGATCACCACGCGGGCCTGTTTCTCCGCCGGCACCGGGCACAGGCGGTCGAGCTCGCTGTCGAGCTGGCGCTGCAGGTTGCGCGTGAAGGTGCTGATCCAGACGGCGCCCTGGTTGAGTTCCGACCAGCGGCTGGCCGGCGCCACGTAGCCGAGCGTCTTGCCGATCCCGGTGCCGGCCTCGGCGAGCACGATGTTGGGTTCGTCGCGCCGGTTGCGGGGCTGGAAGGCGGCGCTGCTGGAGGCGGCGTAGTCGCGCTGGCCCTGGCGCTTTTCGGCGGCCGGCCCCAAAAGCTCGGCGAGCCGGTGCAAGGCGTCGGCGGCGTCGACGGGCTGGTTGCCGGGCGCCGGCTCGGGCGGCGTGTCCTGCCAGTCGCGGAGCCGCGACCACACCCGCAATCCGTTGCGGGCGCTGGCGCTGTGGGCGCCGTCGGGGGCGCCCAGCGCGGCCAGCACGGCCGGGCCCCACGGCCACCCGCCGTCGGTCATCACCGACGCCAGGTCGACCGCGTCGGGCCCGGCCTCGGCGGCGAGATCGGCGAGCAAGGCGCGGCTCGCGGCGCGCAGCGAGTCGGCCGCGCGCTCGGGCGTCGACGGCAGCGGTAGGCCAAGCGCCTCGGCGATGCCCAGGGGCGTCGGCAGGGCGAACCGCGCCGGCTTCACGAAGGCGAACAGTTCGAGCA
>JAPPPF010000019.1 GCA_028817665.1 Magnetovibrio sp. | reverse complement strand
GGCTCTGATCAAGGGCCGCCATGGTCTTCGCCATATCGGCGGTGTCGTCACGGAACCAGACCCGGAGGGCGCATAGATAGACGACCATCAGCCCCTTCGTCCGCACCATGCCGCCGCAGCCCGCCGACGACAGGCCCGCGGCTTCCAGCATCAGGGCCATCGAGCGGCCGAGGTGGACCGCCCGACAAGGGCCGGCGAAAGGATCGTAGGGCAGGGCGGCGACGATCCCGGCGAGGCCGTCTCGGTGCGGCGTCATGATCTCGAAGCGCCGCATCAAGACATCGAACAGTCGATCCTTGGCCGGCTCTCCGGCATTGCCGTCAGCCACAAGGTCGCTGAGGACCGCCGCGTCGACGTTCTTGAAGTAGCCACCGATGACCGACGACTTGTCCCGGAAGATCTGGAGCGCCTCGGCGAGATCGACCCTCGCGAGTTCGGCGATCGCCGACATACCGACGGCGCGCCAATCCTCTCGGCCGGCGAGCGTCAGCGCCGCATCGATCAGCCGCTGGCGCGGCGCCGGCCGGGACTTGGATGTCGATTTCTCCATGGCCTCCGTTCCTTCGGCGTTGCCACCGCGGAATCCTAACAGCTAAGGCGCGCGGTTTGAAAGGGGCGGGCCGGACGGCCCTAGCCGGCGAGTTCCTTCGAGCGCGCCGTCGCCGCGGCGATGGCACGGGTCATCAGCGGCTGCCAAGCGTCTTCGGCCATAAGCACCTTCAGGGCCTCGGCGGTGGTGCCGCCGGGCGAGGTGACGTTCTCGCGCAGCGTCGACGGGTCCTCGTCGGAAAGCCGCATCAACTCGCCGGCGCCCGATACCGTGATCCTGGCCAGCCGGGCCGAGAGTTCGGCCGGCAGTCCGGCGTCGATGCCCGCCTGCGTCATGCACTCGGTCAGCAGGAACACATAGGCCGGCCCGCCGCCGGAAAGTGCGGTCACCGCGTCGATCAGATCTTCGTCGTCGACCCAGGCGGTCTCGCCGACGGCGTCGAGTAGGCGCCCGCAGACCGAGCGCTGGGCGTCGCTGACATGAGCGTTGGCGCAGACCACGGTAATCCCGCGGCCGACGGCGGCCGGCGTGTTCGGCATCGCCCTGACGACGGCGGCGTCGGCGCCCAGGCGGGCCTCGAAGTAACCGATCGCCTTGCCCGCGGCGATAGACAGATAAACCGTGTCCGGTGACCGGAAGCGTTCGTAGGGAGGCGCCACCTCGTCCATGACCTGCGGTTTGACGGCGAACAGGACGATGCCCGGATCAAGGCCTTCGGGCAGGCCGCCGATGTCGGAAGCGGTATGGACGCCTTTCCCGGCAAGGATCTCGGCGAAGGGTTCGTGCGGCTCGACGATATAGATGTCGGTGGGGGGCAGTCCCATCTCGAGCCAGCCGTCGAGCATGGCGCCGCCCATCTTGCCGCATCCCACCAAGAGCAGGGGGCGGTCCATGGGATCAGGCTTCGCCGACCGTGTCGATCATCGCCGCTTCGATCGCCTCGTCCGCCGGCTTACCGCCCCAGATGACATATTGGAAGGCCGGGTAGAACCGTTCGCACTCGACCAACGCCGTTTCCACAAGATCCTCGGTCTGTTCGACGGAAAGGCCTTGTTGGCCACGCAACGGCAGCGAGGCGCGGAACATCGGCAGGCCCTCGTCGGTCCAAACGCCGAAATGGCCGAGCCAGAGCTTCTCGTTGACCAAGGCGAGCAGTTCGTGGACACGGGCGATCTGGCCGTCGGCCACCCGCATGTCGAAGGCGCAAGTGAAGTGCATCGCCTCCATTTCCTCGTTCCAGGCGAAATAGAGGCTGTAATCACACCAGCTTCCCGGAACCTGGACGGCCATCTCCTCATTGCTGCGCCGGTCGAAGGTCCATTCATTGAACTCAACCAGTTGCTCGACGATGTCGATGGGGTGATGCGTGCCGCTGTCGGCCGCAATATCGAGGCTAGGCATGCCCGCTCCTCCTTTTGCCGGTGGCAACGTCCGAAGTGCGGACCGGTTGGGCTCTAACCACTATATCTAGTGATATCCCCAAGATGTGGTGGCTGCTTGCCCGGTCTGTACAAGGTCTAGCCTGCCCCATGCCGGAATCGGGCGCAAGGGGGAAAACGCCGCGACGTTGAAATTTTTGTGGATAAGGCGGTGCCAGCCGGGGCGTTCCACCGGCCCGCCGGGCCTAGCGCTTCTTGCGGGCCGCAGGCTTTTTCACGGCCGCCGGTTTCTTCGCCTTAGTCGCCGGCTTGGCCTTCAACGCCTTCTCCAGTGCGGCCACCCGCTTGGTCAGGCGTTCCTGCTCGGCGCGCGCCTCCGCGGCCATGGCCTTGACCGCGTCAAACTCGTCGCGCGGCACGAGGTCGGCCTCGGCCAGCATCCGCTCGACACGGTGGCGGATCATGGTCTCGATCTCATCCTTGACGCCGACCAGCGTCGAGACGGCGCCGTTGGCGACGCGGGCGAGATCGTCGAAGAGGCGGCTTGATGTCTGCATCGGTTGAATCCCAGGCTCGTGGCACCGACGACCATTATGCGGAGTGGCATCGGCCGAGGCAACCGCCGACCTTGCCGCGCCAATTGGCGGGGCCTATAACGACGCAGGTCAATGCGAGGGCAGACGCATGTACGTGATCACCGGCGGCGCCGGCTTCATCGGTTCGAACATCGCCTGGGGCCTGGAGCAACAGGGCCTCGGCCCCATCACCGTGATCGACCGGCTCGGCGACGGCGATAAGTGGCGCAATCTGGCGAAACGCGAAATCGCCGAGATGGAGCGGCCGCGCAACACCCTGGCCTTCCTCGATCGCCATGCCGACGAAATCAAGGCAGTCATCCATATGGGCGCGATCTCCGCGACCACCGAGACCGACGTTGATCTGATCGTCGAGAACAACTTCCGGTTTTCGGTCGGCGTCTGGGATTGGTGCACGGAAAACCGGGTGCCTTTGATCTACGCCTCATCGGCGGCGACTTATGGCGACGGTGCCAACGGCTTCGACGACGACGCCTCCGTTGCCGGTCTGGCGAAACTCAGGCCGCTCAATCCCTACGGCTGGAGCAAGCATCTGTTCGACCGCCGTGTCGCCCGCATCGCCGCCGACGGCGGCGCGCAACCGCCGCATTGGGCCGGGCTCAAGTTCTTCAACGTCTACGGTCCGAACGAGCGCCACAAGGGCCGCATGCGGAGCGTCGTCTCGCAGGTCTATCCGCGCGCCGTCTCCGGCGATGCGGCGGTGCTGTTCAAGTCGCACCATCCGAACTACGCCGACGGCGGCCAGTTGCGCGATTTCATCTGGGTCGACGACTGTGTCGATATCGTTCTCTGGCTGCTGGCCAACCCATCGGTCAGCGGCATCTTCAACTGCGGTACCGGCAAGGCGCGGAGCTTCGCCGATTTGGCCAGCGCTGTATTCAAGGCCCTCGGTCGCGAGCCGCAAATCGACTACGTCGACACGCCCGAGGACATCCGCGACAAATACCAGTATTTCACCGAGGCCGGCATGGACCGGCTGCGCGCCGCCGGCTACGCCGCGCCGATGACCGAGCTCGAGGACGGCGTCGCGAAATACGTCCGCGGTTTCCTCGACGCCGACGATCCCTACCGCTAGGCCCGGCGCCCGGTTCGCCCATGACCCTCGCCATTCCGTTTCCCGCCATCGATCCGATCATCTTTTCCATTGGACCGTTTGCCGTGCGCTGGTACGCGCTGGCCTACATCGCCGGGCTGGTCATCGGTTGGTTAGTGCTTAGGCGGATCGCCAAGCGGCCGCCGAACGAGATCGGCGAGGAGGATGTCGACGATTTCCTTACCTGGGCGACGCTCGGTGTCATCCTGGGTGGCCGAATTGGCTACGTGCTGTTCTACAACCTGCCTTATTTCCTTGACCGGCCGGGCGAGATCTTCGCCGTCTGGCAAGGCGGCATGTCCTTCCACGGGGGGTTCCTGGGCGTCGTCCTCGCCGGGTTGATCTTCTGCCGGCGCCGCGGCATCGACCCTCTGTCCTTCGGCGACATGCTCGCCGTGGTCGCGCCCATCGGCCTGTTCTTCGGCCGGATCGCCAACTTCATCAACGGCGAGCTGTTCGGCCGTGTCACCGACGCGCCGTGGGGTGTCGTCTTTCCGCGCGGCGGCCCCGACCCGCGACACCCAAGCCAGCTTTACGAGGCCGCCTTGGAGGGATTGGTGCTGTTCGTGGTCCTTGCTGTGATGGCGCGGTCCGGAAAGGTACGCGCGCGGCGCGGCATGCTGATGGGCGTCTTCGTCGCCGGATACGCGCTGGCGCGGATGACCGTCGAGCTGTTCCGTCAGCCGGACCAGCACATCGGTTTCCTGACGCTCGGCTCCACCATGGGACAGTGGCTGTCGGTGCCGATGCTGCTCGTCGGACTTGGGTTCGTCGTTTGGGGTTGGAGGCGCGGCTAGGCGATGGGAGGACTCACGGAGTACCTACGCAACCGCATTGGCCAGCAAGGTCCGCTCACCGTCGCCCAGTACATGGAAGCCTGTCTCGCGCATCCGCAGTTCGGCTACTACCACACCCGCGACCCGTTCGGCCGCGCCGGCGACTTCATCACGGCGCCGGAAATCTCGCAAATGTTCGGTGAATTGATCGGGCTGTGGTGTGTTGCCGTGTGGCGTCAGATCGGCCGACCGGCGCCGTTCAACCTGATCGAGCTAGGCCCCGGGCGCGGGACGCTGATGTCCGACGCGCTCCGCGCCGCCGGCCAGGACCCCGCGTTCATGGAGGCGCTCGAGCTCAACTTGATCGAAACCAGCCGCGCGCTCAGGGCCCGCCAGCGCGAGGCGTTGGCCGACTACGGTCCCATCTGGCACCACGACCTCGCCAGCGTGCCCGACGGTCCGGTGATCGCCGTCGCCAATGAGTTCTTCGACGCCTTGCCGGTGCGTCAGTTCGAGCGCTCGCCGGAGGGTTGGCGCGAGCGCCTCGTCGGCTGCGGCGACGATGGCGGGCTGCGGTTCGAACTGTCGCCGGAGCCCGCAAGTTCGCTGCCGCTGCCGGCGTCGCTGGCCACGGCGCCGGCCGGCAGCGTGGTCGAAGTGGCGGCCGCCAGCGCCGGGGTCTCCGCCGCCCTGGCCGGCCGGATCGGCAGGGCCGGCGGCGCGGCGCTGATCATCGACTACGGACACGCGGTGAGCGCCGCCGGCGACACCCTGCAAGCGGTCAAGGATCATGCCTACCACGAGGTGTTGAGCGACCCCGGCGATGCGGACCTGACCACGCACGTGGATTTTCAATGCCTCGGCGAGGCGGCGGCCAAGGCCGGCACGGCGGTATACGGGCCGCGCCCTCAGGGCCCGTTCCTGGAGGCCCTTGGCATCCGCCAGCGCGCCGAAGCGCTGTCGGCTACGGCGACGGCGGATCAGGCGGCGGAGATCCATTCGGCGCTGGACCGGCTCGTCAGCGCCGAGCAGATGGGGCGCCTGTTCCTGGTCATGGGTTTCGCCGGGCAGGACGGCGAGGCGCCACCCGGGTTCGAATGACAGGATGCAATCGCGGTTTTCAAACGCCGGCCGGAGTTCCATAATCCGCCGATGATTACCGCCTCGAACCTGTCGTCGTCGGCCCGTCTGCGGCATGGATTCTTTACCCGCGAGGGCGGCACCAGCGGCGGCTTGTTCGACTCCCTGAATTGCGGCTTTGGCTCCGGCGACGACGCCGCCAACGTCGCGGCCAACCGGCAGTCGGCGATGGCGCGGCTCGGCTGCGACGCCGACGACTTGGCGACTCTCTATCAGGTACATTCCGGCGATGCGTTGATCGTCGACCGGCCCTGGCCCGCCGCCGACCGGCCCCGGGCGGACGCCATGGCGACGCGGCGTCCGGGCGTCGCGCTCGGGATCCTGACCGCCGATTGCGCGCCCGTGCTTTTCGCCGACACGGACGCCGGCGTGATCGGCGCCGCGCACGCCGGATGGAAGGGGGCGCTGGGCGGTGTGCTCGGCGCCACCGTCGAGGCGATGGAGAGCCTCGGGGCGTCGCGGGCGCGGACCGCCGCCGCGCTCGGTCCGTGTATCCGCCAGGAATCCTACGAAGTCGGGCCCGAGTTCCACGACGCCTTCGTCGCCGCCGATTCGGCCAATTCCGCCTATTTCGAGCCGTCCGGGCGGCCCGGCCACCAGATGTTCGACCTCGCCGGATACGTCGTCGATCGGTTGCGCGGTTTGGGCCTGGCGTCCGTCGATGACGTCGCCATAGATACCTACGTCGAGGATGCCCGCTTCTTCAGTTACCGGCGCGCCACCCATCGCGGCGAGCCCGATTACGGCCGAGGGCTTTCGGCCATCGTCATGGAGGACGCATGAATGGCCCTGCATTTTAGCGAAGAGGAACTGGCCGAGCGCCGTGCGAAAGCCTGCGGGGCGATGGTCGAGGACGGCCTGGACGGCCTGTTGATGTTCCGCCAGGAAAGCATGTTCTATCTTACCGGGTATGACACCTTCGGCTACGTCTTCTTCCAATGTCTGTACATGGGCGCCGACGGCCGCCTCATGTTGCTGACCCGGGCGCCCGATCTCCGGCAAGCGCAACACACCTCGATGATCGACGATATACGGATCTGGGTCGACCGTCCCGATGCCGGCCCCGCCGACGAGTTGCGTGAGATTCTGGATGCTTTCGGTTGCCGGGGACAGCGTCTCGGCGTGGAGTGGGAAGCCTACGGTCTGACTGCCCGAAACGGCCAGAAAGTGGCGGAATCCATGGATGGATTTTGCGCTCTGGTGGATGCCTCGGACCTCGTCAGCGCGCTCAGGGTCGTCAAGAGTCCGGCCGAAATCGCCTATGTGCGCCGCGCCGCCGAGCTCGCCGACGATGCCTACGACGAGGCCGTCGCCCACACCCGCGCCGGCGCCTCGGAAGGCGACATCCTGGCCGCCATGCAGGGCGCCGTGTTCCGTGGCGGCGGGGATTATCCGGGCAATGAATTCATTATCGGGTCGGGCCGCGACGCGTTGCTTTGCCGGTATTACACGGGCCGTCGCAACCTTGACGAGCAGGATCAGTTGACCCTGGAATGGGCCGGTGCCTATCGGCACTACCATGCGGCCATGATGCGCACTTTCATCACCGGCGCGCCGTCGGAACGCCAGAAGATGTTTCACGGCGCCGCCAGCGACGCGCTGGCGGCCGTCGAGGCCACGGTGGTGCCCGGCCACACCTTCGGCGAGGCGTTCGACGCGCACGCCGAGGCCCTCGACCGGGCCGGCCTCCGCGCGCATCGTCTCAACGCCTGCGGTTACAGCCTCGGGACCACTTTCTCGCCGACATGGATGGATTGGGCTATGATGTACGAAGGAAATCCGCGGGTGTTTCAACCCGGTATGGTGATCTTCTGCCACATGATCATCATGGATTCCGAAACGGCATTGGCGATGACCCTGGGCGAGACAGTTCTGGTGACCGAGACGGGCAACGAGCGTCTGTCCCGTTCGCCTTTGGACATGGTCGTCAGATAAGCGGCATGCCTTATCTGATTCTATTCGCCATGTTTCTCGTCGTCGGTTTGATGGCGACGTGCGCGATGACGTAGAGGGGACGGCCAGCGGTGGACGGGCGGCAATTTCGACGGATGATCCTGGTGGCGGTCCTGATGGCCGCCATCGGCGCGTGCGGAAAGTTGCCGAAACCCTTTCAGCCGCCGCCCGACGCCGGGCGGGGGTTCCTGACTCGCACCGATTCGGCCAATGGCGTACGGGTGCTGATGCTCGAGGGGCCGCCGAAACCGATGGCCAAGTTGCTCGCTGATTCTGTGGCGAAGGATCTCGTCCAACGCGGCATTCCGGCGACCACCGCAGGCGGCGAGGCCATGCGGTTCACCCTCAAGGGCAAGGTCGAGCCGCTGGCGGCGGGCGCGGCGCCGGGCAAGGTCGCGCGGGTCCACTGGAGCCTCACCGACCGCAAGGACGAGCCGTTTTTAACCTTCGTCCAGGACGTCGAGGGTTCGCAGTTCGATTGGCAGTGGGGCTCGCCGAAACTGATCGGCGACGTGGGGGCTGCCGCGGGCCGTCTGATCGCCGAGGTGGTCGAGCCCGAGGACGAGACCCTGAAGCCGGTGACGCCGGTCGCCTCGGGCGTCTGGGTCAAGCCGATCAAGGGGGCGCCCGGCGACGGCGACACCTCTTTGACCCGCGCCATTCGCTATGCCCTGGTCGGCGCCAAGGTCGCGGTGACCACCGAGGCCGCGGCGGCGCGCCACGTGCTGCGGGCCGACGTGAAACTTGCCCGGCCGGTCGACGGCAAGCAGAACGTTCTGGTCCGGTGGACGGTGACCTATCCGGACGGCGACGTCGTCGGTCACGCGGTGCAACGCAACCAAGTGCCCCAGGGAACGTTCGATGGGCGCTGGGGCGAGACCGCCTCGATCATCGCCGCCGCGGCGGTCGGCGGAATCAAGAGCGTCCTCGACCGGGCCGATGAAACCGTGCGCTACCGGACCGCTTCGGAGCGCCGCCTCAAGACGGACGTCGTCGACACCGACGATCAACCGAAACTGCCGCCACCGGAGCTGTCGCCGGAGCCTGTCCTGCCGGTCAAGCCCGGCACTGGCGAAGGCGCGCCGGCGTCCTGATGGCGCATCCGTGGACATCTGTTTTCGGTGAAATGTGCCATGCGGCCTGTTAGATTTAGCTCACCGATGTTGCGTTTGGGGTGCCGGGAATTGTCGAAGCGGCTGACGGGTCAGTGGACGGCGCGGGCGCGGTGCGGCCTGCCGGCGCGTCTTGCCGCCGCCGTGTTGGCGCTGGCCATTTCGGCCTGCGCCGGGACAACGATGACCCAGGACGCTTCGCCGCCGTCCAAGCCCGATGACGCCAAACCGCCGTTGCTGCAATCGACCAACGTCATCCATGTTCTGCCGGTCGCCGGGATCGACGGACCGCTGAAGTTGGTATTGGCGGACGCGGTGGCGGCGACGCTCCGTGACTCCGAACGGCCCGCCGTGTTGGCGAAGGACGTCAACAATCAGGGGCCGACGGTGATCGGCAGGGTCGACAACATGCGGACCCACGGCTCGGTCATCTGGATCACCACGGTCTGGGAACTCCGCGCGCCCTACGGCACCGTGGTCTCCAACCGGCGCCGGGAGATCGTCATCGATAAGAAACTGTGGGACGCCCGGTCGGTGGAGATCGTCAATCTGATCGTCGGCGACGCGATGCCGGCGGTGGCCGACATGGTGCAAGACCACGTCGGGCCGCTGCACGTCCAGCAGGGCGTTCGGAGCGCGCATGAGAAGGCCGAAACGCCGGCCCCGGCCATGGCGCCCGAGACGCCGGGCGCGGCGCCCGAAGCGCCGCCGGCCGAAACCGCGGAAGCGGTCCCCGACGCCACGCCGATGGCCCCGGCTACGCCTCCCGGCGACGCGGTTCCGACCATGGAGAAGGCCGCGGCGGAATCCGTG